>CAJBLC010000130.1 GCA_903953805.1 uncultured Actinomycetes bacterium | reverse complement strand
AGGCTGATACGGATAAATGCTCGCGCAAGCGCGCCGATCAGCAGCAAGACAATGAGTGAGATAACGAGGAAGAGTGATGCTAACTCTTTGAGTGTTCGATTGACGCTATCAAGTGATGATGAGACAAGGACTGATCCCTGTTGTGATGGCAGCACTGTTGCAATAACGCGATAGCGATGTTCTTCTTCATCCGTGAAGGTAAATGGCTTTCCTTGTGTTGCAGCAACGACTGAAGAGGTGAAGCCCTTAAAGATAGTGCCAGCCGCTATTCCTGAGAGGTCACCGCCGAGTTGACCCATTAACTGGCCAGTTGGGGAGAGAAGAGCAACGCTCGTTGTTGTTGGAACTCCGCGTAGCGGTCTAATGGGGCGGAACTGCATATCGTCAGTCTGTTGTTGCTGCATCTCAATACCAGCACGATCCAACTGCATTGCAGTTGCGTGTGAAATTGTTCCTAGTTGAGTATCAAGCTCATTGACTAGAAAGTTGCGCAAGGATTGAATCGCACCGAAATCCGACGCTGCAATACCGATTGCCGAGACAATCAAGACCGAGATCAATAATCGGTTACGTAGACTCCAACGCGAAAGCTTCATAGACGAGTTACTTTACAGCTGGCATTCGCATGCGATAGCCGACACCGCGAACGGTATGGATTAAAGCTGGCTCAAAGATATCGATCTTCTTGCGGAGATAAGAAACATAAGTCTCAACAATGCCGGCATCGCCACGGAAGTCGTACTGCCAGACATGATCAAGGATCTGCGACTTGCTGACAACGCGATCGGCGTTGATCATCAAGTATCGAAGGAGTGTGAATTCAGTTGGTGAGAGTTCGATTAAATTGCCAGCGCGACGAACCTCATGAGTTGCCTCATCGAGTTCGAGATCTGCAAAGCGAACCTTCTCTTCGTCGAGATCAGGCTCAGTTACTCCGATACGACGAAGCAGCGCACGTAGTCGTGCGACTAACTCTTCTAGGCTAAATGGTTTGGTGACATAGTCATCGCCACCGATCGTGAGCCCTGCGATCTTATCTTCGACGGAATCCTTCGCAGTAAGGAAGAGAACACCTACGGAGTGACCATCTTGGCGAAGCTGGCGACAGACATCGAAACCATTCTGATCGGGGAGCATCACATCGAGAATGAGTGCATGTGGTTTGAACTCTTCGGCGACGCGAAGAGCTTCTGAACCAGTTGCAGCTGTTCGTACATCGAAGCCAACAAATTTCAGGCTCGTTGCAATGAGTTCAGAGATACTCGATTCATCGTCGACGACGAGAATCTTCTGAGCGCTCTGAGTGGATGGATTAGTTGTCATAGTTTTCACCTCGCTCAAAGGGTGCTCCTGAAGGCTGGGGGTTTCCTGAGAGCCAGCATAATCCCGACCTTGAGAATGGCGGAGCGAGTTCAATCCACAGGGATATCAACAGGTGTGGAGGAGTTACACCCGTGTAATTAGTTAAAGCTTTTAGTGCCAGCGAGTGGCGAGCGTGAATCCAGCACCAATAAAGCCAAATCCGACGACCATATTCCAGGCGCCGATATGTGGGATTGGGTAGGTGGTGCCTGAGACGTAGAAGATAACGATCCAGATCAGGCCGGCGAGGAAGGCGGTGACCATCGTTGGCGCGAGCCAAGCTGGCGACTCCTTGAGGAGATCGGCATGCTCATGCTGCTCTGCGAGCTGCTCGAGATGGTGCTGCTCTTTAACCTTCTTGCGGACCTTGGATTTAGGCATGGTGCAAGGCTACTACAAATTAGGCGAGAATTAGCCGGTGCCAGCAGTAGCTTCCAGCCCAGTCAAGATTCTGGTCGTCGATAACTACGACTCCTTTGTCTACAACCTGGTCCAATACTTGGGTCAGATCGGTGCCGAGTGCACCGTCGTCCGCAACGATGAGATCACTGTTGAACGGGCTCGCGATTTTGATGGCGTACTTATCTCTCCTGGCCCTGGAACGCCAGAGGCAGCCGGAATCTCGATGGCGATGGTCGAATTCTGCGCGAAGGAGAAGATCCCACTCTTTGGAGTCTGTCTCGGACATCAAGCGATTGGAACTGCATTTGGTGCAACGGTATCTCGCGCACCAGAGTTATTACATGGCAAGACATCTGTGATTCACCACAACGGCCATGGATTGATGGCTGATATTCCTTCACCGATCACAGTAACGCGATACCACTCACTCGCAATCGAACCAGCAACTCTTCCTGATGAATTTGAAGTAACAAGTGCAACAGAGACCGGCATCGTGATGTCGATTGAACATAAGACCTTGCCAATCTCTGGCGTGCAATTCCACCCGGAGTCAGTACTTACAGAACACGGCCACAAGATGTTAGGAAATTGGTTGGTACGTTGTGGTGATGCGTCGGCACGTGAACGATCAAATGCCTTTACACCAGTTGTTGCAAGAAATTAATTCTGCTTATTTACAGTGATTGTTACTGAAGATCCAATCGGCTGTGATGCACCAGATGCAGGAGCCTGAGCAAGAACATTTCCAATGGTCTGCGTTCCGTCGTAGGCATAGATAATTTTGAAGAGGAAACCGGCTTGGGTGAGTACGGTCTGAGCTTCAATTTCACTGATAGCAGTGACTAATGGAACAGTGGCACTTCCGCTCGCAATCTGAAGTACTACGCCGCTACCTGCAGGAAGTGGGCTACCTGCACTTGGAGTCACTTGTAGAACAGTTCCTGGATTTTGATTGGAATCAATCGGAAGAATTTGTGTGACTGTTAGACCTGCTGCAAGTAATAAGTTGCGAGCATCAGTTAATGGCTTACCAACGAGATCGACCGGAACCATTGATTCGCCAGGACCTGATGAGATGACGATTGAGATAGATGAACCTGAAGGAACTCGTGAAGCTGCTAATGGAAGTTGGCTGGCAACACGGCCATTAGGAATCCGCGCATCTGGCCCCTGGGTGACATTGATTGTGAAGTTATGGAGCAGAGCCTTTGCTTGATCTTGCGTGAGGCCCACAACGCTAGGAACCTGAATCGTTGCACTCCCGCTTTGAACAACGGCCACGATCCCACCAATTGCGAGCACGAGAACTGCACCAATGATTCCAAAGATCGTGCGATTCTTCCGCGGCTTAATTCGCTTGATCTTGGTGGTGACTGGCTCACCCTTCATCACTCGCTTGAGGTCGGCGAGCATGGCGTAAGCGCTTTGATAGCGATGTGCTGGATCTTTCGAGAGTGCAACGGAGCAGATCGTTCCAAGGTTGGGATCAATATCAGGGCTTCGATCAGTTAATGGGATGAGTGCACCGGATACATGTTGGAATGCGATTGAGACAGGTGTATCTCCAGTAAATGGTGGTTCACCTGAGAGCATCTCGTAGAGAACGCAACCCACTGAATAGATATCGCTACGGGAATCGGCTGGTTCACCTGTCGCTTGTTCAGGCGATAGATATTGTGCAGTACCAACGACATTCCACGTATTTGTCATGGTGGCACCGATATCGGCAAGTGCGCGAGCGATACCGAAGTCCATCACCTTTACTTCACCGCTATCGGTGATCATGATATTTCCAGGCTTAATATCGCGGTGAACGATTCCT
>CAJBLC010000129.1 GCA_903953805.1 uncultured Actinomycetes bacterium | reverse complement strand
CGACCTCACGCCTTGGGTTAACACCTGGCTCCGCACTGCTGGTGTGAACACCCTTCGCCCAGAGATCACTCTCGATGCGTCAGGTGAAAAGTATGCAAGCATTGCAATCAAGCAAGAGGCACCAAAAGTTCCTGCTGGTTCCACTGAACTTCGCCCACACCGCATCTCTGTCGGACTCTTTGATATCCAAGGCGAGCGCGTTGTTCGTCGCTCATCAACTTTGATCGATGTCGATGGTGCACGTACCGAAGTCACTGAACTCGCTGGTCAGCCAGTTGCCGATCTCCTTTTAATCAACGATCACGATCTCTCATACGGAAAGTGGCGCCTTGATGAACGTTCGATCCAGACTCTTCGTTCACACCTCGGCAAGGTAGAAGATTCGCTCGCTCGTGCGCTCTATTGGTCAGCTGCGTGGGATATGACTCGTGATGCTGAAATCTCAACCACTGAGTGGATCGATATCGCTCTTGCTGGTCTCGAAGTTGAGAGCCACATCAGCTCTGTCACCGGAGCCGGAGCAAAGATCTCACTCACCATCGAGAACTACGCAGCTCCAGCAAATCGCCCAGCGCTTAAGGTTCGGGCCGCAGATTCGGTCTATGCGATCTTGCAATCAACTCAAGCCGGCAGCGATAAGCAACTTCAACTTGCAAAGGCATATGGTGCACTTGCATCAACTCCAGAGCAACTTGCCAACCTCAAGGCGATCTTTGGTGGTTCACTCGTTGGGCTCACATTAGATAACGATCTGAAGTGGTCACTCGCGCTATCACTCACCGAGAATGGCGTATTCGGCGAAGCAGAACTGAAGGCGATTCTTGAATCAGATAACACGATTCCGGGTAATGCTTCTTATCAACGTTGCCTTGCTGCGATTCCAACGATCGAAGCAAAGCAGAGTGCATGGGATGCGATCTATGACGTTGAGACCGGAACCCAAGTTCGCCAATCACTCATGATCGGATTCCAGCGCGCTTCTCATCGCGATCTGCAGGCTCTGTTCGTTGATCGTTACTTCGATACCTTGCTATCGACATGGGATATCCACGGCTTTGAAATGGCTGGCGATATCGTCAACGAGATGTATCCAAGCCATGTCATTACTAATGAGGTATTAGCGAAGACAGATGCCTGGATTGCAGCTCATCAAGATGCGCCGGCAGCGATGCTCCGCTTCTTGCATGAGAACCGCGATGGTCTCGCTCGTGCATTGCGCGCACAGGCACGCGACAAACAATAAGTTAAAGGAAGTACTAGTCGATTCTGCTGAGATCGCTCGAGCGACCCTTTGAGCGATCTGCAGTAGAGATCACAACAATTCCAGCGATAATGAGAAAGAGCGCAACTGGTGCGCCAATGAAGTAGAGAAGTGTCTGACCAGCAGTGAGGCCTTTACCTGGCAGCGAACCATCTTCTTGAGTCGCAAGATGGAGAAGTGTTGGCAAGTGGTTCAAGATCATGGCGTAATCCTATTACGCGATCTAGGCAGATGCTGCACTAGCTCCGAGCGATGAGTTCACACCGTATGGCTCTAAATATGCGAGCCAGCGTTGATCAGATCGACCAGTACCGAGAATTCGCCAAGCAGCGCCAGCAGGTTCACGCGGGAGCGAGCGCAACTTCCAGCCAATCTCCTTCAGCATACGATCAGCCTTCTGGTGATTGCACTTATGGCAAGCCGCCACAACATTCTCCCAGTGATGCGCGCCACCACGGCTGCGTGGAATCACATGGTCGATCGATGTTGCAGGTGCGCTGCAGTAAACGCACTTACCGCCATCGCGTGCAAAGACCGCACGACGCGATAATGGAATCGCGTGGCGATATGGGATCTTCACAAATTTTGTTAATCGGATTACTGCTGGGAGAGCCATCTCTCCACCTGAGTAATGCAAGATGATCTCTGAATCTTCGACAGTTGTTGCACGTTGATTCAAGACAAGAATGAGCGCACGTCTATCTGAGACAACGCCTAGTGGCTCGTAGGTAGCATTCAGAACAAGTGTCTGACTCACCGAACTTCTCCCTTAAGTTCTGGCCGGCATGTGCTGGATACCGGTAACGCACAACCAGTGCGCCATGGGGGAAATATTGCCCTACCTTCCTCAAAAATGGCTGGATTTCGCCGAATTTAGATAGAGTCTTCACACCATGAAACTCAATGTTCACCATTTCTATACCTGGTTCAGCGGCGCCCCGCTCCACATCCTGGCGATCGCAGCCGTTGCCTTGGGACTCCAGATCATCGGCGGCCGGGCTATCACCCGCGCCATGAACCGGATCGCCAATGCCGACTTCGTTCCCGGGCCGCAGCGGACTGCAACCCGTCAGCGAGAGCGCGCTCAGACAACGGGCACGATCCTCAAGTCGACCCTGAATGGTCTGATCTGGCTCGTCGCACTCTCTATGGTGCTCAGTGAATTTGGTTTGAACCTTGGCCCGATCGTTGCATCTGCCGGAGTTGTTGGCGTTGCACTTGGACTCGGCGCACAGACGATCGTTCGCGATATCTTGGCGGGAATCTTCATGCTCGTCGAAGATCAGTATGGTGTTGGAGATCTTGTTGAAGTCCTTGAAGTAAAAGGCGTTGTTGAATCAGTTGGCCTTCGCATCACAACAATTCGTAGCGATGACGGTGTTCTCTGGTACTTACGTAATGGTGAGATCTTAAAGATTGGTAATAAGTCTCAACCTAAACGGTCTTAAGTTCTCCCCCGTTAGCTCCACCACGATCATTTGGTTGATTCACTAAGAACTGGGCAGCTTCGAGCATATAGCCCCATAACTCTGCCTTTAACTCTGGCGCGCATTCGATCTCATCGACCGCACTCTTCATGCAACGAAGCCAGGCATCACGTGCCGCGCTATCGATATGAAATCCAGCATGGCGCATGCGAAGGCGTGGATGTCCGCGCTTCTCTGAGTATGTTGTTGGTCCGCCCCAATATTGTTCTAAGAACATCATCAACCGATCGCCCGCACCATGCAGATCATTATCTGGATACATCGGACGCAAGATCGGATCTATTGCCACTAGTGCATAGAAGTGTGAGACGAGATTCTCGAAGGTCTGATGGCCGCCGATCTTCTCGTAGAAGGTTGGCTCAGACATTGGCCAAATCCTTCTTCGAGGTGCGAGATGGCTTTCCAATCTGCAGAACGATGT
>CAJBLC010000128.1 GCA_903953805.1 uncultured Actinomycetes bacterium | reverse complement strand
TCTGGTGCTTCCTTCGCGTGGAGTTCTGCCATGCGGTAGTGGTTGAGGAACTTTCCGCCGCGCATTGTGTCGCGGAAGTGAACCATCCAGTTGTCATTGTCATTGACGTTACCCATGGAAGCGGCAGCGCCACCTTCAGCCATAACGGTGTGGGCCTTACCAAATAATGACTTACAGACGATTGCGACAGAGAGGCCGGCTTCGCGGGCTTCTACTGCGGCGCGAAGTCCAGCGCCACCGGCGCCGATAACGACAACGTCGTAAGAGTGTTTCTCTAAATTAGCCATGATCTATGAAGCCCCCGACTTAGAAGAAGTACCAGTTAGTGATCGCGTGGGTCGCGACTTCACGGACATAAACATCAGCGAGCGCAACGCCAATCAGCGACACCCAAGCGAAGTTCTGGTGATAATGGTTGAGCTTTGAAACAACTGTCCATGCCTTGTAGCGAAGTGGATGCTTCGAGAAGTTACGAAGACGTCCACCTACTGTGTGACGGCAGGTATGGCATGAGAGCGAGTACAACCACAAGAAGGTTGAGTTCGCGAGAAGAACTAGCGTGCCCACTGACATGTGGCCCCACTGCTTCTCTGAATTACGGAATGCCAGAATCGCATCAGTAGTGAGCAAGACGTTGAAGACCAATCCTGCGTAGAAGAACCAGCGATGTGCATTCTGCATAATGAGAGGTGCGCGAGTCTCGCCGGTGTACTTCGCATGTGGTTCTGCAACTGCACACGCTGGTGGTGACATCCAGAATGAGCGGTAGTACGCCTTACGGTAGTAGTAACAAGTAAGACGGAAACCAAGTGGGAAGATCAAAATTAATAGCGCTGGTGAGAGAACCATTCCAAAGATATGGATGATTCCAAATGGCGTACCGAGAAGTGATGCGCCCGCTACACATGCAGTCGAGAGACATGGTGAGTAGAACGGCGAGATCAGCGGCTCTGCAAAGTAATTGCCATTTTCAAATGCGCGGAAGGTCGCATAGACAATGAACGAGAGAAGTACGAGGACTGTGATGAGCGGTTGGATCCACCATTTATCGGTGCGCAGTGTGCGCTCGGATATCTTCGCTCTACCTTCGGAAAATACGCCTGTAGCCATAGGAGAAGTCTGCTCTTCTTGCGAATCGTTCGCTAGATAAGGGTAAGCGCAGGGGCTGTGAAGTCAGCCACCTGCGCTATCCCATTTACGTACTTGTACTGCTCTGGCGGAGGACGTGGGATTTGAACCCACGAAGGTTTCCCTTGCCGGTTTTCAAGACCGGTGCACTCGGCCGCTATGCGAGTCCTCCGTGGGCAAACTTACCGTTGAGGCAGGCATCCCTCAAAATCGAAGGCTCTGATGAGCACCTTAAGCAGGGAGTTCGATCAACTCTTCAATAATACGAGCGACGCTATCGGTGTGATGAGGCTCTGCAACGAACTTGGCATATTTGATGCCATCGCGGTGGCCATCACCCATCGCCCATGAACGTCCCGCCCAGGCGAGCATCGAGAAATCATTGGGGTTATCGCCAAAGCTCACGCAATCATCAGCGGTAAGACCATGGCGTTCTGCAATCTTGGCAAGTGTCTCGCCCTTGCTCACACCAATCGCCGAAATTTCTAAGAGCGATTCAGTTGGGTTCGAGTGAGTAATCGTTGCTAAATGCCCGACTTCACGTTGAGCAATCTCAAGCATCTCATCGGATGTCATGTCGTAATCACTACAACGTGCGAGCATCTTGAAGGCTGGGCGAACCATGCGCTCTTCGATCTTCGCAATCGGTTGCATATCCACGCCGATATCCCAACGCGGAACATAGGCAAGCTCATGATGGAACTCATCACCGTATTCGATCGCAAATGAAATATTCGGAATATGTTCGCGCAAGACGCGAGCGATCTCTTTCTGGTTCTCGATCGGGATTCCCCACTCTTCGAGAACTTCATCATTGACAAAGTCATAAAGCATTGCGCCATTAGCACAGATGGAATTTCCAAATCCAAAAGCATCGCGGATCTCAGACATCCAACGCGGAGGTCTTCCCGTTACAAAATAGATATGTATACCTAAATCATGCGCCTTCTTAAAGGCATCGACAGTACGTTGGCGTATCTGGGAGTTGTCATAGCCCTCGCCATGAACAACGATCGTGCCATCGAGATCTGTTGCTATTAGTTTCGGACGCTTGCCCGCAATACTCACGCTAATGGCAACAATTTCTCAACGCCCAAGAATGGACGAAGCGCTGCTGGAATATTGACGGAGCCATCGGCATTCTGATGGTTCTCTAAAATCGCAACAATCATGCGTGGGATTGCCACCAAGGTGCCGTTAAGTGTTGCTACTGATTTAGTACCGGACTCTTCGCGATAACGAATATTGAGGCGGCGAGCTTGGAACTCAGTGCAGTTAGAGGTTGACGTGACTTCACGATAAGCATTTTGAGTTGGAATCCACGCTTCAATATCAAACTTGCGAATAGCTGATGCACCGAGATCTCCGGATGCAACATCGATGACGCGATAAGGAATCTCCATCGCATTCATAAAGTCCTTCTCCCATTGGAGCAAGCGCAGATGTTCAGCTTTAGCATCTTCTGGTTTGCAGAAGGTGAACATCTCGACCTTATCGAATTGATGAACACGAATAATTCCGCGGGTATCTTTGCCGTATGTTCCTGCTTCACGGCGGAAGCATGATGAGTAACCGGCGTAACGAAGCGGGAGATTATCGACGATCTCGTCCATGTGATACGCGGCGAGTGGAACTTCAGATGTTCCAACCAAATAGAAATCATCTTCTTCAAGATGGAAGACATTTTCGGCAGCTTGCCCTAAGAATCCGGTGCCTTCCATGGCTGGTGGCTTCACCAAAACTGGTGGGATCACTGGAGTAAAGCCAGCTTTCGTTGCTGAAGAGATTGCATAGTTAACGAGTGCAAACTCGAGCATCGCACCCATACCTGTGAGGTAATAGAAACGTGAGCCAGAGACCTTTGCACCGCGTTCCGTGTCGATCGCTTTAAGGATCTTGCCAATCTCGACGTGATCGCGCGCCTCAAAACCATCTGCAGCGAAATCGCGTGGGGTTCCGACATGTTCAATAATTTTGAAATCTTCTTCGCCACCAACAGGTGCCTCTGGATCGATGAGGTTATGAATCTGAAGCAAGATTGCTTGTGACTTCTCGGCAAGCTCTGAAGCAGTTGCCTCTGCCGCCTTCACTTGTGCAGATAGCCCCTTGGCCTTCTCTAATAGCGCCGTCTTTTCATCACCTTTTGCAGCGCCAACGCTCTTCGAGAGAGTGTTCTGTTCTGCGCGTAGGGTTTCGAAGGCAGAGAGGGCGGTTCGACGTGCATCATCGGCTGCGATGAGTTGATCGATAAGTGCAGGATCCTCGCCACGTACCTTCTGAGAGGTGCGCGCAGCTTCTGGATTTTCGCGAATTACTTTGAGATCGATCACGGGTGAACTCTACCTAACTCTCGGATAAGACCCGAGGAAGCGGATATCTTCACAGATCTTGCGCAGCCCGGTAACTGCTGCTGCTACTGGTGCATCGTTGATATGGCCTTCGACATCCATGATGAAGTGATAATGGCCGAGCTCGCGACCTGTTGGGCGGCTCTGAATGAATGTCAGGTTCACATTGTTCTTAGCGAATTCCGTCAAGATCTCAAGAAGTGCGCCAGCATGGTCGATATCGATATAGGCAACGAGTGAAGTACGATCGTTTCCAGTAGGTGCACCTAATTCGCCTGGAAGTTCTGCAACAACAAAACGAGTGACGGCACCTTGGTTCTCACCAATATCTTCAGCGACAACGGTTCGTCCATATTTCTCGGCCGCCCATTTCGCCGCGATCGCGGCATCGTAATTTCCATCTGCAAGACCTTTCGCTGCAGCTGCAGTTGAAGGCGTATCAATAATTTCAGCGCCTGGAACTTCACGAGCGATATATGTGCGACATTGTGATTCGGCATGTGGATGTGTTGCGATGCGCGTGATCTTCTGACCAACACGATCGGGCATCACCATCAAGGCAAACGAGACAGGAAGTGTGGTCTCGGCGGTAATAACAAGAGGAGTACCCATTGCGAGTTCATCGAGCGTGCGAGCGACAACACCCTCAACTGAGTTCTCGATTGGAACGAGCGCCTTCTGGACTTCGCCATTGCGGACAGCCTCGAGCGCTGCAGTCACATTTGCATAAGGAATGAGCTCATCACCTGCGTGGGTAATCTGTCGAAGAGCCGCTTCCGTAAATGTGCCTTCAGGTCCAAGATAGGCATATCGGGTTGCTGAACGGGTCACGGCCTAAGGGTAACTTGTTAGGCTCTGTGCTCGTAATCCGTTTTATCGCCACGCATCTTGTACGGCAGATCCACGAAAGGGGCAGTGATGGTTCGTTCATTCCGCGTACTTGCTGCAACCGATCGCGGCTTGGTTCGTGAAGGTAATGAAGATGCCGGATTAATCTCGCCCCAATTGATCGCTGTCGCCGATGGAATGGGCGGTCATGCAGCTGGAGAAGTTGCATCGAAGATCGCAATTACCTCACTCGCACAATTGGGCAAAATTCTCGACGATGGAAATATCGATGAAGAATCCCGTGAAGATCTCCTTTTAAATATTTGTTATTCGATCGATCAAGAGATTCTCGATCGCACTGCTGAAGATGCATCACTGAGTGGAATGGGTACGACCCTCACCGCGCTACATCTCACTGATCGAACCATTGAACTTCTCCATGTTGGAGATTCCCGCGCATATCGCTGGAATGGAAAACGCCTCTCGCAGATCAGCGTTGACCACACTGTGATGCAAGAGCTCATTGATCAAGGTCGCCTCACGCCAGAAGAGGTGCATTCCCATCCACAACGGTCATTACTAACACAAGCACTCATGGGCGATTCTGGAATTGATCCGGTACTCGTCTCACTTGAAGCAAAGAGCGGCGAGAAATTCTTACTGTGTAGTGATGGCCTCTCATCAGTGCTCTCTGATCATGAGATAGAGCAAATTCTCAAGAAGAGCGATGACTCCGAGATTCTCGAGAAACTCATCGCTGCCACAAAAGCAAAGGGCGCACCAGATAACATCACCATTCTCTGGGCCGAGATCGTCGATACACCTTCCACACATAGCGAACTACTTGGTGCCGCTAATGAGTAAGGTCCTTGGGAACCGTTACACAGTCGGTGCGATGATCGGCACTGGTGGCATGGCCGATGTCTATGCTGCACATGATGATCGTTTAAATCGCGATGTTGCAATCAAAATTCTGCGCAGTGATCTAGCGCGCGATCCAGCATTTGTTGCTCGCTTCCGTAAAGAAGCTCTTGCAGCGGCTGGGCTCAATCATCCGGGAATCGTCGCCGTCTATGACTCGGGAGAAGATGGCACTGACTCGTACATTGTTATGGAGCTTGTAAAGGGTCACACTCTGCGCGAGCTATTGCAACAAAGTCAGATCGATAGCGAAAACGCCTTA
>CAJBLC010000127.1 GCA_903953805.1 uncultured Actinomycetes bacterium | reverse complement strand
GTCACCGATATTGCGATTCTCGTTGTAGCTGCCGATGATGGTGTGATGCCTCAGACCATTGAAGCGCTCAACCACGCACAGGCTGCAGATGTCCCAATCGTTGTTGCCGTGAACAAGGTCGATAAGGAAGGCGCGAACCCAGATAAGGTCCGCCAACAGTTGACTGAATATAACCTCGTTGCTGAGGAGTACGGCGGAGACACAATCTTCGTCAACGTCTCTGCTAAATCTGGTGATGGAATTTCAACGCTTATTGATTCAGTATTGCTAACAGCTGATGCTGCACTCGACTTGCGTGCAGTTGCTGATGATGTCGCTCGTGGTGTTGCCATTGAAGCGAACCTCGATAAGGGCCGTGGTCCAGTAGCAACTGTGCTTGTCCAGCGCGGAACACTTCGCGTCGGAGATGCGATCGTTGCCGGTGGATCGTATGGCCGCGTTCGTGCGATGCTCGATGAGAATGGCGATGCCGTCACTGAAGCTGGTCCATCACGTCCAGTTCAGGTACTCGGATTCACATCAGTTCCAGGCGCCGGCGATACCTTTATCGTCGCCGAAGATGACCGTACTGCACGTCAGATCGCTGAGAAGCGTCAACTTGCAACACGTAATGCGCTCCTTGCTAAGACTCGTAAGAAGGTCTCACTCGAAGACTTCATGGAGCAGTCCAAGATCAGCACGCTCAACCTCATTATCAAGGGCGACGTATCTGGTTCTGTGGAAGCGCTCGAAGATGCACTCTTGCAGCTTGATGTCGGAGCCGAAGTCGATCTCCGCGTTATTCACCGCGGCGTAGGTGCGATCACAAAGAACGACGTGACACTCGCATCTGCTTCAACAGCAGTGATCATCGGCTTCAACGTGAAGCCTGAGCCTCAGACTGCGATCTTTGCAGATCAAGAGGGCGTAGAAGTGAAGTTCTACACCGTCATCTACCAGGCGATCGAAGAGATCGAAGCATCACTCAAGGGTCTGCTTAAGCCTGAGTATGAAGAGGTCATCACCGGTAATGCTGAAGTCCGCGATATCTTCAAATCTTCTAAGGTTGGAAATATTGCCGGATCGATGGTTCTCGATGGAACGATCAAGCGCAATGCCAAGGCTCGTACCTTGCGTGGCGGCGTAGTACATACAGAAGGTCTCCAGATCGACTCACTACGTCGATTCAAGGATGATGCCAATGAAGTTCGTGAAGGATTCGAGTGCGGTATTGGACTCGGTTCATTCAAGGAGCTTGAAGTTGGCGACGTTATCCAGACCTTCGAGATTCGCGAGAAGAAGCGGGCATAACGATGGCCTCCAATCGCGCACTTAAGGTTGCCGACCGAATCAAAGAAGTTGTTGCACAAGCGCTCGAGACTCGGGTCAAAGATCCGCGTCTCGGCTTTGTGACAATCACCGATGTTCGAGTTACCGGCGACTTACAACAAGCGTCGATCTTCTACACCGTCTTCGGCGATGAAGATGCGCAATCTGGGACTGCCGCTGCACTCGCCTCTTCTAAGGGGTTATTACGCGGTGAAGTCGGTAAAGCACTTGGACTTCGCATTGTTCCTTCGATTGAATTCTTCGCTGATGGATTGCAGGAGCAGGCTACAGCAATGAATGATTTGATGAGCCAGGTTCGCAAAGCTGATGAAGAGCTCGCCAAGCTTCGCGAGAATGCGAAGCCAATCGGCGAAGCAAACCCATATAAGACTCACGAGTAAGCCTCTTACATTTGATGAACGGCTTCCTGCTTGTCGATAAGGCTGGTGGCATGACATCGCATGATGTCGTTGCAAAGGCTCGAAAGAAGTTCGGAACAAAACGCGTTGGCCATGCGGGCACGCTCGATCCCATGGCGACCGGTGTTCTCGTCTTGGGAGTCGGTAATGCCACAAAACTCCTTCAATATGTCGTCGATGGCAAGAAGAGTTATGAAGCGACGATTAAACTCGGAGTCGCAACCCATACTGATGACCGTGAAGGTGACGTCATTTCTACTGCAGATGCTTCAGCAGTGATAGAAGAGCAGATTCGTACTGGACTCAAACAATATGTTGGCACCATCATGCAGCGTCCAAGTTCAGTCTCAGCAATCAAAATTGATGGCAAGCGAGCCCATGAACGAGTTCGTCAAGGTGAAGTCGTTGAGATCCCTGCGCGCGAAGTGACGATCTATGAGATTAATATCTGCGAAGTGCGGGGGAGCGAGATCGATATCGCCGTCACCTGCTCTGCCGGTACTTACATCAGAGCAATCGCCCGCGATCTCGGTGAATATCTCGGAGTCGGTGGCCACCTCACTTCACTACGTCGAACCCTCGTCTCACCATTCACGATTGATGAATGTCACGATCTTGAGAGCGGCTCACTTATCTCAACTGCGGATGGAGTTGCGCGAATGATGCCTACCCGTTCCTTGAGTTATGAAGAGGTCGTTGAGATTGGCTTCGGCCGCACTATCGGCGCAAGTGATTCAGATGGTGTGGTTGCAGCTCTCGGAGTCGATGGCAACTTCGCCGCCTTGCTCGAGAACCGAGATTTTGCCGGCAAACGATTGGCAACTCCAACCCTCGTGGCCGTGAAAGAATAGTCAGATGAGATCAGTTGCGATTGGCATCTTTGATGGTGTTCATCAAGGCCATCAAGCAATCATCGCTGAGGCAGCTCGCCACGGTGAAGTGACCGTTCTGACTTTTGATCCACATCCGACATCGATCTTCGCCCCAGAACGCACTCCTTCCATGCTATTGCCGCTCGCAGATCGAATCGCGCTTCTGAAAGAACATGGCGCTCACGAAGTCGTGGTTCTGCCGTTTACTCGAGAATTTGCTGCGCTCACTCCTGATCAATTTATTGAAGATATTTTGATCAACCAGTTACATGCTAGCCATGTGACAGTTGGAGCAAACTTCACCTTTGGTCACAAAGCGGCCGGAAATGCCGAGTATTTAAAGAACTGCGGCAAGAGTTTCGGTGTCAGCGCCGTTGAGTTATCCGAGAATCGCGGTTCAGCCATCTCATCATCACGTATTCGTACATTGATCGTCGATGGCGATGTTGAGCGTGCAAATGAATTACTCACTCGCCGCTTCTATTTACGCGGTCCAGTGGTTCATGGTGAGAAGCGTGGAAGAACGATTGGATATCCAACAGCAAATATCGGATTAAGCGACAGCGCAACAATTCCAGCTGATGGTGTCTATGCCGGTTGGCTTGGAGTCGGAGCAGATCGTTGGCCAGCAGCGATTTCTATCGGAACAAATCCCACCTTCCCAGGAGTTCGTGGTCGTCAAGTTGAGGCCTATGCACTAGATCAAACTGACCTCGATCTCTATGACCAAGAAGCGAAGTTAGAGTTCGGTTGGAGATTGCGCGACACCTTAAAGTTTGACGGTCTTGATCCGCTCCTCATTCAAATGAAGGCGGATTGCGAACGAGCAAAAGAATTAACTCACAGCGATATCCATAACTAAGGGGAGATAAATGGCAGCTCAAAAAGTAGATATGTGGTTCGATCCGATCTGTCCGTTTGCTTGGATTACCTCTCGTTGGTTGCTTGAAGCATCACACGTTCGAGATATCGATGTCACCTGGAATGTCATGAGCTTGGCTTATCTCAATAAGGATCGCGAGATGGATGCCGCTCACACTGAGTCATTTGCAAAATCCTGGGGAGCGGTTCGTCTCGTGGCGGCTGTGAAAGAGAAGCACGGCAATGCTTCAGTACTTGCTCTTTACAACGCCCTAGGGGATCGGATCCATCACAAGAAAGAGAAGATGAGCGATGAACTCCTCGCTGGCGCGCTCGCTGATGCCGGCTTGCCAGCCGAACTCATCGCAGATGCTGCTGATGAATCGTGGAACGAGCCGATGATCTCCAGCCATGAACGCGCTGTTGCAATGGTCGGAAATGATGTCGGAACACCGGTGATCGCCGTCGGAGAGGCAGCCTTCTTCGGGCCCGTTATCTCACCTGCGCCAAAGGGCGAGGATGCTGGAAAGCTCTGGGATGGCTTTGCCCTCTGCGTGGCAGTTCCAGGCTTCTATGAGCTTAAGCGTGCGCGTAACGGGAAGCCCGATTTCTCCTGATCTGCCCCAATCGGTAGACTCTGGCCCACATCAAAGCGAGTAATTGTGCCTTCGTGAATAACACCGAGGCCCTCGTGACAGTACAAGGAGTGCCCCATGGCCTTACAGCCTGCAGAGAAAAAAGAGATCATTGCTAAGTTCGGCGCTTCTGCCACTGACACAGGAAGCCCAGAGACTCAGATCGCATTGCTATCAAAGCGAATTGAAGAAGTGACAGAACACCTCAAGACCAACAAGAACGACCACCACAACCGTCGTGGCCTCTTGCTTATGGTTGGTAAGCGTCGCCGTATCTTGCAGTACCTCGCAAAGACTGATGTAACACGTTACAGAGCGATTATCGAAAAGCTCGGTATTCGCCGCTAATTTAGTAAACGCCTTCCACGCATCTGCTAATCGGTCCTCGGTAGTGGCTTTCGCACACCTTCACTAGTTTGATCTAGGAAAGTGGGGCGCGAGCTTCGATCGAAGATCCATTACCGATGCGTGTGAATGGTGAGAAATGGAGCGACCCATGGAGGGTCAAGATGTGAAGTTCGCCGTTGCAAAGATTGATAACGGCAAGTTTGGAAAGCGCGAGATCCGTTTTGAAACCGGACGCCTCGCAAAGCAGGCAGCAGGAACTGCTGTTGTATACCTCGATGACGAGACAATGTTGCTCTCAGCAACAACAGCCTCTAAGAATCCTAAAGATCAATTCGACTTCTTCCCACTCACAGTGGATGTCGAAGAGCGCATGTACGCAGCAGGAAAGATCCCAGGATCATTCTTCCGCCGCGAAGGTCGTCCTTCAGAAGATGCGATTCTCACCTGCCGCTTGATCGACCGCCCATTGCGTCCATCATTCGTCAAGGGTCTTCGCAATGAAGTTCAGATTGTTGTAACAGTGATGGCTCTCCATCCTGATCACATGTACGACGTGATCGCGATCAACGCCGCATCAATGTCTACTCAGCTCGCAGGATTGCCATTCTCTGGCCCAATCGGTGGAGTGCGCGTTGCACTTATCGAAGGTCAATGGGTTGCATTCCCTAACCACTCAGATCTCGAGAAGGCTACCTTCGACATGGTCGTTGCTGGACGTATCGCCGATGGCGACGTTGCAATCATGATGGTTGAAGCAGAAGCGACTTCAGAGACAATTAATCTCATCAAGGGTGGCGCTGGCGCCCCTACGGAAGAGGTTGTTGGACAAGGACTTGATGCTGCAAAGCCATTCATCCGCATTCTCTGCGAAGCGCAGATGGAACTTGCAAAGGTTGCTGCAAAGCCAACTGGCGAATTCCCTGTCTACCTTGATTACCAAGATGATGTCTATGCTGCAGTCGAAGCTGCCGGTAAGGATTCAATCGCAAAGGCGCTCACAATTGCTGGAAAGCAAGAGCGCGAAGCAGGTCTTGATGCTGCTAACGAAGCAATCAAAGAGGCTGTTAACCCACAGTTCGAAGGTCGCGAGAAGGAAGTTTCTGCAGCGATCCGTTCTGTCACTAAGAAGGTCGTTCGTCAGCGCGTTCTTCGCGAGAAGATCCGTATCGATGGACGTGGCTTGCGCGATATTCGTGCAATCACAGCTGAAGTTGAAGTGATCCCACGTGTTCACGGTTCAGCAATCTTCGAGCGCGGCGAGACTCAGATTCTCGGCGTCACAACTCTTAACATGCTCAAGATGGAGCAGCAGCTCGATACTTTGAGCCCTGAGACAAACAAGCGCTACATGCACAACTACAACTTCCCTCCTTATTCAGTAGGAGAGACCGGTCGTGTTGGTTCACCAAAGCGTCGCGAAATCGGCCACGGTGCTCTTGCAGAGCGTGCCCTTGTTCCAGTTCTCCCAACTCGCGAAGAGTTCCCTTACGCAATCCGTCAGGTCTCAGAAGCGCTTGGATCAAATGGTTCAACATCAATGGGTTCTGTCTGTGCCTCAACAATGTCATTGCTCAACGCTGGTGTGCCTCTCAAGGCGCTCGTAGCGGGTATTGCAATGGGACTTATCTCAGATGACGTTGATGGCAAGACTGAGTACGTTGCATTGACAGATATTCTCGGTGCAGAAGATGCATTTGGAGATATGGACTTCAAGGTTGCCGGTACGAAGGATTTCGTTACTGCGCTTCAGCTTGATACCAAGCTTGATGGAATTCCAGCATCAGTTCTCGCTGGCGCTCTGCTTCAGGCGAAGGAAGCCCGTCTCTCAATTCTCGACATCATGACATCTGCAATCGATACTCCAGATGAGATGAGCCTCTTGGCTCCTCGTATCATCTCGATCAAGGTCCCAACAGACCTCATCGGTGCAATCATCGGACCTAAGGGCAAGATGATTAACCAGATTCAAGATGACACCGGCGCAGATATCACTATCGAAGATGATGGAACCATCTACATCGGCGCACTCGAAGGCTCACAGGCCGAGGCTGCAAAGGCAATGATCGAAGCTATTGCTAACCCAGTAGTTCCAAAGGTTGGCGAGCGCTACAACGGTTCAGTTGTAAAGCTTGCAACATTCGGTGCCTTTATCTCACTCGTTCCTGGTAAAGATGGCTTGCTCCACATCTCGCAGATCCGCAAGATGCATGGTGGAAAGCGCATTGAGAACCTCGAAGAAGTTATGAAGGTTGGCGAAAAGATCGAAGTTGAGATCGCAGAGATCGATCCAAAGGGCAAGTTCTCTTTGGTCGCTGTGATGCCTGATGGAACGCTTTCATCAGCAGCTTCAGAAAAATCTGAATAACCACAAGCGTTAAATGACGAAAACAGTCCTACCCAGCGGTCTTCGGATCGTGACTGAAGAAGTCAGCACAGTTCGCTCTGCGACTGTCGGAATTTGGGTAAATGTAGGCTCTCGCGACGAGACACCATCTGTCGCGGGAGCTTCACATTTTCTAGAACATTTACTGTTCAAGGGCACACCAACGCGTAATGCGATGGAGATCTCTTCTTCCATTGAAGCTGTTGGTGGCGAGATGAATGCCTTCACCGGCAAGGAGTACACCTGCTTTTACGCCCGTGTGATCGATTCAGATTTTTCGCTCGCGGTAGATGTCATTGCCGATCTCATTACCTCATCGATTATTACCGCAGCCGATCTCGATTCTGAACGAACCGTCGTTCTTGAAGAGATAGCTATGCGCGATGATGATCCATCTGATCTCATCCACGATATTTATTTAGAGACGTATTACGGGGATACCCCATTGGGACGCTCTGTGCTCGGCACGACCGATTCCATTAAAACCATTAGCCGTAGCGCAGTCTTCAACTATTACAAGAAGCGTTATCGCCCGCAAGATATTGTCGTAGCGGTCGCAGGCAACGTAAAACACAAGCAGGTCGTGAAGCTTGTTGAAGCTGCACTTTCGCGCGATGGCTTCCTCGATGTCCCGAACGCCCTCCCTAATATTCGCCAAGAGGTAAAGGCTCGCACCCCAGGTATTGGCAAGGTAAAGATTCACGATCGCAAAACTGAACAGACCCATCTCTTGCTTGGCGTTGAAGGTGTTGCTCGCAACGATGATCGACGATTTGCGTTAAGCATTCTCGCTTCAGCGCTGGGCGGGGGAATGTCATCGCGCCTCTTCCAAGAGATTCGCGAGAAGCGCGGCTTGGCGTATTCAACATATGCCTATGTTCAGCAATTTGCTGGCTCTGGCTCACTCGCCTTCTATGCCGGCTGCCAGCCAAATAAGGCAGAGGAAGTTGCAAAGTTGATCTTAGAGATCACCCATAGCGTTGCAGAGACTGGTCTTACCGATGAAGAGATTAAGCGCGCGAAGGGAGCGGTCTCCGGCTCGCTCGTCTTGAGCCAGGAAGATACCTTCTCTCGCATGGGCCGCATCGGAAAGAGTGAGCTCGTCTATGGGGAGATCATGAGTTTTGATGAGATTTTGAAGCAGATCGCCAAGGTAACACCTGATGAAATTCGATCAATTGCTAGCGACTTACTACCAAAACCTTCTACGCTTGCCATTGTGGGGCCATTTAAGAGCAGCACCAAATTTGAAAAGGTGATCGCATGAGTATCAAAGTTGCCGTTCTCGGAGCAAAGGGACGCATGGGATCAGAGGCCTGCAAGGCCGTCACCGCTGCGCCAGATCTTGAACTCGTAGCCCAGATCGACATTGGCGATTCACTCGATCTTCTTGTTTCAAGTGGCGCCCATGTCGTTGTCGACTTCACCCATCCAGATTCCGTAATGGGGAACTTAGAATTTGCGATTAACCACGATGTCAGTGTTGTTGTAGGCACCACTGGCTTTGATGATACAAAGCTCGCTCTCATTAAATCGTGGCTTGCTGCTCATCCAAAGGTAGGCGCCTTGATCGCTCCTAACTTCGGCCTTGGCGCAGTCTTAATGATGCAGTTTGCTGCACAGGCTTCTAAATACTTTGAATCAGTTGAGATTGTTGAACTCCACCATCCCAATAAAGCTGATGCACCTTCAGGCACTGCTGCACGCACTGCAGAGTTGATTACTGAGGCACGTCGCTCGGTGAATAAAGAAGCTATGCCAGATGCCACATCGACTTCACTCGATGGCGCTCGGGGCGCTCTTGTTGGAGAAGTTCCAGTTCACTCTGTCCGACTTCGCGGTCTTGTTGCACATCAGGAAGTAATTCTCGGAGATCCGGGTGAGACACTGACAATTCGCCATGACTCCATCGATCGCACCGGTTTTATGCCGGGCGTTCTTCTTGGAGTTCGCAAGGTAGTTACCCATCCTGGTCTCACATTCGGCCTCGAACACTTTATGGATTTGAAGTAATTCCAACCTCTCACAGAAGGAGAAGACCATGGCACAAGTAACTATGTATGGCGCAGATTGGTGCGGAGATTGCCGTCGCAGCAAGCGTTTCATGGAAGAGAACAATGTGGCATTTAACTACATCGATGTTGAAGCCGATCTCACTGCGGCCGATAAAGTTGTAGAGATCAACGGTGGAGCGAAGTCGATCCCGGTTATTGTCTTTGAAGATGGAACACATCTCACCGAGCCTTCAGATAACGACCTCAAGGCGAAGCTCGAAGCGCTCGCCATTCTCTAAAAGTCTTTTAGTACCCGAAGTGGTAGGCGATCGCTGATCCAACAGCAGCGCCTATCACGATCACGGGGAATGGAAGTTTCAACACTAGTGCTGTGATTGCTACAGCGAGACCAGCTACTCGATGGTCAAAGATGATCTTTGTTTTGGTCGTTACTGCATTCACGGTAACAAGCGCCGTTAAGAGCACAATAGGAATCAGCGCATTGATCCGTTGAATCCGTGGATGAGCTAACCAACTTTCAGGCACGCTATGCCCAATGTATTTCAGCGCGAAGGCGAGCGAACTCGTTCCGATCACGGCAATCCATTGTGGGCTCATGCACGCCACCCGACAATAATTGCTAATACTGCGGTAGTAATAATGGGTATTCCTGATGGAGTAAATGGCACGAGTGCTAGTGAGAGCACGATCGCAGCCCCGGCAATTAATCGCGTCTTTGTATCAATGAGTCTTGGCCAGACCAGGCCAATAAAGGCAGCAGGCACGGCAGCATCCAACCCCCATGCGGAGGGATTTCCAATCGCCTTTGCGCCCAGCGCTCCTAATAAGGTGAAGAGATTCCAGAAGATAAAGACACCAAATCCGGTATGCCAGAAACCAATCTTCTGATCTTCATTAGAGTTCTGCGCAGTCGCGATCGCCGTTGATTCATCAATTGTTACTTGAGCTGCAATGACTCGCTTTACTCCGCGCACTTTGAGGATCGGTGCCATACGTAATCCATAGAGAGCGTTGCGGGTACCGAGCAGTGTTGCGGTTGCGATTCCAGAGAGCGCGCTGCCGCCAGCGCCTAAGACACCGATCACCGCAAATTGTGATGCGCCCGAGAAGGTGAGGAGCGATAGGAGGCAGGTCTGAAGAACCGAGAAGTGAGCGGTGACACTCGCCGCACCAAAGGCGGTTCCATATGCCCCGACCGCAAAGGAGAGGCTGAAGGAATCGCGCTTCACTGACACGCCGATATTCTGCCCTAATCCCGCCAGTATCCCTAGGCGCTGGATACATTGCGCTCATGAGCGAAGCCCAAGCCCGAGATACATCAGATAGCCCAAAAGAGATCGTCTTCCGCGATGACATGAGCGTCGAACTCGTGAAATCCAGCGCAAGTGACTCTGACGTTATCTGGGCTGCTCGAGTTTCGACCGCTGGCGAACAATCACTTGATGCCGTTGGCTCTGATGCAACTCGCGCAGAAGGACTTATTAACTACCTTGCTCGTGAACGTCATGGCTCACCATTCGAGCACACCTCTATGACCTTCTTTGTCTCAGCCCCAATCTTTGTCTTCCGTGAATTTATGCGCCATCGCATCGCTTCTTACAACGAAGAGAGCGGTCGTTACCGTGAACTTAATCCCGTCTTCTACATTCCAAGTAAAGAGCGTCGCCTCGTTCAAATCGGAAAGCCAGGCGCCTATGAATTTGTTGAAGGTACACCAGAGCAGTATCAATTAACGGTCGATGCCATTAAAGAGAGTTGCACCTTGGCATATGCAAATTATCAGAAGATGCTCGAAGCTGGCGTTGCACGCGAAGTTGCACGCGCTGTCTTGCCCGTAACTCTCTACTCATCAATGTACGTCACAATGAATGCACGTGCATTGATGAACTTCCTCTCCTTGCGCACCTCGCGCGAAGGGTCACACTTCCCAAGCTACCCACAACGTGAAATTGAGATGGTCGCCGAGAAGATGGAAGCCGAATTCGCCAAACTTATGCCTATTACTTACGGCGCATTCCAGAAATCTGGACGTGTAGCCCCGTAATTCAAGGTAATGTTCCACCCATGAGTACCGGGCAGATCCAAGCGCCATTTGGCCGCATGATTACCGCAATGGTTACTCCATTCGATAAAGATGGAGCGATCGATTGGGATGGCGTCGCAAAGCTCGCGCTACATCTTGCCGATCATGGCCACGATGCGATCGCTGTCAACGGAACAACTGGTGAAGCACCAACCACAAAGACTTCCGAGAAGCTCGAGATCATCCGCGTTGTTAAATCAACAGTCGGCGATCGAGTAAAGATTCTCACCGGTGCTGGTGATAACGAGACTGCCTACACCGTAGAGCAGGCGAAGCGTTGCGCTGAAGTTGGCGCAGATGGCCTCTTAATCGTGACCCCGTATTACAACAAGCCACCACAAGCTGGTATCGAAGCGCACTTTAAGGCCGTTGCATCGGCAACTGATCTTCCAATCATGATGTATGACATCCCAGGTCGCGCTGGTGTTGAGATCGAGCAAGACACCATCTGTCGCCTCTCTGAAGTAAAAAATATTGTTGCCCTCAAAGATGCCAAGGGAAACCCAGCATCAACATCGTGGGTTATCCAACGCACCGGACTTCCGGTCTACTCCGGCGATGACATTCTCAATCTGCCACTACTCTCTATTGGTGCAGTTGGATTTGTATCAGTCTGCGGACATACCGTCGGCAATGAACTTCGCGAGATGCTCGATGCGTGGTTCTCAGGCAACGCTGCTCGAGCACTTGAAATTCACCAAAAGTTATTACCGGTATTCACCGGAACCTTCCGCACTCAAGGTGCGATATTGACTAAGGCTGCGCTCAACATGTTGGGCTTGCCTGGCGGATATACACGTTTGCCACTTGTTGATGCCACCGAGGCGCAGATCGCGCAATTGCGGAAGGACCTTCAACAAGGCGGAGTCGTACTTCCATAATGAATCATCCCCATCCAGATTTACCCTATCCAGCAAAGTTAGCCCCTAAGACGCTGCGCGTTGTTGCGCTCGGTGGACTCGGAGAGATCGGTCGCAACATGACCGTCTTCGAGTACGAAGGCGAACTATTAATCGTCGACTGCGGCGTTCTCTTTCCTGATGAGAGCCAGCCCGGTATCGATCTCATCCTCCCTGACTTCTCGTATATTCGCGATCGCTTGCAGGATGTCGTAGCAGTATTTCTTACTCACGGCCACGAAGACCACATCGGTGCGCTGCCATTCTTATTGAAAGAGCGAGCAGATATTCCGGTCGTTGCATCAAAGCTCACGCTCGCTTTTGCGGAGGCAAAACTCAAAGAACGTCGCATCTCTGCACCGTTGCGTGAAGTCCGCGCAGGTATGGTGGAGAAGTTCGGTCCCTTCACACTTGAATTCGTTGCAGTGAATCACTCCATCCCTGATGCACTTGCCGTCGCAATTAAGACTCCGGCTGGCGTTGTACTTGCAACTGGTGATTTCAAGATGGATCAATTGCCACTCGATGGCCGCATCACCGACCTAGCTACCTTTGCCCGACTTGGCACTGAGGGTGTCGATCTCTTCATGACGGACTCAACTAATGCCGATGTTCCGGGATTCACAACATCTGAGCGAGAGATCATTCCTGCGCTCGATCGTGCATTCCGCAATACGAAGCGTCGTGTCATTGTTGCTTCCTTTGCATCACACGTTCACCGTATCCAGCAGGTTCTTACTATTGCCGAAAACCATGGCCGCAAAGTTGCCTTTGTTGGCCGCTCAATGGTGCGCAATATGAAACTCGCGCAAGATTTGGGATACCTCACTGTTCCTGAAGGACTTGTCGTCGATTCCAAAAATATTGGCGATTATGGTGATCAAGTTGTCTTGATCTGCACGGGATCACAGGGTGAACCGCTAGCCGCTCTCTCGCGTATGGCGAATGGTGAGCACGATATTAAAGTTGGAAAAGGCGACACAGTTGTTCTTGCTTCTAGCTTGATCCCGGGTAATGAGAACCCGGTCTATCGCGTTATTAATGAACTCACCCGCTTCGGTGCAGATGTAGTCCACAAGGGAAATGCCATGGTGCACGTATCAGGCCATGCAGCAGCAGGTGAACTTCTTTACTGCTACAACATTGTGAAGCCAAAGAATGTGATGCCAATTCACGGTGAATGGCGCCATATGCGTGCCAATGCCGAATTAGCTATTAAGACTGGCGTTCCACGTAACAACACCATCGTTGTCGATAATGGAATCGCAGTCGATATGCATGATGGTTATGCAGATGTTGCCGGAGCCGTCCCAGTTGGCTTTGTCTACGTCGATGGTCAATCGATAGGTGAAATTACTGAGAGCTCTTTGAAGGATCGCAGCATTCTTGGTGAAGAAGGCTTTATCTCTGTCGTCGTTGTTATTAATTCACAGAGTGGAAAGATCGTTGCGGGTCCAGATATCCATGCCCGTGGATTCACTGAGGACCAGGCGCTCTTCGATGAAGTGAAGAAGATGATTGAGAAGGCGCTCGCGAAGGCTGTTGCTGGTGGAGTAAATGGAACACATCAACTCCAGCAAGTTGTCCGTCGGACCGTAGGTAGTTGGGTTGGTGACGAACATCGTCGCAAACCTATGATCGTTCCGGTTGTCATAGAGGTTTGACCTCGGCGCGCCTAGCCCAGCGGGGGAGCGTCCCTCTTTAGGCTTATCGCATTATGGCAAAACGCAAGAAAACTTCCTCGCGCACATCGGCTCGCAAGCAGAACTCTGTTGTGGGGGCTTTCGGTAAAGCGCTGCTCGGCCTTTGGCGCATCCTCGCAAAAACTTTCGGTAGCTCCGTGCGCTTTGTCTTTCGTGGTGCAAAAGAGTTAGATCCGGCTCATCAACGTGACGGTATCGCATTCCTTATTTTGATCATCTCGCTCATCTCGGCTGCGGGCACCTGGTTCCACCTCAATAACTTTGTTGGCCGAGAGCTTCGCATGGTTCTCTTCGGTGGATTTGGCAAGGTCGCCTATTTGGCGCCACTCATCTTTCTCTACTTTGCAGTTCGGTTATTCAAATCTCCTGATGAGGGAGCGGCAACTGGCCGCATAACCATCGGAACACTCTTCCTCTTACTGACATCAACCGGTCTACTCCACATCTTTAATGGATCTGTAGGAGATACTGGCAAGACCGCAATGCAAGGTGGTGGAGGCTGGCTCGGTTATGGCGTCTCAACACCGCTCGTCGCCTTGACCACAAATATTCTTGCGATTCCTATCCTCTTGATTATCTTCTTCTTCGGACTCTTAGTTGTGACTGCAACGCCATTCTCACGTGTGATCGATCGCGTGAAGGCGATCTTCCATCTCGGAAAATCGATGGCAAATGAGCGTCGCGCCGCTCGTGAGATCACCGAAGAGTTTGAGATCAGCGAGACGCCGGCATTTGATACTCCGCTCGTCCAAGAGTTCACTCCTGATGAAGAGCCGATCGATGAAGAAGAGTTTGATGAAGAGTTCACCGTTGAAGTTCCGGTTGAACCAAAGGCGACCCTTCCACAGCGTCCAGCCCCAACAGCGCCTGCACATCAGATGATTCTTGCTGCAGATACTCCTTATCAACTGCCTTCTATGGATCTTTTGAAGACCGGCCCTGCCTCAAAGGCAAAGTCCAAGGCGAATGAGACCGTCGTCGCAGCCCTTACCCAGGTATTCCAACAATTTAATGTCGAAGCTACTGTTACTGGATTTATGCGCGGCCCAACTGTCACGCGCTACGAAGTTGATCTCGGTGCCGGTGTAAAAGTTGAGGCGGTAACCGCGCTCTCCAAGAATATTTCTTATGCGGTCGCAAGTAGCGATGTTCGCATTCTTTCGCCGATCCCAGGAAAATCCGCAGTCGGAATTGAGATTCCAAATACAGACCGCGAGATCGTCTATCTTGGCGATGTTTTACGCTCATCAGTTGCAAGTGCTGAGACCCATCCAATGGTGATCGCCCTTGGCAAAGATGTTGAAGGCGCTTTTGTCTGTGCGAATTTAGCGAAGATGCCACACCTGCTCGTTGCTGGCGCAACAGGTGCTGGAAAATCTTCGATGATCAACTCACTCGTTGTCTCTATCTTGATGCGCGCAACTCCTGATGAAGTTCGACTCGTGATGATCGATCCAAAACGAGTGGAACTCACCAGCTATGAGGGCATTCCTCACCTGATCGCACCGATCATCACCAATCCTAAGAAGGCTGCCGATGTTCTCTCGTGGGTAGTCCGCGAGATGGATCAACGTTATGACGATCTCTCTGCCTTTGGCTTCCGCCATATCGATGATTTCAATAAAGCTGTTAAGGCGAAGAAGATCAGTGTTCCGGCTGGCAGTGAGCGAGTACTTGAGCCATATCCATATCTCCTTGTCATCGTTGATGAGCTTGCCGATCTCATGATGGTTGCAGCGCGCGAAGTTGAAGAGAGCATTGTTCGTATTACCCAGCTTGCTCGTGCAGCTGGTATTCATTTAGTGATCGCTACACAACGTCCATCAGTCGACGTTGTTACTGGATTGATCAAAGCGAATGTTCCATCGCGTCTCTCATTTGCTACATCGAGCCTCGCCGATTCTCGCGTTATTCTCGATACGCCAGGTGCGGAGAAGCTCGTAGGGCAAGGCGATGGACTCTTCTTGCCAATGGGAGCAAGTAAGCCGGTACGTATTCAAGGCGCTTATGTCTCAGAGCGAGAGTCAGAAGCAGTCGTGAATTTTGTGAAGGCCCAAGCACAACCGGTCTATCGCATCGATCTCAATGCACCAATTAAGTCAAAGGTCATCGAAGATGATATCGGTGACGATATGGACCTCTTATTGCAAGCGATTCAATTGGTCGTAGGAACACAATTTGGATCGACATCGATGTTGCAGCGAAAGCTTCGCGTCGGTTTTGCGAAGGCTGGTCGCCTGATGGATCTCATGGAGAGCCGCGGCATTGTTGGGCCATCGGAAGGTTCCAAGGCTCGCGAAGTTCTCATCAACGCTGAGCAGATGCCTGATGTGCTTGAGGAGATTCAAGGGTTCAACTAACCGTCACGCTCGACTCACTCATAACCCCTATTGTTCACCCGCTCTCAACTTGTTCACGAACCTTTATCCGCTCTACCCTTAGATCCTCGATTTCCCCGAGACCCCTGATCGAGCTGTAATGAGGATCCACATGACCGTCGGACAATATCTACGAGAGGCCCGCGAAACTGCCGGCTACTCTGTTGCTGATATTGCGACGCGTACCCGTATCCCTGCAACGGTCATCAAAGATTTAGAAGCTGAAAAATTTGAATCGTCAGGTGGCACTGCATATGCCCGTGGCCATATTCGTACGATTGCAAAAATTATCAATGCAGATCTCGATCGCTTGATCTCCGCCTTTGAAGAGGCAACAGCCGAATCAAATCGTCCGATGATCGAGCTTCTCGAAGAGAATTCTGCAACTGTTCTCCGTCACCGTAAGAATGTAAATATCAAAGTCTCACCAAAGTTCATTGGGATCGCGGCGAGCATCGTTGTTGGAATCTCCATTCTCGTTCCCACAACTCTTGCCTTGACTTCACATTCAACACATAAGAGTGCAACTGTAAGCAGTACTCCTTCAAAGACCGCTACGACCACCACTAAGGTCAATCCAATTGCACCATCGGCGGCAGCCACTAATGGTCACGGTATTGAGGTTTCAGCGACCCATGGATCGTCATGGCTCTTCGTCACCGATTCAACTGGCGTTCAGATTTACTCTGGGATGTTGCGTAATGGAGCAACTCAAACATTTGACCCAACAAATGGACTCTTTATCAAGATTGGAAATGCTGGGGCGGTCTCAGTCTCAGTGAATGGCAAGGATCAGGGTGCTATTGGTGCGCAAGGTGAAGTTAAGTCACTGACCTTTGCGCCTGCACAGACAAACGGGTAACTCACATAACGAGCCATTGGATCGCTGCCCGCTAAGATATATCCAATGAGAACCGTCGCGCTTGTCACATTAGGTTGCTCGCGCAACGAGGTTGATTCTGAAGAGCTCGCTGGTCGCTTAGCTGCCGACGGTTGGACCCTCGTCGAAGATGCTGCCGATGCCGAAGTAGCCCTCATCAATACCTGTGGCTTTATTGAGAGCGCAAAGAAGGACTCCGTTGACGCTCTTCTCGAAGCGCATTCCCTCAAAGGAAATGGCGTTACTCGTGCAGTCGTTGCCGTGGGTTGCATGGCTGAGCGCTACGGAAATGAATTGGCGGAGGCTCTTCCAGAAGCAGATGCAATTCTTGGCTTCGATGATTATCAAGATATTTCACAACGCTTACAGACGATCATGGCTGGCGGCTCCATCGAAGCGCATACGCCAAAAGATCGACGCTCACTCTTGCCACTGGCACCTAGTGAACGACAGGCATCGAAGCCCGCACCTATTACTGAGAGCGCGGGATCGCTCGGTCAAGGTCTGCGCGTCATGCGCAAGCGTCTCGATAAGGCGCCTGTTGCGCCACTCAAGATCGCCTCAGGCTGTGATCGTCGCTGTTCATTCTGTGCGATCCCATCTTTCCGCGGATCGTTCATCTCTCGTCGCCCTACTGAAATTCTTGATGAAGCAAAGTGGCTCGTGGATCAAGGCGTCACCGAACTCTTCTTGGTAAGTGAGAACACAACCTCTTACGGAAAAGATCTCGGCGATCTCAAGATCCTGGAGAAGATTCTTCCGGAGATGGCAGCGATCGATGGTGTTGAACGTATTCGCTTGAGCTACTTACAGCCCGCAGAGATGCGCCCCTCACTTCTCCAATCGATGATTGCGACAGAGAAGGTCGTTCCTTATTTCGATCTCTCCTTCCAGCATGCATCAGAGACCTTGCTTCGTCGAATGCGTCGCTTTGGCGATGGCGAGAAGTTCTTGCACCTCATTGATCAGATTCGCGCCCTCTCACCAGAGGCCGGAATCCGCTCAAACGTTATTGTTGGTTTCCCTGGCGAAACTGAGGAAGAGTTCCAGGATCTCGTCGATTTCATCTCAGAAGCTCGCATGGATGCAGTCGGTGTCTTTGGCTACTCTGATGAAGATAAGACTGAGGCGCTGACTCTCGGCAACAAGGTGGATCAAGATCTCATCAATCATCGTGTCGAACAGCTCTCTACGCTCGTTGATGAACTCCTTATGCAGCGCGCTGAAGAACGTATTGGTCAGAAGGTGCGTGTCCTCATTGAAGATGAAGAGTTGCAAGAGGGAAGAGCTGATCATCAAGGCCCAGAGGTAGATGGCTCGACCATGATTCAAGGTCGTGTCACCTACAAAGTGGGCGAATATGTGGATGCGATTGTCTCTGAAGTTGCTGGCGCGGACCTGATTGCAGTTCCACTATGAATATCCCAAATTTCTTAACGATCCTTCGCGTCGCATTGACGCCACTTGGCGCCTATGCACTCTTTAAAAACGGGGGAGCAGATCACACTTGGATGATCATCGCGTGGTGCATATTCTTCATTATTGGTTTAACTGATTTCCTTGATGGCAAAATCGCGCGTGCAAAGAACCAGATCACTGAATTTGGAAAGTTACTTGATCCCATCGCAGATAAGGTCTCCATCGGCACGGCGATGATCTCACTCTCAATTCTCCATCGCCTCCCTTGGTGGGTCACGATTGTGATCCTTGCTCGGGAAATTGGCGTAACCATCCTTCGCTTTGCTGTTCTGAAAGATGGTGTGATCCCGGCAAGTAAGGGTGGAAAACTCAAAGCGTTGATGCAGGGCTTTGGTGTTGGTTGGTTCATCCTCCCACTTCCACATTGGCTCTTCCTGCCACGCGATCTCTTTATGGGAATCGCGATCGCTCTTACATGGACTACTGGCTATGAGTATTTCAAGGCGGTTCTCAAAAAATGACACCGAAGAAGAGTGATCTCACAACCGAGATCGTGAAGCTCATGAAAAAGCGCGGCCTCACTCTTGCAACTGCAGAGTCGATTACCGGTGGCGGCCTCGCAAGTGCGATTACTGATGTGCCTGGTGCCTCCGCTGTCTTCCTTGGCTCGATCGTGAGCTACAGCGATGCGAGCAAGACAAAGTTTCTTGGAATTCCAAAGCGGACTCTGACGAAATCAACGGCAGTGTCAGAAGTTGTGGCACGAGGTATGGCCGAATCGGCCCGAAGCGAATTCGGATCTGATTTTGCGATCTCTACAACAGGTGTTGCAGGCCCGGGAAAGGCATATGGCCAGAAGGCCGGGACGGTCTGGATTGCAATCGCCTCGAAGCGCGAGACCTTTACTATTGAATTGGCGCTGAGTGGCGATCGCGACTCCATAAGAAAATCCACAATTGAAAGCGCTTTAGCCTGCCTTTCCCGTATCCTTACGCCATGACCCTTCTACGCTCCTACCTTGGCTCCACATTGCGCAGTGCGCGTGTGGCTCAGGGTCGTACCTTGCGCGATGTCGCAAAGAGCGCGCGCGTCTCACTCGGATACCTCTCTGAAGTAGAACGCGGTCAGAAAGAAGCATCCTCAGAACTAATCTTGGCGATCTGCACCGCCCTCGATCTCTCCCTTTCAACGCTGCTCGTAGATATTGCAACACAGGTAAAGAGCGCAGAGACACCAGCTCTTACTGTGGTGGACGACGCCGCGTAACGGTTCTTCCGTGAAGTACGCACCTCAAATGGCAACCGGACAACGTTCACGCGTCGCAATTCTCGCTGGTGCAAAAGAAGTTATCTCATCTGTCGGCAGCTATGAATCACTGATGAATGAGATCGCCGAAAAGGCAGAGGTCTCACGAGCCACGATTTATAACCACTTCAGCGATCGCGAAGAGTTGATGTCTGCACTCCTTGCAAGCGAAGTTGAGCGCCTTATTTCAATGGCCCAATCTGCACCATCTAAAAAAGATGCGCTCTATCAACTGTCTCGCGCAATCTCCGATGATGCAGCGTTAGCGAAGATGGTTGAGACCGACCACAGCGATATCGTTGCGATCACAACTATTACAGACCACCCACTCTGGATCGAGATCCATCGAGCAGCAGCAAAGGTATTTGGTGAAGATGAGAACACCGTCGGCTTGATCCTTCGCTGGCTCATCGCCCAAGTAACGTCACCACTCACTCAGAGCCAGTCGGAGATTCAATCCACTCGACTTGCCTCACTTCTGTAACCGAGTAACGATGCGAATTACCGAGTTACGCGCTCGCTTGAGCGAAGCCTTTGCTGATGCCGATACCTATTCACGAGATATCGTCCACGCCGAACTCGGCGGACTTACTGTGAATGAGGCGCTCAACGCCGGCCATGAGCCACGGGATATCTGGCGTGGGGTAGTGGCTCATAATCCTGAGCTCCCTGCCGCCTTACGCTGACTCTCTGACCCGCCCCAGCGTGTCTTAATTCGCCCTAACGGGCTATTCGAACAGATGTTCGGTAGACTACTTATGCCCAACCCGAGCGGTTCCACAGTTCCGCGTCGCCCAGTGCGTCGCCGTCAGTGGTCTTCCGTACCTTCGGGACCGTATAGACGCCTCACCTCAATGGTCAGGTTTAAGCAGTAAGAAAGGTATGAAAATGGCTTCAGATAAATCTGAAAGCAAGACGGATAAGCAATTATCCGAACGCGGTAAAGCCCTTGATACAGCCCTCGCCCAGATTGAGCGTCAATTCGGTAAGGGATCGATCATGAAGATGGGCGATCGCACAGCAACACCTATGGAAGTTATTCCAACAGGTTCGATCGCACTCGATATCGCACTCGGCATCGGTGGATTACCACGCGGCCGTATCGTAGAGATTTATGGACCTGAATCTTCAGGTAAGACAACTGTTGCACTGCATGCAATTGCAAATGCACAGAAGAATGGCGGCATCGCAGCATTTATCGATGCTGAGCATGCACTCGATCCAGAGTATGCCCGCAAGCTTGGCGTTGATATCGATGCACTTCTCGTCTCTCAACCAGATACTGGTGAGCAAGCACTTGAGATCATGGATATGTTGGTTCGCTCTGGTGCCCTCGACATTATTGTCGTCGACTCCGTTGCAGCGCTCGTACCACGTGCTGAAATCGAAGGCGAGATGGGTTACTCCCATATGGGTCTCCAAGCTCGTTTGATGTCACAAGCACTTCGTAAGATCACTGGT
>CAJBLC010000126.1 GCA_903953805.1 uncultured Actinomycetes bacterium | reverse complement strand
GTATTAAAGAGCGTTGCACCATCACGGGCAGCGAGCGCATCGACAGCCTCATCAAGGAGTGCGCCATCTGTAAATCCGAGAAGTGCAGTAGCAACTTCGTAAGTAACGCCATCTTTACCTGCGCCAGCAAGGAGTTGTCCCAAAACAGAGAGCGCATCACGAACAGATCCACCCGATGCACGTACTACTAATGGAATAACACCCTTTGCGACTTTGATTCCTTCTTGCTTGCAGACGCCTTCAAGGTGTTCAGCGAGAACTGCAGGAGGAACTAAGCGGAATGGGTAGTGATGGGTACGCGAACGAATTGTTGCAATTAACTTATCTGGTTCAGTTGTTGCAAAGATAAAGAGAACATGTGGTGGTGGCTCTTCGACAACTTTAAGAAGCGCATTGGCAGCGCCGGGTCCAAGCTGGTGAGCCTCATCGATGATGTAAATCTTGTAACGGGATTGAACGGGGGCAAAAAAAGCTTTATCGCGTAGGTCGCGTGCATCATCTACTAAACCATGGGTAGCTGCATCGAGTTCCATGACATCGATAGAGCCTGGACCATTTGCAACAAGATCACGACAGGATTGACATTCGCCACAAGGATTTGGTGTTGGTCCCTTTTCACAGTTGAGAGAACGAGCCATGATGCGTGCTGATGAAGTCTTACCGCAACCACGTGGACCACTAAAGAGATATGCGTGATGAATAGATCCAGATGTCAGAGCGTTAGAAAGTGGTTCGGTGACATGATCTTGGCCGATGACTTCACCAAAGGTTGATGGCCGATACTTGCGATATAACGCTAGTGACATCGCCATCTCCTTCTCTGATCAGCTACTTATCGAGCCCTGCTTGTTGTTGGGATCCCCCGCACACCCGCCAGAGCGGACCTACCCTTGCTGCATTCCTGCCCTGGGGGAGTTCAGTACGGTAACGCCGCACGGAGGATCTGAGGGTAATCATAGTTTCTAGAGCCGATAGGCTACGACCCGTAATGACGCACAAATTGGCTCTCAAGAGAGTCGAATTGCGCGGCCAGCACAGGAGGATTCGCATAGCGGCCGAGTGCGCACGCTTGGAAAGCGTGTAAAGGGCAACCTTTCGAGGGTTCAAATCCCTCATCCTCCGCTCGTTTCACTCGCTCCGGCTGATTCGCTTATTTACTCATCAAGTGGCTCAGCTGGAACCAATCACCACATCCAATACTCACTCGCTAGGACATCCTCGCTACATCAACGCAAGCGTCGATTACTCTCCGTAGATATTTTCAATGCTTTGTGGATAACTTTCTGCATGTATTTCATTCTCACGGGATTCTCCCGACATGAAGATTTTTCTCATTCGAACTCTTGCGCTTGCTGGCCTCTATTTCATTAGCCTGACTTCGATTTCAATGGCATCGGCATCGACGCCCACCCGGTCTCCTAAAGTCGAGAAGCCACTTTGCCGCATTGAGATTGATTTAGCTCATCCCAGCACTTATTTTAGAAATCGGGGAGTACCTGCCGTCAAAGTGAATGCCCGCTCACTCTGTAACGTGATTCAACGAGAAGTTGTACTAAGCGTTCAACTTTATAAGGTAGGACTCTTATTTGATCACCTGGTGGCGACTTCTAAAACTAACGCTGCTTTACCTTCATCACAAGGGAAAAAAGTTGAAAATAACGAGACGTTCGTACTCTGTAAGAATAAGAAAGTCACCAGGTATTACGGGGTAGCTTCCGCCACTGCTCTGATCAATGGCCAAAGGGTCTCCGCACCTCCTGCTCGTTCACGAGAAATAGTTCCCATCGCATGCGGTACGTAAGTTAATCTATGGGAGTGAAAGAAAATCTGAGCTTCGATAAAGCCGATCTTGTCGATGACCCACAATTAAACGCGGCTGCAATTTTGCTCGAGACAAATGAGAAAAGATTTTTAGAGTTAGCTGCTGTGTTTCTGAAAAATGGTCAGGTTCAGTACGAAGCCAACGGTACGGTTCTTCTCTTTTCAAAAGAGGGTCGAGGCTGTGCAACTCGAACTTCTCAAGACGGAGGTTTCAAATTTTTCAAAAAGAGTTGGCAGCAAATTGGATTGAGAAAGAAGACCAAGATGCGTCAACTACCTATCATCTTTGCGGTACAAGAAACTATGACTTTAAACGAAAGTAGCGGTTAGGAATTGAGAAGCAGGCATTTTCTTCGACCAATTAGGCTCGGTTATTCGCTATACATAGACCCTTTAACCGATGATCAGCGACAAAAAGATTTGAAGATGCGTATTGAAATGAATCTTCCTCGATACCGTTCTCAAACTCGTGAATTGATAAAAACGAATCAAGTCTTAATTTCTCATGAGAACGTCTCATTTAATTACTCTCTTGAAGCAAATGTGCTAAATCTTGACTACTTCATAATGGATTCGAAAAGTGAACCACTTAAAACAGGTCTCATACTTCCTTGGTTTCCGTGGAGGCGGGCCTCAGTGATCATCGCATTTATGGCAGAAATTGAGTTGGAGATTTGGCCTAGGATTTAACGTTCAATCCTTTAGCGAGCGACTGAGCCAACCTGCCATAAGAAGTGTTGCCGTTGGGAAGAACATCGCGACTGGCAAGTTAAACCACTGGGCCAATCCGCCAGTGACCGTTGGTCCCACAAAGTAGGCACCCATTCCAATAATTCCAATACGGGCCAACGCCACTGAAGGTGCAATTCCCGGCAGGCTCGCTGCC
>CAJBLC010000125.1 GCA_903953805.1 uncultured Actinomycetes bacterium | reverse complement strand
ATCTGATCTGTCGTCCAGAGTACGGTGGCAACAGTTGGAATTCCCAAGCGTTGATAGATCTCAGCGCGGCCCGCATCGTAGATACGAGCAACGACATTCTCTACGCCGTAGGTTTCGCGGGCAACACGTGCCGCGAGAATATTTGAGTTATCGCCGTTGGAGACGGCAGCGAATGCGCCGGCCTCTGCGATGCCCGCCTCAAGGAGTCTGTCACGATCAAAGCCCATGCCGGCAACTGTTCGGCCAACGAAATTTGGACCTAGACGCCTAAAGGATTCGCGATTCTGATCGATCACCGCAACTGTATGGCCAGCCTCTTCGAGCTCTAACGCCAGGCCTGATCCAACTCTTCCGCAACCCATAATGACTACATGCACAAGGAAACCTTACCTCTTTAACTCGGTTAGGGTTGGCAGATGGAAAACGATGTCACCACCGAACTCCCGAGAGAAGAACGCCCGCGCCTCGAGGTAGGGGAGCGCGTCACCGTCGATATCGTGGCAGCGGCCCATGGTGGCCATTTCATCGCACGTCATGAAGGCCAGGTCCTCTTCGTCCGCCATGCCATTCCAGGAGAACGTGTTCTTGTCGAAGTCACCTCTGTCGTCTCCAAGGTAACGAGAGCAGATGTCGTCGAGGTACTTCAACCGTCACTTCACCGTGTCGAGGCCCCTTGTGAATTTGCCCGGCCTGATGGCTGTGGCGGTTGCGACTTCCAACATATTGAGATCTCATATCAACGAGAGTTAAAGGCTGCGATCGTCGCCGAACAATTTGAGCGACTCGGAAAGATGAATCTTGCGGAGATGGGTTTGAGCGTTGAAGTTCGTGGCGTTGAGCCTGCGGATGGTCTTCACTGGCGCACCCGCATGGATTTTGCGATCTCAGATTTTGGAAAGATTGGATTCTATAAAAATCGCAGTAAAGAGGTTGAAGAAATTTCCGATTGCCTCATTGCAGTTGAGGATATGAATGTCCCTGCACTGGCGCAGCGCACCTGGAATGGCGATGCCCGAATTGAAGTTGCCACATCGAGTTCTGGCGAGACAAATATTGCTCGCGGAGGAAGAAGTCTCTCAGGGCCCACACAACTGCATGAAGTTGTAGAAGGTATGACGTACACAATCTCACCAGTCTCATTCTGGCAAGCGCATAAGAACGCACCAGAGACATTGGTCGGACATACGATGGATATGCTCGATGTTCGCCCCGGCGATACTGTCTGTGATTTATATGGGGGAGTTGGTCTCTTCTCTGGCGCGCTCGCCCAAGCTGTTGGACCACGTGGTCGAGTTCATCTCATTGAATCGGATCGTAGAGCGCTTGCCGATGCTGCCCAGATCTTCAAGGGCTATTCGAATGTGCAGATCCATAGCGGAACAGTTGAACAACAACTTCCTAAGATTGAGAAGGCTGACTTGGTCCTTCTTGACCCACCCCGCACTGGCGCTGGTGAGGTCGTCGTACTGAGCCTGCTCAAATTGCGCCCAACCACGATCGTCTACGTCTCTTGTGACCCGGCATCCCTCGCTCGGGATGCGAAATGGATCACAGAGGGCGGCTATACGATGGATTCAATCGTGGCCTTTGACCTCTTCCCGATGACCCAACATATCGAAACGGTCGTGAGATTTAATCTGAAGTAGCTCTCTCACTAAGATTGAGCCATGAGCAAGAACTCCTTTAACGCCAAGAAGTCACTATCAGTCGCCGGCAAGAGCTATGAGATCTTCGATATCTCAACTCTTGAGGGATCTTCAGATCTTCCGTATAGCTTGAAGATCTTGTTAGAGAATCTTCTCCGTACTGAAGATGGCGCGAATATCACTGCGGAGCAGATCAAGGCTCTCGCATCATGGGATCCGGCCGCAGAACCAGATACAGAAATTCAATTCACACCTGCTCGCGTGATCATGCAGGATTTCACGGGAGTTCCTTGCATCGTGGATTTAGCAACGATGCGCGAAGCAATCGCCGATCTTGGGGGAGATCCAACCAAGGTCAATCCGCTTGCACCAGCCGAACTCGTTATTGACCACTCTGTTATCGCCGATGTCTTCGGAACAAAGACCTCCTTTGAAGAGAATACCGACATTGAATATGGCCGCAACCAAGAGCGCTATCGCTTCCTCCGCTGGGGTCAGACTGCCTTCGATGAATTTAAAGTTGTTCCACCTGGAACTGGAATTGTTCACCAGGTAAATATCGAGTTCCTTGCTCGCGTGATTATGACTCGTAACGTGAACGGTGAACTTCGCGCTTATCCAGATACTGTTGTGGGTACAGATTCACATACAACGATGGTCAATGGACTTGGCGTTCTTGGTTGGGGCGTCGGGGGAATCGAAGCTGAAGCTGCCCTCCTTGGTCAGCCGGTTTCGATGCTTATTCCTCGCGTTGTCGGTTTCAAACTCTCCGGGGATCTCCCAACTGGAACTACGGCTACCGATCTTGTTCTCACCATTACCGAGATGCTT
>CAJBLC010000124.1 GCA_903953805.1 uncultured Actinomycetes bacterium | reverse complement strand
GGAGCGAATCGCATCCAAGAGACGAGTCTTACCGTGGTCAACGTGACCCATAACAGTGACGATTGGCGAGCGCACGACGAGATCTTCATCATCGATATCTTTGAGTTCTTGCTCAAGATTGATATCGAACTCTTCAAGGAGTTCGCGATCTTCATCTTCAGGACTTACAACCTGAATCTTGAAGCCGAGTTCTTCACCCAGAATTGTGAAGGTATCTTCATCAACAGATTGTGTCGCCGTCACCATCTCACCGAGGTGGAAGAGCGCTGAAACCAACGCTGCTGGATCAGCATTGATCTTCTCGGCAAAGTCCATCAAGGATGAACCGCGACGTAGACGAATCGTTGTCTCACCATTTCCACGTGGAAGTACTGCTCCACCTAGAGATGGTGCCGCCATATTGTCGAACTCTTCACGCAACGCCTTCTTAGATTTACGCGCGCTCTTTCCCTTACCGCCATTCTTTCCGAATGCACCTGCGGTACCGCCACGTTGATGGCGACCTCCGCCACCCTTATTTCCAAATGATGATGGTGGTGTAGAGCCACCTGCTGCAGGTGCTCCTGCTGTTCCAGGACGATAAGGAGATCCACCAGGACGTGATGAACCTGGCGCACCTGCTCCTGCTGGACGTGGCGAACCTGGCGCACCTGCTCCGGGACGTGCTGCAAAACCTGGACGTACTGCACCAGGTCGTGAACCTGTCATACCTGGACGCGGTGCACCTGGTGCTGGTCGCTCTCCTGGACGCAATGGTCGCTGTGCTGGTGGACGTGGCATTGGTGGACGTGGAATCGCACCAGTTGAGAATGGGTTATTTCCTGCGCGGGGAGGACGTGGCAGATTATTTACAGCTGGGCTTGGTGTTGGTGCTGCTGGTGTTTCACCAGTTGTCGCTGGTGCATCAAATGCTGGTGCAGCTGGAGCTGCTGGGCGAGCAGGAGTTGGTGCTGCTTGACCTGCTTGAATTCCAAGTTGATTACGTGTCGCCTCATCGAGTTGAGCGATCGCCGCATCAATCTCTTCCTGTGATGGAGCTGCTGCAGCTGCCTTCTTCGCCGGTGCCTTCTTGGCAGCCTTTGGCTTCTCAGGTGCAGCCTCTGCTGGCTTCATATCAGGGAACTTCTCCATCAACTTGCGGACAACAGGTGCCTCAACAGTTGATGATGCTGAACGAACAAACTCGCCAACTTCTTGTAACTTCGCGAGAAGTTCTTTGCTCTCTAAACCGAGCTCTTTTGCTAATTCGTAAACGCGGACTTTTGCCACAGTTGCCTTCCCAGTGAACCTAGATTATTCATAGGCCCTGGGGTTCATACAGGAGCCTAAATGATTGCCTTACTCATGAGCGTGCGGTGCTCATGCTTGTGTGCTTGCCATTCTGGTCTCCTTAAGAGTTGAGTAAATAACTCACTAGATCATCAAGTACGAGCTCCTGATTTTTATTCGCTCCCGGAAAGGCGCGAAGAAAAGCTCTGCGGTTCTTAGCCATCTCAAAACAACCGAGATGTAACCAAGCTCCACGTCCAGGAAGTCTGTGATCGGGATCGGGGGTAACCCGGTCACCAATTAGTACTAAATGAAGTAGATCTTCCCAGGACTCTCGTGTGCGACAGGCGATGCAACTGCGGGTAGGCAATCAACTCTCCAGACGGCTCACAAGTGAACTGGTAGGGCTACCTTACCTGTTACTGATCGTTAGAGGGTAATTCCTGCGTAGCCGCGGCTGGTTCGGCGAGCTCTTCCGGTGGAAGAACTGGCTTTGGCTTCTCGATGCGAGCGACCGGGTTATCTGGATGGATATCGATACGCCAACCAGTGAGGCGAGCGGCAAGCCGGGCGTTCTGACCATTCGCTCCGATTGCGAGTGAGAGTTGGTAATCAGGGACGATCACCTTCGCTGACTTTGTCTCAAGATCGACCACTTCAACGCTAGTGACCTTCGCTGGCGCTAACGCTGCTGCGACATATGCTGCAGGATCTTCAGAGAAATCAACGATATCGATCTTCTCGCCTTGCAATTCATCAATGACAGCACGAGAACGCACTCCGCTTGGACCAATGAGTGCGCCCTTTGGACTGACTCCAGCGCGATGAGTGCGAACAGAGATCTTGGTACGTGCACCAGGTTCGCGAGATATTCCAACAATCTCAACGGTGCGATCTTTTACTTCTGGAACTTCAAGAGCAAAGAGCGCTTTAACAAGTGCGGGGTGGGTACGCGAGAGAGTGATCTCTGGCCCCTTCTCTCCTTGCTTCACATCAACGACAAAGGCCTTGATGCGATCACCATGTTTAAAGGATTCTGTAGGAACTTGTTCATTCGGCGGAATCTTGCCTTCAACTTTACCGAGATCGACGTAGATCACTTCTTTATCTCGACCTTGTTGAACGATTCCAGAGATTACATCGCCAACACTGGCGGCAAACTCTCCAACAATCGTGGCATCGTTTGCATCACGCATCGCCTGCTTGATCGTCTTACGCGCTTCTTTATCGGCGAGTTGTTCAAAGCCGTCGATCTCATGAATCACGCTCTCAACGAAGATTCCTTCTTCATCAAAGATTGATGTCCAGATAACGATCTCACCAGTCTGACGGTTGAGAACGGCACGTCCGCCTGGCTTCGCATCAGGTTGCTCCGCATATACAGCGGCAACTGCATTTTCGATCTGGCTGATTAATTTCTCAAGTGGCATCTTCTTCTCAGCGATAATTGCGGTGAGTGCCGACATCTCAACTGGCATTATTCGTCACCCTCGCTCTCATCTTTCTTGAGCGATTTAAATTCGATTTCAACCAGAGCCTTCTTGATCTCAGAGAATGCAATCTTGACGGAATCGATCTCAACATCAATCTCGGTGGAATCGCCGATTCGACCCTTTACTGATTTATCAGTTACTAATGTGGCGTTGATGAGGCGGCCATGGTTCTTGCGCCAATGGCGTGGCTTTGTAAGTGGGCGATCGACGCCAGGAGAGGTGACTTCAAGTGTGAATGGCGTATCGCCAAGAGCGGGAAGAACTTCCACGATTGCCGAAACTTCTTTGGAGACAGCGGTAACTTGATCGAGAGAGAGATTGGTATCGCCATCGACAATAACTGTCATGATCTTGCGCTTACCGGCTGGAGTGAGGGTAACTTCCTCGAGATAACAACCTGCAGCTTCAATCGCAGGGGTGATCGCTACTGCGATCTCTTCAAGTAGCGTCATGGAATCACTTCTTTCTCTATTTAATTTTTCGAATTACCAACTTACGGCCCAATCATAACCCACTTTTGCAATCAGTAAAAACGTCATAATCAAGAAGACCTTGCGGACGAGAGGTGATCCACCCTTGATTGCCAGCTTCGCGCCAATAATCGAGCCGGTGATATTTGCGATAGCGAGGATGAGTCCTACTCGCCACCAAATATGGCCAGTGAAGGAGAAGGTCAGAATCGCAGCAAAGTTTGTCGCGATATTTACCAGCTTCGCGGTCGCTGATGCTTTGAGGAATGCATACCCGACTACACCAACCAAGATAAAGAGTAAGAAGGAGCCAGTACCCGGTCCAAAGATTCCATCATAGAAACCAATCATGAGACCGAATCCACCAACAATATATTTACGACGTTGGGGTGTGAATTTAAGGTTCTCTTCCATTCCCAGTTGTGGACGCTTCCAGGTATAGAGAGCAACGAGAATGAGCAACACAATGATGATGGGGCGGAAGACAGTTTTCGGAAATGAAGCTGCCAGACGTGCCCCAGAGGCTGATCCGATAAAGGCAGGGATCGCCATCGAGAGCGTCAGATGAAGGTCGGGTTTAACCCGCTTGAAATAAGCGGCTGCCGAGAATGAAGTTCCAAAGATCGAAGGAACCTTGTTCGTTCCTAAGATCATCGGTATCGGTTTATTCGATAGCCCAATAAGTAGCGCCGGGAGTTGAATCAATCCCCCGCCACCTGCAATCGCATCGATGAATCCAGCCATTCCTGCAGCGATGGCAAGGAAGATCCATTGAGCGATCGTGAGCGTCATTACGCAGTAACTACGGAATAGATTTCACTCGAAGCAGTTGTCGCGCTGATCTCTGACTTCTCGCCTGTTGCACGAATTCGAAGTTCGAGCTTGCCATCTGCCAGGCCTTTACCAACGATCACGATAAATGGAATTCCGATGAGTTCGGCATCCTTAAATTTCACACCAGCACTGGGATCTTTACGATCATCGAACATGACGCGAAGACCTTGGGCTTCTAAGTCGAGAGCCAACTTCTCTGCCGTTTCAAAGATCAGATCATCTTTTCCAGTCGCGACGATATGGACATCCGCTGGTGCAATCTCACGTGGCCACGAGAGTCCAATCTCATCATGAGTCTGCTCTGCGATCGCTGCCACTGCACGCGATACACCAATTCCATACGACCCCATTGTGACAACCTGAGATTTTCCGTTCTGATCGAGCACTGTGAGATCAAGAGCCTGGGCATATTTGCGACCTAGTTGGAAGATATGGCCGATCTCAATCGCGCGATCGATAACAACGGGAGAATCACATTTCGGACAGAGATCGCCAGCGCGGACTTCAGCAGCTTCGATATAGCTATCAACTTCAAAGTCACGACCATTAGTGACGAATCGAACGTGCTTATCCTTCGCATTCGCGCCAGTAACCCAATGCGAACCTACAACAACACGTGGATCGGCGTAGATCGTGATGCCGAACTTCTTCGCATCTTGAGGTCCGATATACCCCTTCACTAGTCCTGGGAACTTCGCAAAGTCACTATCTTCAAAGAGGCGAATGTCAGATACACCAGCGAGATTTGCGCCGACGCGCTTCAGATCAACTTCGCGATCGCCCGGTACTAAGACTGAGATCGCCTTATCGTCAGCCATCAACATAACATTCTTCAACGTCATCTCGGCTGTAAAACCGCCACCAAACTTTGCGTTGAGCAACTCAACAAGTGAATCGATCGTTGGAGTATTTGGCGAGTCAAAGATCTCCATCGCTGCAGGTGCACTGCCGGAATATGGCGCCACCTTGGTGACCATCGCCTCAACATTTGCTGCGTAACCACACTTCTCGCAGAGCACATATGTATCTTCACCGGTTGGACATGGAGCTAAGAACTCTTCCGACTTTGAACCACCCATAGCGCCGGCCATCGCTGCCACAATATTGAACTTCAATCCAAGGCGGGTAAAGGTTTTGATGTAAGCATCGCGATGTTTTTGATATGAAACTTCAAGTCCAGCTTCATCCATATCGAATGAGTAGGAATCTTTCATCACAAATTCGCGGCCGCGAATAATTCCGGAGCGTGGACGTGGCTCATCGCGGAACTTTGTCTGGATCTGATAGATCGAGAGCGGTAGATCTTTATAAGAGGAGTACTCCCCCTTCACCATCAAGGTAAACATCTCTTCATGGGTAGGGCCGAGCAGGTAATCATTTCCCTTGCGATCCTTCAGGCGGAAGAGATCTGGCCCGTACTCTTCCCAACGGTTGGTCTGATCATATGGCTCTTTCGGAAGCATCGATGGGAAGTGAACCTCTTGAAAGCCCGCAGCATCCATCTCTTCACGAACAACGCGTTCGATATTGCGGAAGGTGATATAGCCAAGTGGTAGCCATGAGTAGATACCGGCAGAGATACGTCGTACATAGCCAGCTCGCACTAAGAGGCGATGGCTTGCAACCTCGGCATCCGCTGGATCGTCACGAAGGGTGCGCAGAAGCAAGGTCGACATACGTAGCATGGTCGAACCTTACCGAATGTGAGGGTTACTTAACGGAGACTTCCGGTGCGCCAGATGCGACGCCAGCGGCCTCCATCTCATCAGCAAGGCGCATCGCCTCTTCGATGAGAGTCTCAACGATCATCGCTTCTGGCACAGTCTTGATGACCTCACCCTTAACAAAGATCTGGCCCTTGCCATTTCCGGATGCAACTCCGAGATCCGCTTCGCGAGCTTCACCAGGTCCATTTACAACGCAGCCCATGACTGCGACGCGAAGTGGAACTGTCATTCCTTGTAATCCAGCCTGGACCTTCTCTGCGAGTGTGTAGACATCTACTTGAGCACGGCCACATGATGGGCAGGAGACGATCTCGAGTTTACGTTGGCGCAGATTGAGCGACTCAAGGATTGAGATTCCGACCTTTACCTCTTCAACGGGTGGAGCAGAGAGTGAGACGCGGATCGTGTCGCCGATTCCTTCAGCGAGCAGGATTCCAAATGCAGTTGCTGACTTAATGGTTCCTTGGAAGATTGGACCGGCTTCAGTAACACCGAGGTGCAATGGGTAATCACACTTAGCCGCGAGCAGGCGATATGCCTTCACCATTGTTACAGGGTCGTGATGCTTAACCGAGATCTTGATATCAGAGAAGCCATGCTCTTCAAAGAGTGATGCTTCCCAGAGCGCAGATTCAGCGAGCGCCTCTGGTGTTGCCTTGCCGTACTTTGCAAGGAGACGTGGATCGAGTGAACCAGCGTTAACACCGATACGAATGGGAATACCGGCATCGCCTGCTGCCTTCGCAACTTCTTTCACCTTGTCATCAAACTGCTTAATATTTCCAGGGTTTACTCGAACTGCGGCACAACCAGCATCGATTGCCGCAAAGATATATTTTGGTTGAAAGTGAATATCAGCGATCACTGGAATCTGTGACTTCTTGGCGATCTGAGCAAGGGCATCAGCATCATCTTGTGAAGGAACTGCAACGCGAACGATCTGGCAACCAGATGCAGTCAATTCTGCGATCTGTTGAAGCGTTGCATTGACATCAGAGGTCAAGGTTGTACACATCGACTGGACGCTCACTGGCGCATCGCCACCGACGAGGACGCTACCGACCTTCAGTTGCTTGCTCTTACGACGTGGCGCGAGAGTAGGAAGCGGTGCTGTTGGAATTCCGAGATCAACCATGCGCTTTATTCTGCCGTATTAGAGATTAAAATGCACAGGATTGAAAATATCAGCAGCGAGGAGCAAGAGTGAGAGCGCTGCGAGGAAGATAAAGACGACAATCGTGATCGGTGTGAGCGTCTCCACATCGATCGGGCGTGGGGTTTGGCGCTTACGAAGGCGGGCCCAGGTATTGCGAATTCCATCAACGATAGCGATCGCCATATGGCCGCCATCGAGCGGTAGGAGTGGGAGGAGGTTGAAGATTCCCACAAAGATATTGAGGCTCGCGATAATCATGATGAAGGTGGCGATTCGCTCATTCCAGGCAAGCTTGGAATCACTCACAGTTTGAGCTGAGGCCTGTGCAACACCGACAACGCCAACCAGGCCTTGTGGATCTCGCTTCTTGCCGCCAAAGGTCTCGCTGATGAGTGCAGGGATTTTTCCAGGAAGTGAACCGAGCGAGCTGATTGAGCTGGTGAAAAGTTCTCGCCCTAACTGCCAAGCATGGATCGTTGAGTCATAGGGGTTCTGTCGGAGCATGCCGAGTGAGTTAATCACTCCGATAATGCCGACGCTCTTTCCGTTAACAACCTGTGGCACTGGTGTGAGCGTCACGGTGATCTCTGCGCCTTTGCGAAGGAGTGAGAGTGAGACCGGAACTCCGGGGCTGTTGCGGATAGCGAGAACATCCTTCGACCAGTTGGTAACAGCTTTGCCGTTGATGGCAGTGATGCGATCTCCGGGAAGAATGCCAGCAGCCTTAGCGGGAAGAATAGGTCCAGTCGATGGACACTTTCCATTCAGTGTTGTGTAGCAACTGGCGACCGATTCAACGTTTGGTGTGATCGCTG
>CAJBLC010000123.1 GCA_903953805.1 uncultured Actinomycetes bacterium | reverse complement strand
CCGCTCTTGCCTGCGAGCAGGGCTTCCCAAGTAGTTGGGACATCGCCACCAAGTGGTGTCGTTGCGCCAAGCCCTGTGACAACTACGCGTGTTTTAGACATGAATACCTCTTAGAGAGAAGGAGAGTTACTTTGCTGCTGATACGATGAAGTTGACTGCATCTGCAACGGTTGTCATCTTTGTGACTTCTTCATCAGGAATCTTGACGCCGAACTTCTCTTCAGCGGCAACGATAACCTCAACCATTGATAGTGAATCTACTTCGAGATCTTCGTTGAAGCGCTTCTCCATCTCGATTGTGGTTGGGTCGATACCTGCAACCTCAACGACGATATCCTTTACTCCTGCAAGTACTTCAGCTTGTGTTACTGGCATTTTCTTCTCTTTTCTCTGTTTTTCTTACTTGTTGTGAGATCGTGGTAGAGCTTTCGCTCTCTTACTGTATTACTGGTTTTTACGGTTGTGGCGGTAATTCCACCACCTGTGCGGCAAAAACAAGTCCTGCTCCGAAACCGATAAGCAGGGCGTTCTTGCCATGAAGTTCAGGGTGCTCGGTCAAGAGGCGATCCATCGCGAGCGGTATCGAAGCAGAGGAGGTATTTCCGGTTGTGCGGATATCTCGAGCTACTTCAACGGTATCTGGGAGCCCCATCGACTTTACAAGTGAATCGATAATGCGCTCATTCGCTTGGTGAGGGATAAATGCAGCAAGGTCATTCGCGGTAATTCCTGCAGCCTCAATGGCTTGGCGACCAACGGGCGCCATCTCATAGACCGCCCAACGGAATACCCGCTGGCCTTCTTGAGCGATATTTGGCCAACCAACATCTGCAATCGACTTCCCATTCTTATATTCCAAGAATGATGGTTCGAGCGTGATCGCATCGCGATTTTGAACATCTGAACCCCAGATCGTTGGCCCGATTCCAACAGAATCAGATGGACCGACAATGACAGCGCCAACGCCATCGGCGAAGATAAATGCTGTTGCGCGATCGGTTGGATCAGTGAAGTCGGAGAGCTTCTCGCCACCAACAACAAGCACATACTTTGCGGTGCGATTGCGAACGGCATCAGATGCCATTCCCACGGCATACGAGAATCCCGCGCAGGCGGCAGAGATATCGAAGGCGGCGGCCTTGTTGATTCCTAACCGAGCGGCTAACTCAGTCGCAGCGCTTGGTGCTTGGAATGGATAAGAGATCGTGGCAAAGATGATGGAATCGATCTGGTCAGCGGTAATACCTGCGCGTTTGATCGCAATAGTCGCTGCCTCAACTGACATATCAACGAGTGATTCATCAGCAAGTGCGCGGTGGCGAGTTTGAATGCCAGTACGTTGCTGGATCCATTCATCCGTTGAGTCGATGAGATCGACGATCTCAGAGTTAGGCACAACAGTCTTCGGACGGTATGCGCCAACCGAGAGAATTCGAGAATTCTGTGTGATCTGATTATTTACAAGGGTCATTACTTACCCCCATGGTTTGCAATGAAGGTGCGAGCAGCATCAAGATCATCAGGGCTCTTGAGTGCAAAGGTCTCGATCTGCGGTTGTGCGCGCTTGATCAATCCAACGAGCGTTCCTGCGGGAGGCATCTCGATAACTCCAGTGACTCCGAGATCTGCCATCGATTGCATGCAGAGATCCCAACGGACCGGCCCGGCAATCTGACCAACGATCCGGTCGAGAACTTCGCGCCCATCGGCGACCGCCGCACCATCTCTATTAGAGAGAAGAGTATGAGAAGGTGCATTGACAGTCAGCGCAGCAGCGAGTTCTGCGAGAACCGTGACGGCTGGTTGCATAACAGAGGTATGGAATGCGCCAGAGACTGCGAGCGGACGTACGCGTGCACCTGCCGGTGGGTTCTCTGCAAGTTTCGCAAGTGCATCAAGTGTGCCAGCGGCCACGATCTGCCCTGCGCCATTCTCATTTGCAGGAGTTAATCCCAATGAAAGTAAGTGAGTGACTACTACGTCGCGTTCGCCACCGAGTACCGCCGACATCCCGGTATTGGATCCATCTGCAGCTTTTGCCATCTCACGACCACGAGCGGCAACGAGCGAGATTGCATCGTCGCCATTAATTACCTGAGCCATCGCTGCGGCGGTGATTTCACCAACAGAGTGACCAGCAAAGAGGGAGATTGATGAAGCGTTTCCCGCAAAAAGTGCGCCGGCGCCAGTAAGACCGCCAAGAACAAGGAGTGGTTGTGCCTTCGCTGTATCTTTAATCTCGTCAGCATCGGCCGTTGTCCCCAAGTGGCGAAGATCGAGTCCAGCTCGCTCAGACCAACCAGCAACAAGTTTCGCCGAGAAATCGCCCATCGCATCGAAATATTCGAACCATGGAGTGAGGAATCCAGGGGTCTGCGAGCCCTGACCTGGGGCGATAACTGCTAGCACGTCTGAAAGTTTACGGATTGCCGAGCCGTACTACCGAGTATTCAGCCACGTCATGGCGAAAACTTGGCGTGAATTAGTCGCGGTTAACGAGCCAGACTTGAGCAGTATGCGGGCTCACCTTCGTGACGCCACCTGGTTGCTCAATGCGTGGTTCGAACTCATGGATCCTGGTTGAGGAGTCAAAGATGCAGCGGTATGAGTTGCCCCATTTTTCGCTCGGCAACGTGAAACTCTCAGATTCCCAATCTGCATTCAGCACAACGTAGAGCGCCTGACCGATAGAAGCCTCAACCAACATGGCGAGGTGATCGCGGCCCGGGTCTTGCCAATCCTCAGCGGTCATCTCATCGCCATTACGCCTAAACCATGCCAAATCTTTTCGATTGGTACCGAGATCCATTTCTCCGGTGAAGAACTCTTTCGTGACATGTGAGAGGTATTTCTTTCGTAAGGAGATCAATAACTTTGTCGTCTCAAAGATCTCTTCCTCATCACCACTTCGCTTCCAGTTCAGAGCCCAACCACCGTTAAATGCTTCCGAGCCGGTGAGATCTCCTTGCCGAGGTAAGGAATATGCATTGTTCGAACCAGATTGCGTTCTGCTTACTTCATCGCCCATGGTGATCATGGGAACGCCTGCGCTCAGTAGAAGCGTCGCCATCATCGACTTCTGCAGTCTTAATCGAAGTGTGTTGATTCCTTGATCGTCGGTTTGGCCTTCGACTCCTAAATTCCACGATCGATTTGTATCGTTGCCATCTCGATTATCTTCGCCATTTGCTTCGTTGTGCTTTGAGTTATAGCTGACGAGATCTCGCAGGGTGAAGCCGTCATGTGCAGTCAGGAAGTTTATGGATGATGTTGGACCGCGGTAGTAGAAGATGTCATGTGAACCGGAGAGGCGAGATGCGACATCGCCAACCCCTTCAGAGAATTTCCGGGATGGGTTAACGAGCCAGAACTGGCGCATGGAGTCGCGATAGTGGTCATTCCATTCGCGCCAAGGGTGGTGAAAATCTCCGAGCGCATAGCCGCCGATATCCCATGGTTCGACAATGAGTTTGCGGTCGCGAAGCTTTGGGTCACTTGTTATCGCCATCATCAATGAAGAGTTCGTCAAAATTCCATCTTCGGTGCGAGCAAGCGCGGTCGCTAAATCGAATCGAAAACCGTCAATGCCGATAACTTCAGACCAGAAATGCAACGAGTCGATAATCATTCGATGGACAAATGGCCGGCGAGTATCAACCGTATTTCCGCAACCGGTGTAATCGATGTAGTTATCACCGCTCGATCTGCGGTAGAAGGCCTTGCTATCTATCCCTCGCCACGAAAGTGTTGGGCCACCCGGTCCACCTTCTGCTGTGTGGTTGTACACAACATCGAGAATGACTTCGATTCCAGCATCATGCAGTTTTGCAACGGCCTCTTGAAGTTCTGAGACTGGATCACTCGTCGCGGCGTAAGGATTGTGTGGGGCGCTAAATGCGATTGCGTTGTAACCCCAGTGATTCATCCGGCCACGGGAATGAATAAAAGGTTCAGATTCGAAGGCGTGAATAGGAAGAAGTTCTAGAGCCGTAACTCCGAGATTGCGCAGATAATGGATGGTGCTCTCGTGGCCGAGTGCCTTATAGGTGCCACGTTCATGTTCTGGGATAGCGTCATTGAATTGTGTGAGGCCACGAACATGCGCTTCATAAACGACCGTCTCGCGCCAAGGGGTATTGAGGCGATTGACATGCGGGACGTGAATTTCAGTGACAACAGAGTAAGGAACATGGCCAGCACTATCGCGCTGATCCTGAACAGTTATGTCGCCAGTACCCAAGAGGTCGGTTGCGGTATGGCCATAAATTTCTGGCACATAGTCCATCGCTCCGGTGAGTCGATGCGCATAAGGATCGATCAAAAGTTTGTTGGGATTAAATCGCCAGCCATGCTCAGGATCCCAAGGACCATAGACGCGATATCCATATCGTTG
>CAJBLC010000122.1 GCA_903953805.1 uncultured Actinomycetes bacterium | reverse complement strand
CTGGAGTGATCGCGAGCATTGCCGGGCTCATTCGAATCATGTGGAATACCGCCCGCCGCTTCGATGATGGCGAAGATGGAGCGAGACTCTAAAAGTTTAAAAACGAGCTAACGAAGCTGCACCGACGAGGCCGGCATCATTGCCGAGCGTGGCAGCGACAATCCTTGGCGATGGATGCTTTCCGCTAAATGGCATATAGCGCTCCATTGCAGCGCGAGTTGGCTCAAGCAGAATTTCACCGGCGTCGATGACTCCCCCGCCAATCACTACACAAGCTGGATCAAAGAGAACTGCCAGCGATGCAATGCCAGCGCCAAGCCACTGGGCTGTTGTATTGAAACCGGCAAGTGCGATGGGGTCACCATCTCGAGCAGCCTCTGTGATGTGATGGCCAGCAAGTCCGTCAATCGTGCCATCGCCACGAGCTAAGAGATTGTGAGCCGCATCTGGTGAGGCGCTAATCGCTTCACGAACGTGACGTCGCAAGGCATTACCTGAGGCGTACTGTTCAAAACAACCTCGAGCACCACAGCCGCAGAGATGTCCTTCTGGAACTACACGGAGATGGCCAAACTCTGCTGCCACACCATAAGCGCCACGATGAAGTTTCCCACCAATGACTGCGCCACCACCGATTCCCGTTCCCACTGTGATCATCATCATCTGATCTTCGCCGATACCAGCACCGTGCTGCGCTTCACCCCATGCGGCGGAGTTCGCATCATTTTCAATCACGATCGGAAGGTTTACAAGTTCGCCAATCGCTTCCTTGAGATTCACACCATTCCAACCAGAGATATTTGGTGTCGCTAGCATTGTTTCGCGGTCAGAGCTGACAAATCCAGCTGCTGATACACCAATCGCAGTTGCGTCGTGGTCACGAAGCAGAACCTTCGCAACATTAGCGATCGTGCGCGTTAAGGCTTCTCCGCCCTCTTTAGGTGTCGCTTCGCGGTGAGTTGCAAGAATCTTTCCAGAGCTATCGACGACTCCGCCGAGAACTTTAGTTCCACCAATATCAATGCCGATTGTGAGCGTCATAACTTAATTTTCCAAAGCTGCTTTCAACTCTTTGAGTGCAAGATCAATTGTCTCTCGCTCTGCCTTTGTGCGCATCATTGCGGGAATCGGCATAGAGAGGGCTACCGTCAATTCATAGGTAACGGTTGTCGTATCGTCACCATTATCAGCGAGTGAGTATCCCCCGCTCATCTCGGTGAGAAGATCTGCATCATCAAGAGAGAAGGTGAGGCTTGATGGGGCTTTGCTCCAGTCGTATTCCAAGACGACGCGATCCTTGACCTGACCGGCCTTGATTGACATCTCAATCTTTACCGCCCGACCTTCGCCATCTTTCTCAAGTACTTCGGCGCTCTTGATCGCACTCGACCATTCTGGGTAGCCACCTGGATTGAAGAGCAAGGCAGCAACCTCTGTTACGGGCGCATCGATCGTGATGGAATTCTTTGAGGTATCTGACATGCCCGTAGGTTACCGCCCCGCGCCTCTAGCGGTATGACTATTACTAGCACTACCGTTTACGTATGGATGAATTCTCAACCCCCGCCATCGTTCCAGCCGCAACGGCAGGCAACCTCACCAATTTGGTTGCTGAGCGAGCTTGGTTTGAACCACAACGCATCATGCTCTCCCGCCCACTCGGCGAAGGATGGCAAGGGGTCAGTGCTCGGGAATTTGAGGAAGAAGTCCGCACCACCGCCAAAGGGTTGATTGCATCGGGTATCTCAATCGGCGATCGCGTCGCGATTATGGCGAAGACCCGATACGAATGGACTGTTCTCGATTT
>CAJBLC010000121.1 GCA_903953805.1 uncultured Actinomycetes bacterium | reverse complement strand
CCATCCTTCAACAATCTGCAATCAACATCTGCGATGTGTGAAGGCAGCATGATCGCCGATGTGATCGGTGCGATTGCTTCTATCGATCCTGTTATGGGAGGAGTTGATCGCTAATGGCTTACTCATCTGAACAGATCACCATCATGGATTCCATCATCGCTCGCTATCCACGCAAGCGTTCAGCGATCATGCCACTTCTCCACTTTGTTCAATCGATCTCTGGCTACGTAACTCCAGAAGGCATCGAAACCATTGCTGAGAAGCTCGAGTTAAGTACCGCTGAAGTTACCGCTGTCTCTACCTTCTATACCCAGTACAAATCAGAGCCAGTAGGCGAGTACCACGTTGGTATCTGCACCAACACCCTCTGCGCTGTCATGGGTGGCGATGCGATTTATGACGCTGTCACAGATCACTTGGGCATTTCTCATGATGAAACAACTTCTGATGGCAAGGTCTCACTCGAGCGGATTGAATGCAATGCCGCTTGTGATTATGCACCGGTCGTTATGGTGAACTGGGAGTTCTACGACAACCAGACTGTGCAGAGCGTCAAAGATCTCGTTGATGGTGCACGTGCTGGAAATCCACCAGCTCCTACTCGCGGCCCAAAAACTTTACGTACCTGGAAAGAGAACTCTGCAGTTCTTGCCGGACTCTCTGATGGACTTGCTAACGAAGGGCCATCGGCCGGCGAATCTTCGCTACTCGGTTTGAAGTTATCGAAAGAGGGCAAATGAGCAAGATAGCGCCAGTTCTCTCCGCACATTGGGATGAGGCAGATTCATTTACTCTCGATGGTTACAAGCGCCATGGTGGTTATAACGCTGCAATGAAGGCGCTCGCCATGTCACCAGATGATGTCATTGCCCTTGTTAAAGATTCAGGTCTTCGTGGTCGCGGTGGTGCCGGATTCCCAACTGGAACTAAGTGGAGCTTTATTCCGCAGGGCGATAACAAAGAGCATTACCTCGTTGTTAACGCCGATGAATCTGAACCAGGTACTTGTAAGGATATGCCGCTCTTGATGGCAAACCCACATGTTCTGATTGAAGGAATGATCATCGCCTCATATGCGATTCGCGCGAACTATGCCTTTATCTATCTTCGCGGTGAAGTTGTGCATGTTGCTCGTCGCGTTCAGCAGGCGATCACTGATGCATATGCAGCAGGACTTCTTGGAAAGAATATTGGTGGCAAGGGATACGATCTCGAGCTCGTTCTTCACATCGGAGCTGGTGCATATATCTGTGGCGAAGAGACCGCTCTTCTTGATTCACTTGAAGGATTCCGTGGCCAGCCTCGCTTGCGCCCACCATTCCCAGCTATTGCCGGCCTCTACGCCCGCCCAACTGTGGTCAATAACGTTGAATCTATCGCGAGCGTTCCAGCGATTATCGATCGTGGCAATGAATGGTTCCAATCAATGGGTACCGAGAAGAGCAAGGGTTTCACGCTCTACTCCCTCTCTGGCCATGTAACGAATCCCGGACAGATTGAGGCACCTCTTGGAGTAACGCTTCGCGAACTCCTTGAACTTGCCGGCGGTGTTCGCGAAGGACATACCCTGAAATTCTGGACACCAGGTGGTTCATCAACACCACTCTTCACTGCTGAACATCTCGATGTGCCATTGGATTACGAAGGTGTCTCTGCCGCGGGCTCAATGCTTGGTACAAAGGCGCTACAAATCTTTGACGAGACAACCTGTGTAGTTCGCGCAGTTCTTCGTTGGACTGAGTTCTACAAGCATGAGTCCTGCGGAAAGTGCACACCATGTCGCGAAGGCACCTGGTGGTTGGTGCAGATGATGAAGGATCTTGAAGCTGGTAAGGGAACTCCTGCAGATCTCGATAAGCTCATTGAGATCACTCAAAATATTGCAGGTAAATCTTTCTGCGCACTCGCAGATGGTGCTGCAAGCCCAATCATCTCCTCAGTGAAATATTTCCGTGATGAATATGTCGCTCACCTCAACCATGGTGGTTGCCCATTCGATCCAGTCGCATCAACTCTCTTCGCAACGGCAGGTCAAGCATGAGCCCAGAGAATGCAGTAGCAACTGAGGTTGAGATGATCACCGTCGTCATCGATGGCTTTGAAGTCACTGTTCCTAAGGGAACACTTATTATTCGCGCAGCTGAGAAACTTGGTATTCAAATTCCTCGCTTCTGCGATCATCCACTTCTCTCACCAGCTGGCGCCTGTCGTCAATGCCTCGTTGATGTTGAGATCAATGGACGCGCATTCCCTAAGCCACAAGCATCATGCACGATTCCCGTCGAAAATGGCATGATCGTCAAGACTCAATTGACCTCTGAGGTCGCTGATAAGGCCCAAAAGGGCATTATGGAATTACTTCTCATTAACCACCCACTTGATTGCCCAGTCTGCGACAAGGGTGGTGAGTGCCCACTTCAGAATCAGGCGATGAGTAATGGTCGCCCAGAATCACGTTATGAGGGCGTAAAGCGCACATATGAAAAGCCTTCTGCGATCTCATCACAAGTTCTTCTTGACCGCGAACGCTGCGTTCTCTGCGCACGATGCACCCGTTTCAGTAATGAGATCGCTGGCGATCCATTTATTACTTTGAATGAACGTGGCGCACTTCAACAAGTTGGAATCTATGAGAAGGATCCATTCCTCTCATACTTCTCTGGTAACACTGTTCAGATCTGTCCAGTAGGTGCGCTTACCGGTGCTTCCTAT
>CAJBLC010000120.1 GCA_903953805.1 uncultured Actinomycetes bacterium | reverse complement strand
GGCTGAAGATCACTGTGCTCATATCCTCATCTTGGCAGGGAAGACTGACAAAGCCCCGTAGGCTCTACTCCTCGTGAGCCTCTCTATTGGAATTGTCGGACTGCCCAACGTGGGAAAGTCGACCCTTTTTAATGCCCTGACAAAGAACAATGTCCTTGCGGCTAACTACCCCTTCGCCACGATTGAGCCAAATGTCGGCGTCGTCGGCGTTCCCGATCCACGCCTAGGCAAGCTCGCAGAAATCTTTGGCTCGGAGAAGATCCTGCCAGCAGCGGTCTCCTTTGTAGATATCGCCGGAATCGTAAAGGGCGCATCAGAAGGTGCTGGCCTCGGAAATAAGTTCTTGGCAAACATTCGTGAGACCGATGCCATCTGTCAGGTCATCCGCGTCTTTACCGACGAGAATGTCACCCGCGAAGGTGAACGCACAGCAGCATTCGTTGACCCAGCATCCGATATCGAAGTCATCAATACTGAACTTGCGCTCGCTGACCTTCAGACGATCGAGAAGGCACTTCCTCGACTTGAAAAGGAAGCGCGCATCCAGAAGGAGAAGGCTGCTGTCATTGAAGCAGTAAAAGAAGCACAGAAGATTCTTAATGAAGGTAAGTTGCTCAGCGGTTCAAGGGTTGATCTCGCAGCGATCGCTGAACTTCAATTAATGACAACGAAGCCATTCCTCTATGTCTTTAATGTAGATGCATCCGAACTTAGCGACCAAGCTCTTCGCCAGAAGTTGCAAGCGCTCGTTGCACCGGCTGAAGCGATCTTCCTCGATGCTAAGACTGAAGCCGAACTCGCAGAGCTTGATGATGCCGATGCGCTCGAGCTTTTGAAAGAGATCGGTATGGAAGAGCCAGGCCTTGCCACTCTTGCTCGCGTTGGATTCGAGACTCTTGGACTTCAAACATATTTAACCGCCGGTCCTAAAGAGGCTCGTGCATGGACAATTCATAAAGGCGATACCGCTCCCATGGCGGCAGGTGTGATTCACACCGATTTCCAAAAAGGTTTCATCAAGGCCGAGATCGTGGCATTTGGTGATTTGATCGAAGCAGGTTCAATGACAGAGGCCCGTGCTCGCGGAAAAGTCCGCATGGAAGGTAAAGAGTATGTAATGGCCGATGGTGATGTAGTGGAGTTCAGATTCAATGTCTAAAATAAAATACGAGAAGAGCCCATATATAACTGGCGAACTCAAGAAGCGCGATGAGCTCCGTAACGTAGCGATTATTGCTCACGTTGACCATGGAAAGACAACACTCGTTGATGCCATGCTCACTCAATCTGGTGCCTTCTCTGAGCACCAAAAAGAGGGCGAAGATCGCGATCGCGTCATGGACTCAATGGACCTTGAGCGCGAAAAGGGAATCACCATTCTCGCCAAGAACACTGCGGTTAAACGCGGAAATCAGATCGTTAACATCATTGATACTCCGGGCCACGCCGACTTCGGTGGCGAAGTAGAGCGCGGACTTGAAATGGTTGACGGCGTCATTCTTCTCGTCGATGCATCTGAAGGCCCACTTCCTCAGACTCGCTTCGTACTTCGTAAAGCGCTGAGCAAGAACCTCCCAGTTATTCTCGTTATCAATAAGGTCGACCGTTCTGACTCACGTATCGGTGAGGTCGTTGATGAGGCCTATGCACTCTTCTTAGATCTCGATGCCAATGAAGAGCAGATTGAATTCCCAATCGTCTATGCATCTGCAAAGGCTGGTCGCGCATCTCTCAATCGCCCTGCTGATGGTGGCATGCCAGATCAAGAGAACCTCGATGTTCTCTTCGATACGATCTTCGGAACTATCCCAGCTCCGGTCTATCACGAGGGTGCACCACTACAAGCACATGTAACGAACTTGGATAGCTCGCCTTACCTTGGTCGTCTTGCACTCTGTCGCGTACGTGAAGGCGTGATCAAGAAGGGCTCAACTGTTGCCTGGATGAAACAAGATGGCACACAAGAGCGCGTCAAGATCTCAGAACTTTTGATCACTGATGGCCTCGAGCGCGTACCTACTCTTGAAGCAGGCCCTGGTGACATCATCGCGGTCGCAGGTATCGAGACCATTACATTGGGCGAGACCCTTGCAGATGCTGAAAAGGCGCATGCGCTCCCATTAATTACTGTCGATGAGCCATCGATCTCGATGACAATCGGTATTAATACCTCACCTCTTGCAGGTCAGGTTGGAAAGCTCCTTACTGCTCGTCAGGTAAAGAACCGCCTCGATGCAGAGCTCATCGGTAACGTATCACTTCGCGTGAAGAACACCGAACGTCCTGATACCTGGGAAGTTCAAGGTCGTGGCGAACTTCAACTCGCAGTACTTGTTGAAATTATGCGCCGTGAAGGCTTCGAACTCACCGTGGGTAAGCCACAGGTAGTGACAAAGACCGTTGATGGAAAGCTCCAAGAGCCGATGGAACGCCTCTCGATCGATATCCCAGAAGAGTATCTCGGAGTTGTTACTCAGTTGATGGCGCTCCGTAAGGGTCGCATGGAGCAGATGGTTAACCACGGAACTGGTTGGATTCGTTTCGATTACAAGGTTCCATCACGTGGCCTCATTGGATTCCGTACCGAGTTCCTCACTGAAACTCGTGGAACTGGATTGCTTCACCACGTCTTCGATGGTTATGAGAACTGGCATGGCGAGATTCGTACTCGTCTTACTGGATCACTCGTCTCTGATCGGCGCGGCGCAGTTACTTCTTATGCGCTGTACTCACTTCAAGATCGCGGTTCACTCTTTGTTGAGCCAGGTACAGAAGTCTATGAAGGCATGGTCGTTGGCGAGAACAGCCGTCCAGAAGATATGGATGTCAACGCAGTTCGCGAAAAGAAACTCACCAATATGCGTTCTTCCGGTACTGATGAAGCAGAGCGTTTGATTCCGCCAAAGCTTCTCAATATGGAGCAGGCACTTGAGTTCTGTCGCGAAGATGAATGCGTAGAAGTCACACCAAAGCAGGTTCGAGTTCGTAAGGTGATCCTCGATCAGAACGAGCGCGGCCGTGCGACATCTCGCACTAAGAAGGCGAACCAGGGAGCAGATTCCTAACCCGCCACCGTTTACCTTGCACGAGCAAGGGCCAGTAAAACTCTAGAAATAGGGCTGATATCCGCGCCATAGAGCGTCGATGTCAGCCCTATTCGCTTAGATAGGGGCTATGAGAGAGACGGGATCACGCGCTGGACTACGCCTGCTTCGCCGCCCTCCTCTTCATCACGAGATCACTCTCGATTCAGCGCAGAGTTCGGTGCTCACGACTCCTGGTCGCATCGCTATCTTCGGTGGGCCTGGGACGGGAAAGACGACATCCTTGATTCGCAGCGCACTCGCTCGCGTTGAATCTGGTTTCGATCCATCATCGCTCTTAATTCTGACCTATGGTCGCGAGCGGGCATCTGATCTCCGTGACGAGATCGCTCGTGGCGCACAATCGACATCCTTTGAGGCACTTGCTCGCACTTTTCACTCACTCGCATTCTCGATTCTCAATGAGAAATTACGCCCCGAAGATCCGACCTACATTTTGATCTCAGGCGCTGAACAAGATGCCTACATTAAAGATCTTTTAAGTAATGACCATGTCGAGATCGATTGGCATGCCGATCTCGATCAAGCGCGTAAGACTAGTGGCTTCATCCGTGAAGTTCGTGATCTCATCTCGCGTGCTACGGAGATGGATCTGACTCCCAAGGCACTTCAATCACTTGGTGCAGAACTCGGTGAGAAGTACTGGGATGGTGGCGCAAAGTTCTGGGCTTCTTATTACAAATCGATGCAACTGCGAAATTACTCGGTCACCGACTCGCCAATACGAATCGATCCATCATCGGTGATTGTTGAAGCGATCGATCGTTTAAAGAGCGATCCAGAACTACTCGAGAGTTACCGTTCGCGCTACTCACTTATCTTGATCGATGAATTTCATGAGAGCGATCAATCTCAGCGCGAGTTACTCACCTTGATTGCAGGGGGAGAGGTCCAGCTCTATCTCGATCCGGACTCGGCAATTGGTAGATTCCGTGGCGCCGATCCCGATGGTGTTGCAACCTGGTTGAAGGAGTTTGTTGATAGCTCCCTTCACCTTCCCACCACCTATCGAAGTACACCTGCTATCACTGAGCTCGGCCTCGAGATCGCCTCTCGCTTCCGCTCCCACAATCTGGCTCGCAAACGTGCGGTAGCCCCTTCCAATCGTCAGGGCGGAAGTATCGATATCTCAAAGTTTGCAAGCCAATCTGAGGCAGCCAATTACATCGCCTACCAATTTCGTAAGGCCCATCTTGAAGATGGCCTTCCGTGGTCCGAGATGGCGATCTTGGTTCGCACTCCGGGTCATCAGGTCAGCGCAATTGCACGGGCATGTGCATTAAATGGCATTCCCCTCAGCATCGACTCTCAGGCAGCGGCTCTTGCAGAGAATCCTGCAGTTCGTCCGATTCTCGACATTGCACAACTTGTCGTTGCCCCAGAACTTCTTACGACATCACACTGGCCCAAGATTGAAGAGTTACTTCTCAGCGAATTCTGCGGTGCAGATGCCATCTCACTTCGACAGATTCGAATGGCGCTGAGCAAATCGCGTACTGAAGGTGATCTCCGTTCCACGACGCAGATGATGATCGATGCGATTACCGATCCCATCACTGATCCATCAACGGGATTAGAAGATTCTCAGATCATTCCGCTTCTACGGTTACGCGAACTCCTTAACGCCGGGCGAAAGGTGCGCGGTGATATCTCTGAACTTCTCTGGACGATCTGGTCACAGGCGAAGAACTATGAAGGTCAGCCGATCGCAGGACTCTGGCGTAATCGGGCACTTGCTGGAGGTTCACGTGGCGCAGCTGCAGATCGCGATCTTGATTCGGTTATCCAACTCTTTGAATCTGCCAGGCGATTCTCTGAGCGAACCGCTGCTGCATCACCACAACTCTTTATCGATCAAATACTCGAAGAACGAATCCTGAGTGATGCGATCTCATCTCGAGCGCAACGTGAAGATGTCGTCACATTAACAACTGTTCACTCCGCCAAGGGTTTGGAGTGGGAGCTCGTTGCACTTGCCGGCCTCCAAGAAGGTAGTTGGCCAAACTTGGCTGAGCGCGGATCTCTCCTTGGATCTGAGCGATTGGTCGAAGCGGTACGCACTGGTCTGCGATCTCGAGACCAGATTGCAGCAAGCACAAGCGCAGCTCTTCTTGAAGATGAGCGCCGTCTGCTCCACGTTGCCGTTACACGAGCTCAATCGGGGTTGATTCTTACCGCTGTCCAGGAAGAAGATTCCTATCCATCACGATACTTTGAAGAGATCTATGAGCATGTTCATCAGATCTCCTCTGATGAAGCTCTGCTGACAGAGCCTGAACGCGCACTCACTCAGCAAGCGCTCATTGCAGCGCTTCGTCGCGATCTTCTGGATCCAGCCACGAGTGAGAGCGGTAAGAATTTCTCTGCTTCGCTACTTCGCACCCTTGCCGAGAATGGTCTCCGCAGTGCAGATCCAGATTCTTGGCTCGGAGTTCGTACCTTGAGTATCGATCTCCCACTCATTCCAGATGGGCAGAAGGTCTATATCTCACCAAGCAGTCTTCAGAACTTTGTTGATTGTGGATTGAAATGGTTCCTCGAGAAGAGTGGTGCCCAAGATGGTGACTCAACCGCTCAACTCCTTGGCGTTGCTATCCACGCACTTGCTGCACTTGTGATGAAGGAACCTGATCTCACCGCTGAATCTGCGATTGAGAAATTGACGAATGCCTGGGGAATCGTTGATCAGAATGTTGGTTGGTATAAGAGCGCACAACTCGAGAGCGCCTCTGAAATGTTGCGTCGGTTCTTTACTTGGAACTCTGCAAATAATCGAACCCTTATCGCTGCCGAACAAGATTTCTTTATTGAAGTTGGGCGTGCAGTCATAAAAGGCCAGGTCGATCGATTAGAGGCGAACACAGATGGCAGCGCTCTCCATATCGTCGATCTCAAGACCGGTAAGAGCATCGCAACGAAGGTCGAGACCGATGAACATCGCCAGTTAAAGGCTTACCAACTTGCAGTCGTGATGGATGGATTCACACTCCCTGATAAGGAGCGGATTACAGATGTCACTGCTAGCGGCGGCGCGGAACTCCTCTTCCTCGCAAAAGATACTCAGAAGGTTGAATCTCAGAAGCAGCTACCCCTCATACGCGAAGAGGTCGAAGCCGATATCACCCAGATCGCCGAGGGTATGGCAGCTGCAACATTCACAGCGCGGGCAAATAAGCGCTGTTCTACCTGCCCCGTGGCATCCCTCTGCCCATTACAGAGCGCTGGACGGAGCGTGATCGAATGAGGATTGAACTCTCACCCAATTCTGCACTCGTCGATGGCACGATCGTCTTGCAGAAAGAGATTCGGGCAATCGATATTGCAAAGGCGCTGGCAACTGCCGGAGCGAAATATTTAGAGCCGACAGCTGAGCAGATAGCAATTATTGAGTCGAAGCATTGGGGACCAACTGTCGTCATTGCGGGTGCTGGCTCTGGTAAGACCGAGACGATGACACAACGTGTTCTCTGGCTCGTTGCTAATGGTGTTGTTGAACCGAACCAGATTTTGGGCCTCACCTTTACCCGTAAAGCTGCTGGTGAATTAACCTCACGCGTACGACATCGCCTCCGCCAACTCCGTAAGGCAGGGCTGCTTCCACACGATCCCCAGAACCCCCAACAATCAATTGATATCGCTGTTGAGATCTCGACCTATCACTCCTATGCCGGCCGCGTTCTCTCCCAACACGGAATCCGGATGGGCATCGATACCGAAGGTGAGCCACTCGGTGAAGCTGCGGCATGGCAGCTCTTTAGTGAGACGGTCGCAGAATTTCCTGAGACGCTCTACCCACTAGAGAGTTCACCGAACACAATCACCGATGCAGTGATCTCACTTTCAACCCAGATTGCAGAGCACGGTCAGAGTATTGAAGCAGTTCGCACTCATACCCAATCGCTCTTAGATCAACTCGATACTGTGGATCCAACTACAAGTAATGAGGAGTATCGACGGGCAGTTCGCACAGTCCGGGAACGACTCTCACTCCTGCCGATGGTTGAGGCGGCAGATCGCAAACGTCGAGAAGAGAACTTACTGACCTTTGATGATCATATGAGCCTTGCTGCTCAGTTGGTGCAGAGCATCGACGAGGTCGCGCAACTCGAACGTGCAAAGTATCGAGTTGTCTTACTCGATGAATATCAGGACACTTCCCAATCGCAGGTTCGATTCCTCTCTGCCCTCTTTGGTAGCCATACTGGTAAGGCCTTCGCTGTAACCGCTGTGGGAGACCCACTTCAGGCGATCTATGGCTGGCGCGGTGCATCAGCCGATACCCTCGAACGTTTTGCTGGAGATTTTCTCGGCGAGAGCATCTCGGTCACCGCAGAGCGCTTCTCACTTCTCACATCGTGGCGTAATGATCAACGTGTGCTCGATTTTGCTAATCAGATTGTCGATCAGATCTCGGTGATCTCAGGTGCAAAGGGCCGTGTTCGAAAGGTCGATCGACTTCAACTCAAGAATCAAGCAGAAGAAGGTCGGATCTTCGCCGGCCGCTACTTCACCGCTCGTGATGAGGCAGTTGCAATCGCATCCCACTTCGCCAGACTCTGGAACGATCCGCAGCGGTTGAAACTCGATATTGAGAAGCGTTCTAGCTTTGCTGTTCTGATTCGATCGAAGTCATATATTCCTGAGATAGAGGCGGCACTTCGCGAGCATGGCCTTGATGTTGAAGTCGTTGGACTCGGTGGATTGATTCACATTCCAGAGATCGCTGACATCATCGCGCTCTTACGAACACTGACATTTCCAGATTCTGGAACTTCACTCGCGCGTCTACTCGTTGGACCACGGCTTGCACTCGGTCCTAAAGATCTTATGGCGCTCGGTCGATATGCCAGAGATATCACCGAGAGTTCATCGCAAGGTCGATCACGTCGTCTAGAAGATATCCTGGAAAGCGGCGATATCGCATCGCTTGAGAACGATGACTTCGCTATCGGATCGATTATCGAAGCGCTCGATCTCATTCACAGCGCACCTGCAGATAAATTCTCACGTGAAGGTCTCCGAAGACTCATCGAATTCGCTGAGGAGTTGGCGCTCTTACGACGGGTGCTACATGGATCAATCACTGATTTACTCATTGAAGCTGAGCGATTCCTTCGCCTCGATATTGAAGTCTTGGTTCGCGATGGTTGGGAGCATGGTCGTCGCCATCTCGATACCTTTATCGATGAAGCCGCTCGCTTCCAACGCAATGGTGGCACGCTCGGTGGCTTCCTGCGTTGGCTTGAGGTAACCGATAAGCGTGAAGGGGGGCTAAAGCCAGCGTCAATCACTGTCTCCAACAAGGCGGTTCAGATTCTGACGATCCACACTGCAAAGGGTGCCGAGTGGGATCACATCGCAATCCCAGGGTTAGTGAAGGGGAACTTCCCCAGCAGCGGCAAGAAGAGTGATAGTTGGTTGAAGAACTCTGGATCCATCCCACTCGATCTCCGTGCCGATGCGCTCCAATTTGGTTTCTCCTTTGAATTCCCACGCACAAGTGGATCACCGAAGGCAGTTGAAGTCTCAAAGGCTCTTAAGGCATTTGATGATGAGTGGAAATCACTCCGCCTCGAAGAAGAGTATCGATTGGCCTATGTTGCATTTACTCGTGCTCGTCACACTGTCATCGCGACATCCTCGATCTACCGTGATGGCGCAAAGGAGCGGGATCTCTCAGAGATCTATACCTGGGTTAAGGATTACCTCACAGCAAGTGATCCATTAGCGATTCTCGAAGATGCGGTCGATGATGATGGTATTAATCCAGTGATAGCAAATCCTCGAACTGCAGTGTGGCCAGCGCGAAGTTCACGTAGCGAGGCGATCATCGAGAGCGCTCTTATTGCACGTGGAGCGGACGCACTTGATGTGAGCGTGCTCGAACCATCACAGATTCGGGGAAGTGAACTTCTCTCAACACTCACCCCAACTGATCAAGCCGAAGCAGTAAAGAAGGCGCAAGATGCGCTCTCGATTATTAGTGAGATCAGGAACCGGAGATCCATTCAACCGGTCTATCTCCCTGATCGACTCTCAGTCTCAGCTCTTCTTACCTTGAAAAGCGATCCGGATTCATTGGCGATCTCACTTCGTAGGCCAATGCCAAATGTCAGCAATACCTTTGCACAACGTGGAACGCAGTTCCACCAATGGGTCGAGCGCTATCTCCAAGTAGCAACGCTCTTTGATGACGATATCTTCGATCCAACGCCAACTACTGATATTCCACTTGAAGAGTTGAAAGAGAAGTGGCTCGCCTCTGACTGGGCGAAACGGATTCCGGTCGGCGTTGAAATTGGATTTGAGACACTCATCGCTGGAGTTGTCGTAAAGGGGCGAATCGACGCTATTTATGAGAACTCCAATGGCACCTTTGAGGTGATCGATTGGAAGACCGGACGTGAGAAGTCCGGGGATGAGCTCGCAGAGGCTGCGATTCAACTCGCGGTCTATCGCCTCGCCTACGCCAAGTTACATGGGCTCGATATCTCGCAGGTAAGCGCTGGCTTCCATTACATCAATGAGAATTCCACAGTTCGACTAGCTGATCTCCTCGGTGAGTCAGAGTTGATTGCCCTCGTTGAATCGGTTCCCGTTACTTCTTATTAATCGATCTCTTAGTCGATCTCGACCCCAATAGGCAGGTGATCACTGATCCCAAGAGGCGGGATTTCTAATGGTGAGGAGTGTCGTTCACCAAAGCTGGGAATGTGCGCTGTGATGTAATCGAATTGAATCTTCGCTCCCCATGACGGGTAGGTATTGCGTTCATTCAATGAGCGCCAACTTGTGCCTCGAACAGGCAGAGACCATCCCAAGTTGAGATCACCGACAATGAGATGCTCGCCGGGAATCTTCTTCAACCATCGTCGAATCTTCATCAATTGAAAATAATTGACGACTGGAACAAAGGAGAGGTGAGTAACGACGACTGTGAAGCCATTTGCCAACTCTGCAGCGAGCGCTACTCGCGGCTCATCTTTGACGTAGATAAATTGAATCTTCTTTCGCGTACCTTCATCGTCACCAGCAGGAATAGCGAGAGGTAATCCCACTCTGCTCCTACCAAGTTCTAATCGATGCCAGGCTGTAACAGGAATCTTCGAGATGAGCCCGATGCCATATTGCGGGAGTTGAGTAGCGGCCTTCTTTTCGGAAGTTATCAGCAGATCATCACCTTGAGAAAGTGATCGCCACTGCTCACCAGGTGTACCAATAACTGTGGGAGCGAATGCCCAATATTTGGCACCCAATCCACCTGCGAGTGCTTGAACTTGATCAATCTTCCCAGAGCGCTCTTGGCCACGGCCAGTTGTGACCCGAAAACGAAAAAGTCACGTGGTGGTTTACATCGGTGCCAGACTTCTTATTGTTCAGGTAATGGTT
>CAJBLC010000119.1 GCA_903953805.1 uncultured Actinomycetes bacterium | reverse complement strand
CGGCAAAAAAGATCGAGGCAGCAGAGACCGCGAAGGCGCTCTTTCTCATCTGGCTCGTCATAGCCCAAGTATCTCACAATCGCTCTTCTCAGCACACTATGAGACTGGCCTCATCTACGCGCGTTACAGTGAGATATGGCAACGAGAGGGGACTCTGGCGGCTTTGCTCGTCCTGCCCTCTCACCCTTATCCAGCACCCTTCCAAAAATTCTCCTCGCACTTTCGGTGATCGCGCTACTTCTGCCGACGATCTTTCTTGGCGGTGCTAAAGCGAATCCGCCGAGCGTGGCTACTGTCTCCACAAAAAAATATCTCTCAGGAACGCTCGTCGATCTTCGAGTCTCAAGCCCTGAAGTTGATTATCCAATGCGCGATATTTTTACCTGGACTCCCCCGATCAGCAATCAAGACCCGAGCACATTTCCCGTTGTCTATTTTCTCCATGGCTGGCCGGGATCTCCATCTTCAATGATCGCTAGCGTGACGCCCCAACTCGTCAAAGCTTTTCAATCTGGTGCCAAACCATTTATCGCAGCATTCCCCGATGGAAATGCCAAGACTCATTTCGACTCTGAATGGGCAGATAGCAGTGATAGTAAAGCGATGGTGGAAACGTGGCTCACGACAAATGCCATCACAGCAGTGGAAGGCTCACGCATTCGCACGAGAAGTGAACGAGCAATTGTTGGATTCTCAATGGGCGGCTACGGAGCATCGATCATTGCACTTCACCACCCCGATCTCTTTAGCCAGGTTTCAACCTTCGCGGGATACTTTCTCGTCGATGATCTCACTAGCGCCTTTAAAGGAAGCGCGAAGTTAAATTTTCAGAACCCAAGTAATTTCATGAGTGCTGCCAAACAGTTGCGGTGGTATCTGGCGGAGGCGAAGGATGACTACACCCAACCGATTCACGGTGAGATGGCTCGATGGAGCAAGAAGCTAGTGGCGTTAAAAATTCCTGTGACAACGCATTCGCCAACGGGAGGACATTCATTCATCTTTGTGGGAAATGAAGCCCTGCTACTCACCACATGGCTGAAGTGGCCGCCATTACCAACCCCATCCGCCACCCCTGCTGCTTCAAGTACTCCAACCGCTGCTCCCACCTCGCCAGAGGGACAACCCACTCCTCCCAGCCCCTAGCCCGCGCGAAGAACCCGACTTCCTCAAGGGTCGCGGCCTCCCATAGAATCGCACTATTGCCCAACACAGTCGGGCGCAGTCGAGGATTAGCGAACGGATTTCACATGGCACGCAAAGGTTTTCTCTCTTGGGTTGGCTTTAGTGGCGAAAGTGCGCCAACTACAAGTGCACCAGGGGACGTTCCAACGACCGGTGCGTTAGAGCGCATTCGCGAATTAGAGAGCCAGTTAGCAGATCTCCGCTCTCGCAAAGATATAACGTCGCTGACTCGCGAAGAGTTTGAAATCCTCGCAACTGAGACAGCGATGAATTTGGTAAAGACCGCACAGAGTCGCGAGAAGAGCGCATCGGCTCACGCTGCAAAGATATTGTCTGAGAGCTCACGCATCGCTCAGGAAGCGACCGCATCTGCAGAAGCAAAGGCTAAGACCATTCTGGCAACGGCAGAATCCCGTGGTCGCAAATATTTAGAAGCTGCACAATCTGAAAGCCAGGAGATGAAGAACCAGGCTGAACTTCGCGCAAAGTCAATTGCCGATGCAGCTGCGCGAGAAGTTGAAGCGCTCAAGAGCCAGACTCACAGTGATATTGAATCCATGCTCGCCACCAAGAAGCGTGAGGCCGCCGCAATCACTTCGAGCGCGAAACATGAGGCTGATGAGCTGGTGGCGGAGGCGACAGCAAGTGTTGCTGATTATCGTCATTGGTTGATCTCGGCCGTCTCTGAATCTGAGAGACTCTACAAAATTCAAACTCAATCTCTCTCAGCTGCACAACAAGCAATTGAACAATCTCGTCAACGTCTCTCCCACGCATTTGAGAAGCTCGCTTCCCTCACCAATGAAGTGGAAGAGAATCTCGATGAGAACAGTGCGCCACTTGTCAAAGAGTTCACACGCGCTCGCGCCAAAGAGAATTCGCCAGTGAGTGACAGTTCACCAGTTGCGAAGAAGACTGTAAAGAAAGCACCTGCTAAAAAGACTGCTACGAAGAAGCCTGTCGCTAAGAAGAGTTCGGCCAAAACGGCACCTGCTAAAAGGGCTGCTAAGAAGAGCGTGGCAAAGAAGAGCACTAGAAAGTAAATGCCGTCCGCAAAGAAGGTAGTACCCCAACGTCATATCAAACCGATTGATGGCCTGCGGGCGCTTGCAGTCTTTGCTGTTCTTCTCTATCACCTTGGAGTTAACTGGATTCCAGGAGGCTTCCTTGGGGTCGATCTATTCTTCGTAATCAGTGGATACGTAATTACCCGGCTCATCCTCGACTCAATCGCCCAATCGAGTGCGCTAGATCTACGTGTCTTCTTCTTTGCCCGGATGCGCAGGCTCTATCCCGCACTGCTCTTTATGATGGTCGGCTCAACATTTATTATCGCCGCCTTCGCGCCAGAGGCGATTCATCAATTTCTGGCTGATCTTCCCTATGTTCTTACTGGCACGAATAACTGGCACCTTGTCGCCATTCATCGAAATTACTTTGAAACTGTTGGCCGTCCCCCTCTTCTTCAACATACCTGGTCGCTCGGAGTTGAATTTCAGTTTTACGTTATCTGGCCGCTTATTCTCATCGCAGCGCTGAAATACGTAGGTAAGAAAAATCTTGCGAAGGTTGCACTCTTCATTGCAGCAACTTCTGGCGCTGCGCTCTTTATCTTCTCTCTTGCAGTCGATGCAAGTTCCTCGAGTAATAAAATTAGCCATATCTACTTCGGTACTGACACTCACAGTATTGGACTCTTCTTAGGTTCAGCTCTTGCTGTTAGTTGGGTTCCTCAAAACCTCTCCCCCGTCATTTCACAGAGAGCTCAAGATTTTGTTGATGGAATTGGTGTACTCGGTCTGATTGGACTGCTTAGTGCATTTCTCTTTATCGATGAGAGCAATCCAACGCTCTACCGGATCGCCTTCCCAGTTGTTGGTGCCTTAGGGTGTGCGCTCATCATCTCGCTCGTGCACCCAGCCTCACGTTTTGCACCACTTCTGAGTTCCCGGTGGTTGCTCTGGATAGGTGAACGCTCCTATGGCATCTACCTCTGGCACTGGGTTATCTTTCAAGTCACGAGACCAAGTATCGATCTCGCTGGCGCACAGTGGGCTATTAATGCTGCGCGAATTTTGATCGTCCTGGCACTCGCCGATATCTCTCTACGCTGGATTGAGATTCCTATTCGCAGAGGTGAGCTCACTAATTACTTACGAGGTCTTAAATATCGAACTCCCCGTGTTCGAAAGCGCGCCAGGGCAACGATTGCTATCTCAATTCTCACAGTACTTCTTGCAACATCTGGTGCTTCCTGGGCAGCGTTCTATCGAAATCGTTTAGGCGTGAACTCTCATACGAATCATGAGACAACTGCACTTGCCACCCCAGCTCCGTCGACACCGGGAGTCCCTGGTCTATGGGTAACCGGAGATTCAGTCATTCTCGGAATCCACGAAAAGCTCGCCACCCATTTCCCTATCGCACTTATCAACGCCAGAGTTGGACGCCAGATTGATGAACTCATCGATGTGGTCAAGCAAGATCAGTCGCAGGTAGCACACAGCATCACCATTTTTGATCTGGGAAATAACAACCACCTGACTGAAGATTCTGTGAAGAATTTGCTCGATCTCCTGAAGAGCCAACCGAAGGTGATCCTGGTGAATACCGCAGTGCCTCGTTCATGGGCTGCCGATAACGATGCAATTATTAGTCGCATCGCCACCCTGTATCCGAATGTTGAATTGGTCGATTGGGCAACAATCTCTCAAGGTCATCCAGAATTCTTTGCACCTGACGGCGTCCACCTTGTCGATGCCGGTAGCAGTGTTTATGTCGCCGCCATTCTCGACCACCTGCCAAAGGATTTACCGACCCAGCACTAAAAGTGTTGAAATAAAAAAGCCCCTCTCAAGAACGAAAGTTCCGAGAAGGGGCTTTAAGAGATTTTAGATATTAAGCGTATTGCCCTGGAAGTCCGAAGACCTTACCTGCAACTACCTTGCCATCTGAATAGACAGATGAAACTCGGAATGAAGACCATCCGTCAGTAGCACCCTTGGTGATATCCAATGAGAGCTGTGATGATGGAACGGTTGAGATGAGCTTCCATGCTCCACCATTTGAGGCGATTTCAATATTGAAGTTGGTCAAACCAGTTGAACCAGCATCTGCCTTCCAGAAGATAGTCGCTCCGGTTGATGTGTAGTGAGCAACGATTCCCACTGGGGCTGGGTGTGCGCTATCTGCAGCGCCTGCAGCAGTACTCATTGATGGAGTTGCTGATGCTGATGTTTCGGCACTTGCAGATGTTGAAGCACTTGCAGAGGCTGATGGTGAAGCCGTTGCTGCTGGCGTGCTTGTTGAGTTTGAGTGATTACGTGAGATCACAGCAAGTGCTAAGAGTGCGACACCCGCGATAACAGTGATGACTACTCGCGATGATGAGCGATTTGCTGGAGTTGATGTAGAGGCGCTTGAAGCAGGAGCAGACTTAGCAGGTGCCTCGACCTTTGCAGCAGGTGTTGAGGAGATAGCAGTAACGCTTCTACCGTTGGTACCTGGAACTGGTGGAATAACGATGGTATCCGCAGCGGCCTTCTTGGCAGGTGCCTTCTTCGCTACCTTCTTCGCTACTTTTTTAGCGGTAGCCTTTTTTACGGGAGCCTTCTTCGCAACCTTCTTTGCTACCTTCTTAGCGGCAGCCTTCTTGGCAGGTGCCTTCTTCGCAACCTTCTTCGCTACTTTTTTAGCGGCAACCTTCTTGGCAGGTGCCTTCTTCGCAACCTTCTTCGCTACTTTTTTAGCGGCAACTTTCTTTGCAGGTGCCTTCTTGGCGACCTTCTTAGCCGTCTTCTTTACTGCCACGGTATGACTCCTTAATAAATCCCAGTATTTGGTGGTTTAAGGGTACTAGAGAAGGGCGATCAAAAGAGGTGCTATCTGGCGCATGGCGCGCCCGCGATGGCTGAGTTGATCCTTCAGCTCCGCCGAGATCTCTGCAGATGTGAGTGTGAGTCCCTCTGGAATAAAGATTGGGTCGTAGCCAAAGCCACCTTCGCCCCGTGGCTCACCGATGAGAGAGCCCTTCATCTCGCCCTCTTCGATCACATCTCGCCCACCTTCGGGGTGGCCAGTTGGAAAGGAGAGCGCAATGACGCATTTAAAGGAGGCAGATCGGTCAATCTCTCCTGTGAGTTCTAATTCGCGGAGTTGGGCGAGAACCTTTTCAGTATTGGCCCGATCATCTCCATGTTTTCCTGCCCATCGAGCGGAATAAACACCTGGGTCACCATTGAGCGCCGTCACGAAGAGGCCACTGTCATCTGCCAGAGCGGGAAGCCCAGAGAACTGTGCAATCTGACGAGATTTCAACAGTGCATTCTCGGTCAGTGTCGAACCTGTCTCTTTGACATCTGGCATCTCTGGAAAATCTGCAAGGCCAAGTACCTGAATATCTGAGGCATAGTCAGTAAGCAATCTTTCAAACTCTGCGATCTTGCCCTTGTTTCGAGTAGCTAAGACGATCTTTTTAGACTTATTAGACATGGCACTTCCCTGCTTTCAAAGATTGATTATTGCGCGAGGGCAACGGCTTGAAGAGCGGTCAGCTCCTTGCAACCAGCGACTCCAAGATCGAGAAGTTGATTAAGTAATGTGCGGTCAAAGGGCACGCCCTCAGCAGTCCCCTGAACTTCAACAAAATTTCCATCACCAGTACAAACGATATTCATATCGGTATCGGCATCGACATCCTCAACGTAGCAAAGGTCGAGCATTGGTACGCCTTTGATAATGCCGACACTTACTGCCGCGACCGACTGTCGAAGCGGTTGACGATCAGGAAGGATGTGTCCTTGGCTCTTTGCCCACGTAATTGCATCTGCAAGTGCAACATATGCACCGTTGATTGCCGCGGTTCGGGTTCCGCCATCAGCTTGGAGAACATCGCAATCGATGACGATGGTGTTCTCGCCAAGCGCATGAGTATCTACAACTGCTCGAAGTGAACGCCCAACAAGGCGTGAGATCTCTTGTGTTCGACCACCAAGTTTTCCTTTGACGCTCTCTCGATCAGAGCGGGTGTGAGTTGCACGTGGAAGCATCGCATACTCACTTGTGACCCAACCAGTTCCCTTTCCCGTTAACCAGCGTGGAACTCCAGGTGTGAAAGAAGCGACACAGAGAACGCGGGTATTTCCGAACTCAACAAGTACAGAGCCTTCTGCATTCTTTAACCAATTTCGTTGAAACGAGATCGGGCGAAGTTGATCAGCGGTACGACCATCAGAACGTTTTGACACTGTGACTCTCTTCTACGTTGGGGGGTTTTAAAGGTGACTTTCAACTGCAGTAACTTCAGGTCCAAGGAATCTGCGTGCCAATTGTGAAAATGCTTTCGCATCTCCGGTAGAGATAAAGCGATAGGTAGGTGCTCCACCATCGTTGAGAAGGTTGTGTTCGACCAAGGTGCGATAGAGATCCTTGGCAGTCTCTTCCGCACTAGAAACTAATGTGACGTAATCCCCCATTACATAGGAGATAACACCTGTGAGTAGTGGGTAATGCGTACATCCCAAGACCAAGGTATCGACGCCTTCATCGAGTAGTGGGCGAAGATACTCTTGCGCGACCTTAGTAATAGCTGCTCCTGACGTCTCACCACGTTCCACAAAATCAACGAATTTCGGACAGGCAATCGCAGTAATCTCTAATTGCGGGGCTGCTGTAAAGGCATCGAGATATGCGCCGGAATCAATCGTCGCTTGGGTACCAATGACACCAATTTTTCCAGAGCGAGTTGCAGAGACTGCGCGACGTGCTGCTGGCTGAATAACTTCAATGACCGGAATTTCATAACGTTCGCGGGCATCGCGCAACATAGCGGCGCTCGCGGTATTGCATGCGATAACAAGGGCCTTTGCGCCAGCTTCAACAAGTTGGTCTAAACATTCGAGTGCAAAGCTGCGGACTTCAGCGAGCGGCCGTGGGCCATAGGGACCGCGCGCGCTATCTCCGAGATAGAGAATGGATTCGTGCGGCAGTTGATCGATAATTGCGCGGGCAACTGTTAGGCCGCCGACACCAGAATCAAAGATTCCGATGGGAGCGCTATTCATAGCCCTAGTTTAGAGCAAGTTGAGAAGGTTCTCCTGCAGCCATCCAAGCCAGTAGTAGACGGCGTAGAGTGATTTTTGCGGATCTTCATCTGGAAGCGATTCAAAGTGCTCAAAGCTCTCTTCTGTTATCTCTAGTCGAACGCTCAACGCTAATCGGAGATCATTAAGCGCCATTAACCAGGTATCAGCGGCAAGATCTTCAACGGTGCCTGCCTTGTCTTCATCGACCAAGATCGAGAGATGGGCGCGAACTTCTCGGAGTACTCGCTGCTTGCTCGAACGAATCGTGGATTCAGTAAATCGCCGAAAGTCGCTTGCGGCTTCTGGATCTGCGTAGGCATTTGGGAGAAGACGCATGAGAACTGGATCATCTGGCGCGACGACCTCATGTTGCATCGACATAAGTTGCGCAAAGGGATCATTCTGATCGTAATGGTGGAAGAAGTCGCCCTCACCTAAGAGTTCAAGAAGTTGCTCGGCCAAATTAATAAGTATGTGAGCTTCATCGAGGGTGAGATCGAGTGAGAAGGTATCTCCGGTGCGCTCAAAGTTCGACATTAAATCTTGTCATCTCTCTGCAAGGTAGCCCAGAGGCCGTGTTCATGGAGCAACTGAACATTTCGCTCCATCTCTTCCCGACTCCCGCTTGCAACTACTGCCCGGCCTTCATTATGAACTTGCACCATCAATTCATTCGCACGCTCTTTCGAGAAGCCAAAGAGTTTTTGGAAGACAAAGACGACGTAACTCATCAAATTAACGGGATCGTCCCAGACGATACAGATCCAAGGGCGATCAAGAAGTTCATGGAGCGCTGCATCGATATCGGTAAGAGTGCTAACTCCCCCTTGTGTCGAATTCTCTGATTCCTGGCTCATCGCACAATAACTGTAACAAACTCTGATTGAGTTGTAACGAATTGGCTATCGCTATCGGAGATAACTCTGAACGACGTCGTTCCCGGTTGGGCTACCGATAGGGAGAATAAGAACGATCCAGTTGAATCACTTACCGCGCTCAATTGACCTTCAACACCGCGAGCACTTCCAGCATCAAGATGCACCGGTACACCTGCAACTCGTGGCTGCACGGTTCCATTCACGGTATAGGTAACTCCGTGTCTCATCGATGTTGGTGGGTTCCACGAAATAACTCGGGAAGCACCCACAGAAAATCCAGGTGAAAGCGCTGCTAATCGATCCCACGAACCATCTGCTTTGACGCGCAATTGCGTTCCTTCAGCGACAATCAGTGGAATAGAGAGAGATCCATCAGCTGCAGTATTAGCCGAGTAAATCTTCGTCCAATCGGTATTCGCTGTCTTCATCTCTACCTGCGCCAGAATGCCGGCAAAGGGAGTTGTATCCTTCTTTGTGAGTAGCGCAGTTAATGTGATCCAATCACCAACATGGACCGAAGATGCTGTGCTCGTGAGGTTTGCCAGAACCGGATCTGGCGCGATCGAAGTCGCAACCTGACGAATTGCGATGACAGCGGTCGGGTCTTCCATCCCAAAGGTCCACTCTGCAATTCCGCCGAGGTGATACTTAGCAACGAGCGCCGCCCGCAATAAAAAACCCTGAGCGTCTTGGTACCAGACAGTGCGAGTTGCGGTGCAGGTGGTAAGGCTGCCATCTGCAGTAGTGCCGTTATAAACTTTTTGATACGTGAACGTGCTCTCACCATATTTATCAACATAGGTTGGCTTTGCACCATATGTCGTTGCAAGATTTGCCGCATCGTGCATAACGAATGTGGCTGCTCCCGCTGAGGTGCTCACGGTTTTGAGGTAGTTGATAGGTAGTGATGGGCATGTCCCATCTACCTTGGTCACCCAATCGCGTCCATAGCCCGGGATTCCAACAAAGACTTTAGAGGCCGGCATCACCGAGATTGCATATTGGACTGCGCTCTCAGTCCATGTGATCGGTCCAATTGGTCCCGGAGATGATGTCGAATAGTCATAGGCCATGATTCTCAATCGATCGATAGCGCTACCAATTTGAGACCATCCATAGAGGTAATAGCCTTTTTTGCCTGTCGCTGGATCGAATAGCGGTGGTGTTGTCACAGATAAGAGTTTGCCTTGAGCGTGCAGCGCGGCTGATAAATCTTTGATGAAGGTGACCCATCTGCCTTGGGTCGTTGGCCATGTTGTATTCGAGTCAACATAAGCAAAGTTCTCCCAATCGAGATCAATGCCATCATATTTATTAGTAGTAACAAGGTTGACAATGCTGGTAATGATTTGGTTCTCAGTTGTGGGATTTGCTAAATAATTGGAGAGTGTTAGTTGAACATACTTTCCAGTTTTCGGATCAATTGCTGTCCCATCGGTAATAGTTGGCAGAATCAAATAGCCAGCTTGTTGAAGTTGAGTGATCGTTCCGGCGATCGGAATACTTGGATTTGCCGGGGTGTAGTTATCTTGAATGGTTTGAGGATCTTTGAGGGTGTACCAAAAGGGAGTGACCTCGCTAATTAAGTCGGCATTGGTCAGCGCCGAAGGCAGAGCGGTCTTGGTGGAGTAGTAAGGAATCCAACCGGAGAGAATCTTCCGCGGTGGATTGTCAGCGAGCGCAGTAGGAGTTACGGCCACAAGAGAGAGAACCGCCACCACGAGAGAGGTCAGGCGGCGCCAATTCACGATCCGCACTTATTCCTTCTTGAGGGTTGCGTAGATCTCTTTACATGTTGGGCAGATAGGGAACTTCTCGGGATCGCGGTTTGGGACCCACTTCTTGCCACAGAGAGCTCGGACCGGCTTGCCGGTCACGGCCGATTCCACAATCTTCTCTTTGCGTACGTAGTGAGAGAAACGTTCGTGGTCACCGTCATCGGTGGAGAGGGGTGAGGTCGACTCCTCCACCTTCTCTTGAACTCCACCGCGAGTAAGAAGGCCAGGTAGATCAGAAATACCTATGCGCATGGGCTCGATTCTATCGCCTAAGATTCTCTAATGAAGGATCTCCTGCGTACCGCCGACTTAAGTCGCGCCGATGTTGACCTGCTCCTCGATACTGCAGCCGAATTTGCACGCAATCCACTTCGATCAACCGATGTACTTGCTCATCGCACTGTTGGCATCTACATGACAAAGCCTTCAACCCGCACTCGCCTGGCATCTGAGACTGCAGTTGCACACTTGGGTGGAACACCTATCTTTATTCGTGGCGATGACCTACAGATTGGTCGGGGTGAAACAATCGCGGATACTGCAAAAGTTATTAGCGGATTTTGTTCAGCTCTGATTATCAGAACCTTTGCGCAGAGCGATGTTGATGAATTGGGTGCTCACTCATCTATTCCAATTATTAATGGCCTCACCGATCTCGATCACCCAACTCAGCTCTTAGCTGATTGGGCAACTATTCGTGAAGTCTTCGGAAACGATATTGCCGGACGCAAATTTACTTATGTCGGAGATGGCAACAATATGGCGCATGCTTGGCTTGCGATGGGTGCAATTCTTGGAGCTCACGTCGTAGTCTCATCACCAACTGGACAATGGGCGCCAGATTCCGATGCCGTTGCTACTGCGCGAAAGATCGCT
>CAJBLC010000118.1 GCA_903953805.1 uncultured Actinomycetes bacterium | reverse complement strand
GGTCCAAATTTCGATCAATTCTTGACGACGCTCGTCATCAGTGATCAAGCCGCGGTCATATTGTGACTGGACCTTCTCTGCTGACTCTTCGTGCTCATCGAGAATCTTGCGCTTGGCATCCTTTGGGGTAACAACGTCTTCGATGGCGATAGTGATGCCAGCGCGAGTTGCCCAGTAGAAACCAAGTGACTTCAACGCATCAAGGGTCTGTGCCACGGTGACCTTGGCGAAACCTTCTGCCAAGTCATCAACGATCTGGCCCAAGAGCTTCTTGGTGACGTCGTAATCAACGAATGGATACGCCTCTGGCAAAACTTCGTTGAACAATGCGCGACCCATTGTGGTCTCGCGTACAACGGATTCACCATTGCGAGTAATACGAATCTTGATCTTCGCCTGCAACGACAGGGAACCCTGGTCGTAAGCCATCAAGCCTTCGGAGATTGAGGAGAAGGTGCGACCCTCGCCCAATTGATTCTCGCGCAAGCTGGTCAAGAAGTAGAGGCCAAGCACCATGTCCTGGGTAGGAGCGGTGATTGGACGACCTGATGCAGGCGAAAGAATATTGTTCGAAGACAACATCAAGACGCGAGCTTCGGCCTGTGCTTCAGCAGAGAGTGGAAGGTGGACAGCCATCTGGTCACCATCGAAGTCAGCGTTAAACGCTGTACACACCAATGGGTGAATCTGGATTGCCTTACCTTCAACGAGCTGAGGCTCGAATGCCTGGATACCTAAACGGTGAAGAGTAGGTGCGCGGTTAAGAAGTACTGGATGCTCTGCAATTACTTCTTCCAAAACATCCCACACGACCGGACGAGCACGCTCGACCATACGCTTTGCGGACTTGATGTTCTGGGCGTGATTGAGATCAACCAAGCGCTTCATCACGAATGGCTTGAAGAGTTCGAGTGCCATCTGCTTTGGAAGACCACACTGGTGCAACTTCAGCTGTGGACCAACCACAATTACTGAACGACCGGAGTAGTCAACGCGCTTTCCGAGCAAGTTCTGACGGAAACGTCCTTGCTTACCCTTAAGCATGTCTGACAATGACTTCAATGGACGGTTGCCTGGACCAGTTACTGGACGACCACGACGACCGTTATCGAACAACGCATCAACAGCTTCTTGCAACATACGCTTTTCGTTGTTGACGATGATCTCAGGAGCACCAAGGTCAGCCAAACGCTTCAAGCGGTTGTTACGGTTGATAACGCGACGGTAGAGATCGTTCAGATCTGATGTCGCAAAGCGACCACCATCAAGCTGAACCATCGGACGAAGATCTGGTGGAATAACCGGTACGCACTCAAGCACCATAGATGCTGGGTGGTTGCGGGTATTCAAGAATGATGAGACGACCTTGAGACGCTTGATGGCGCGAGTCTTCTTCTGACCCTTACCGTTCTGCGATAAGTCAACCAACATCTCGTATTCGGCTTGAAGATCAAAGCTCTCAAGGCGTGCCTTAATTGCAGCAGCTCCCATAGAACCCTTGAAGTAAACGCCGTAACGATCGGTGAGCTCGCGATACAACGCCTCGTCACCTTCAAGATCCTGAACCTTCAGGTTCTTAAAGCGTGCCCAGACTGCATCTAAGCGATCCAACTCGCGTTGTGCACGATCGCGGATTCCCTTGAGCTCGCGCTCAGCGGCTTCGCGGACCTTGCGCTTCTGATCAGCCTTTGCGCCTTCGCCTTCGAGCTCTGCAGTATCTGCTTCGAGCTTCTTCTGGCGGGCATCAAGTTCTGCATCGCGACGAGTTTCAATCTTCTTCTTGTCCGAGTGCATACGCTTCTCGAGTGATGGAAGATCTTCTTCGCGTGCTTCTGCATCAACTTCAGTGATCATGTAAGCAGCGAAGTAAATGACCTTTTCAAGATCCTTCGGTGCAAGATCAAGCAGGTAACCCAAGCGGCTAGGAACGCCCTTGAAGTACCAGATGTGGGTTATTGGAGCGGCAAGCTCGATGTGACCCATGCGCTCACGACGAACCTTGGCGCGGGTAACTTCAACGCCGCAACGCTCGCAGATGATGCCCTTGAATCGAACGCGCTTGTACTTACCGCAATAACATTCCCAGTCACGGGTTGGTCCGAAGATCTTCTCATCGAACAAGCCGTCTTTCTCTGGCTTGAGTGTGCGGTAGTTGATGGTCTCTGGCTTCTTAACCTCACCAAAGGACCACTCACGAATATTGTCAGTAGAAGCTAGACCAATACGTAGTTCATCAAAAAAGTTAACATCTAACATTTTTTATGCTCCTCACACTTCTTCTACTGAGCTTGGCTCAACTCGGGACAAGTTGAT
>CAJBLC010000117.1 GCA_903953805.1 uncultured Actinomycetes bacterium | reverse complement strand
GCAATGAATCCATCGACGAGAACTCGTGAGCCAGCAACAACCCTACCTATCTCGATAAACCCGGATGGAATTGTTACGCCGCTCGGCACCGTTCCCAGAAAAGCGTGATCTTCTCCCCCATGCAAAATCCAATTCCAGACATCGCAGCCATGTTCAGTTGCAAGTGAGGCAAGGCGGCTAAAACCCTCTGAACTCTGAAGGAGTTCGCGATCAATCTCAATTTGCACATGCGATCCATCAGCGATCTGATTGAGTTCGGAGATCAGCCCATCTGAAACGTCAGTTAATGAATGGGCGATCGATGAAATCGCCTGTGCCTTCTCATATTCAATAGTGGGATTGCGGTGTTCTGCCGAGTCGCCATCGAGTATCCCGCGTTGCAAAATAGCTAACCCTGCTGCGCTCTCGCCGGTCAATCGTGAGAGAAGCACACGATCGCCAACGTGGGCACCACTTCGTAGCAATGGTCTAGCAACTGATCCAAAGACGCTGATCGAGATCACTATTCGATCGGAATAAGTGAGATCTCCCCCGACGACGAGCGCTCCCACGCTCGCGGCTTCGTCATAGATCCCAAGTGCCAACTCTTCAATCTCTTCGACTGTGAAGTTCTTCGGTAACGCTGCTGCAACAAGTAAGTATTCGGGCTGGCCACCCATCGCAAAGATATCGGCAAGGTTCGCCACTGTTACCTTTGCGCCAATTTCGTAGAGTGAAGACCAATTGCGATTGAAGTGTGTTCCCTCAACGGCCATATCAGTGGCGAGTGCCAGAGGAGTGAGTGAAGCCTTTACGACCGCCCCATCATCGCCAATCCCGACGATAACCGCATCATCTGTACCTTGCGAGAAGATGCGAGTAAGGGCAGCTAGCAATTCGGATTCACGTGCCACAAAAAACCTCGCTTCCTCTGTCTTCTTCCTCTTCGCAACGGTAGCCTAATCACATGAGCATTCAGGCATATATCTTGATCCAGACTGATATTGGTAAGGCGGCCGCCGTTGCCGAAGCGATCTCAGCAATTCCCGGTGTCACTCTCGCTGAAGGTGTAACTGGGCCATATGACGTCATCATGCGCGCGGAAGCACCTGGCATGGAGGAGTTTGGTCGAACCATCCTCGCTAAAGTCCAAGCTGTCCCAGGGATCTCTCGCACCCTCACCTGTCCTGTTACAAGTGGTGGCCTCTAAGAGAGTTAGGCGCCTTGAATAAGTGCAGTGATGAGTTCTGAGTAACTCTTACCGGCATTTGACCAGAGTTTTGGATAGACCGAGGTCGAGGTAAAACCAGGCATGGTGTTGATCTCATTGATGATCAACGATCCATCGTTCGAATAGAAGAAGTCAACGCGGGCAAGCCCTTCGCAGCCAAGCGCATCAAATGCAGTAACCGCAGCGCGCTGGATCTCCTCAGCAGGTAGATCTTGTGGGAGCACTACCGTTGTTGAACCATCGAGGTATTTCGCCTCAAAATCATAGAACTCAAAGCGTGGATCAATCCTGATCTCGCCTAACGGTGAGGCATGTGCAACACCATCGATTTGAAGAACTGCACATTCGATCTCTCGACCAACTATCGCCTCTTCAATCATGACTTTAGAGTCAAAGGTGAAGGCTTCATCGATTGCCGCAGCGAGATGGTCAGGGCTTTTCACCTTTGTGGTACCGCGACTTGAACCGCCACGTGCTGGCTTCACAAAGAGTGGATAGGAGAGCGATGAAGTATCGACGCTGCCATTCCAATCGCGCATATGAATAACAATTCCGGGCGCTACCTTGAGGCCATGTGATGAAAAGATTGGTTTGGCGAAGGATTTATCCATGGCAACTGCGCTTGCAAGGACGCCTGATCCGACGTACTTCACTCCAAATATTTCAAAGAGGCCTTGGATAGTTCCATCTTCTCCAAATGGCCCATGGAGTATTGGGAAGATAATCTCGGGCTTGATCTCATCGATAATGTCAGAGATGCTCTTGCTGACCCCTCCGCGGATCTCTGGCAAGGCTCCGTCGCGAATCTCGAGTGATTGATCTGCATCTGGAATAACCCATTCACCGCTCTTAGTGATGCCGACCAAGATAGGTTCAAAGAGATTCCGGTCGATCGCCTTCATGATTCCACCGGCGGAGATACAGGAAATTTCATGTTCACTGCTCTGGCCTCCGCAGAGAACTATTAGTTTCTTCATATCAACTCTGCTCGCAAGCTCACGGTCATGAGATGCTCCATCGCAGAAGTTGGTGTCATAGTTCCTGAGACTACCTCGGATACGACCTCAATGATGGGCACCTCTACCCCAACTCGATGCGCCAATTCACGAATCGCCTTTGCAGAAGCAACGCCCTCAACGGTCTTCGGCATCGCGAGTTGCGCCAGTTCAATCGATCCACTCTTGCCAAGCGCCTCTCCGAATGTTCTATTCCGAGAGAGCGGTGAGCCACAACTGGCAACGAGATCTCCCATACCTGCAAGACCCAAGTTCGTCAGCGGGTCTGCACCGTAGCCGATACCAAACCGAGCAACTTCACCGAGGCCACGAGTAATAATCATTGATTGTGTGTTCTCGCCATAGCCAAGGCCAATTGCCATTCCAACTGCAAGCGCGATGACAGATTTCGTTGCGCCAGCAAGTTCACAACCGACGAGATCACTCGATGGATAGACGCGGAAATATGGAGTGGTGAAGAGTTCGATCATTGCCGTAACAACATCGGGTTGTGGAGATGCAGCGACCGCACCGGCTGGCTGTCGCAAAATAAGTTCACCAGCAAGGTTTGGTCCAGTTATCAATCCGACTCGATCGAGAGATATACCAAGTTCTGCCGCAATAATCTCGGTCATGCGGGAATGGGTATCGGCTTCAATTCCTTTGAGAGTGCTGATCATAATCTTCTCTGGCGTGATGAGCGGAAGCCAGGCCTGAAGATTTGCCCGAAGCGTCTGTGCTGGAACTGCCAAGATGATGAGGTCAGAGAATTGGAGCGCACGCTCGATATCAGTCGTTGCGATGATTGATTCAGGCAGGATGGATCCTGGTAGAAACTTTTCGTTCGTATGCAATGAATTAATCTCAGTGACGACGTCACTATTGCGTCCCCACATAAGGACTTCATGACCGGCATCGACAATTACTTGAGCAAGGGTTGTACCCCATGCTCCTGTTCCTAAAACGGTGCTCTTCATAGACGCTAGCCCCGCTTCCTATTGTTCCTCTTAAAGTTTCCGATACGAGGCAACGATGATGTGTGAGGGTCAAATATTTCTGCAGGAGCTTTCTCACCACGAATATCTTCAAGAATATCTGTGATAGCACGCATGACATATTGCGTCGCTTCTTCCAGCGCTTCTGGATCATTCTCCTTGCCGATCCACTTCTCAAAGGTGAGCGGCTTACCGGCCCAGACCTGAACCTTGGTGCGAGGGAAGAGTCTGATCTTCTTTCCATATGTTGGAAGTAACTCTTGTGCGCCCCATTGTGCGCACGGCACAACGGGAACTTGAGTAATGATTGCTAGACGCGCAATGCCAGTCTTCGCCCGCATTGGCCAGGTATGTGGATCGCGAGTCAGGGTTCCTTCAGGATAGACACCGAGGCAATGGCCGGCTTTAAGAAATGCGATCGCATGAGAGAGGGCATGTGATGCGTTCTCGGTCTCGCGCTCTACTGGAATCTGGCCCGAGCCAGCGATGATCTTTCCAATCACTGGAACTTTAAAGACAGAGGCTTTTCCAAGGAATCTTGGGGCTCTGCCATTTTTGTAGAGAAAGTGGGCAAAGATTAATGGGTCTGCATAGGAGATGTGATTAGAGACCACGATGACCGGGCCACTCTTGGGAAGATTCTCTGCTCCGCGCCAATCGCGCTTAGTAATTGCCCGCAGAATCGGAATTACAACACTTGCACCAACATGAAAATAATTATTACTGCCGAGCGGTTTACCTGTCGGTGGTGCGTACTCAATAACCACAGTGGGTTCATTCGCACTCATATCTGAAGGATACCTGCCTCAATTGAGAGAAATAAAAAAGGGGAGCCATTTCTGACTCCCCTTTTCGAGAATTACTACTTGCGCTTTACAACCTTCTTAGCAGTCTTCTTAGCAGGAGCCTTCTTGACTACCTTCTTCGCTGCTGCCTTCTTTGCAGGAGCCTTCTTGACTACCTTCTTCGCTGCTGCCTTCTTTGCAGGAGCCTTCTTCGCTGCTGGCTTAGCAGCTGGCTTTGCAACGACCTTTACAGGTGGCTTTGGTGCAGCTTCAAGCTTGCGTGCGCCTGAGATAACTTCCTTGAGAGCCTTTGCAGGGAGGAAGCGAACCTTCTTGCTCGCCTTGATCTGGATTGTCTCGCCAGTGAAAGGGTTACGACCCTTACGTGCTGCACGATCAACCTTCTTGAACTTACCGAAATCGTTGATCATGACATCTTCGCCCTTTGAAATGTTGCGGACGATTGAGTCAAAGACGATATCTACTGCGCGAGCAGCTTCCTTCTTGTTGTCACCAAAGTGTGGCGCTAGATATGCGATGAACTGGGCCTTGTTCATAAATTCCCCTTATTACGCGTAATTTGTTAAGCATTTGCTTAACGCTGTGAGAAATCTACGCAGAGAGGTGATAACAACGGGTCATAACGCTCGGTGTGTCGCATTAAAAATATTCAATTTTTACGCGTAAAAAATGCAAAAAAAACTCTCAACGAAGCGTTGAGAGTTTCTCTGCAGAAGTGAATTATTGAAGCGCAGGCAGCGTTACAGGCTTATAACTCGCTCTCTTCGCCTCAAATGCGCCTACTTCATCGATCTTTTTCAGCGTTAAACCGATGTCATCGAGCCCCTCCATGAGGCGCCAACGTGTGTAATCATCGATCTGGAATGGAACGCTTTGATCGCCATAGCGAACGGTCTTGCCCTCAAGATCAACAGTTACCGTTGTCTTGGGATCCTTCTCGATCGTCTGCCAGATTGCTTCAATGACATCTTGTGGGAGCAAGACAGTGAGCAACCCTGCCTTCTGCGAATTACCGCGGAAGATATCGGCAAAGCGGCTCGAGAGAACGACCTTGAAACCGTAATTCTGCAGCGCCCAGACGGCATGCTCACGTGATGAGCCAGTTCCGAAATCAGGCCCTGCGACCAAGATCGTGGCTCCCTGGTACTCGCTCTTGTTGAGGACGAACTCTGGATCACTACGCCATGCCGAGAAGAGACCATCTTCAAAGCCGCTCTTGGTGACGCGCTTTAAATAGACAGCAGGAATGATCTGATCGGTATCGACGTTGCTGCGGCGCAACGGGATTGCAGTACCAGTGTGCGAGAGAAATTTTTCCATTGTTCTTCTCCTTACAAATCTGCCGGTGATGAGAGGGTTCCACGGATAGCGGTTGCAGCTGCAACGAGCGGGCTCACCAGGTGAGTACGTCCACCCTTGCCCTGACGTCCTTCAAAGTTTCTATTTGATGTTGATGCAGCGCGCTCTTGTGGCTTGAGCTGATCGGGGTTCATTCCGAGACACATCGAGCAACCGGCGTTACGCCATTCACCGCCCGCATCAAGAAAGACCTTATCGAGACCTTCTGCTTCAGCTTGGAGACGAACCTTGGCAGAGCCAGGGACGACAAGGAGTCGCACTGAATCTGCAATCTTCTTCCCCTTCAAGATATCTGCTGCAGCACGGAGGTCTTCGATACGACCATTTGTGCACGAGCCAAGAAAGACCGTATCGACTGAGACAGATTTCAATGGCGTTCCCGCTTCAAGACCCATGTATGTCAAAGCGCGCTCTGCAGCGCCGCGCTCTTCCGCATCAGTGATATCCGCTGGGTTAGGGACATTTGCATTGAGAGGAAGTCCCTGACCTGGATTCGTTCCCCAGGTAACAAATGGCTCAAGCTCATCTGCATTGATAGTAATTTCTTTATCAAACTTTGCATCCGCATCAGTCTGAAGGGTCTTCCAATAGGCAACAGCAGCATCCCAATCAGCGCCTTGAGGAGCATGTGGCTTATCTTGAACGTAAGCAAAGGTTGTCTCATCTGGTGCGATTAAACCGGCGCGCGCACCTGCTTCAATCGACATATTGCAGACGGTCATGCGGCCTTCCATGGAAAGGGCGCGAATTGCAGAGCCACGATATTCAAGGACATATCCCTGTCCCCCGCCGGTGCCGATCTTTGCGATGATCGCAAGGATGATGTCCTTTGACGTTACTCCTGGCTTGAGAGTTCCTTCGACATTGATCGCCATAGTCTTTGGGCGAATCAATGGCAGCGTCTGTGTGGCAAGAACGTGTTCAACTTCTGAAGTACCGATACCGAATGCAAGTGCACCAAATGCACCATGCGTTGAGGTGTGCGAATCTCCGCAGACGATTGTCATGCCAGGTTGCGTAATACCAAGTTGTGGTCCAACAACGTGCACGATTCCTTGCTGTGAATCGCCTAATGAGTGAATGCGGACACCGAACTCTTTGCAATTGGCACGCAAGGTATCGACCTGAAGTTTGGAGACTGGATCAGCAATTGGTTGATCAATATTGAGGGTTGGAACGTTGTGATCCTCTGTTGCAATGGTGAGGTCGGGGCGACGTACCTGACGGCCTGCTAGGCGTAGGCCATCGAAGGCTTGTGGGCTAGTCACTTCATGAATCAAATGAAGATCGATATAGATGAGATCAGGTTCATTCGCTGCACTGCTGACAATGTGGTCAGCCCAGATCTTCTCTGCAAGTGTCTTTCCCATGTGGCCTCCAAGTAGTTCTTCTCACCACCCCATTAGTTGCATCTCGCATTCCGAGATGCCAGTATTAGAGTGTGGACAAGAAGAATAGCGGAGTCGGCGTTCTCGACAAAGCCGTGAAGATCATGGCAACCCTCGAATCAGGCCCTCACTCCCTCACCGAACTCGTAGCTGCGACAGGTATTGCTCGTCCGACGGCGCACCGATTAGCCGTTGCGCTGGAATTCCACCGCCTTGTTACTCGCGACCTTATGGGCCGCTTCACTCTTGGGCCTCGCTCTGGCGAACTAGCCGCTGCTGCTGGTGAGGATCGACTCCTTGCCGTTGCTGCGCCAGCTCTGACCGCACTCCGCGATGCCACCTCCGAAAGCGCCCAGCTCTACCGCCGCCAAGGCGATCAGCGCGTCTGCGTTGCGACTGCAGAACGCATGAGTGGTCTTCGCGATTCCGTTCCTGTTGGAACAGTTCTCACCATGCAAGCCGGATCGGCTGCGCAAGTGCTCTTAGCTTGGGAAGAGCCAGATAAGTTGCGCCGCGGACTCGTCGGCTCACTCTTCACAGCTGCATCCCTCTCCGCAGTAAGGCGACGTGGATGGGCGCAATCCGTAGGAGAACGTGAAGTCGGAGTTGCCTCTGTATCGGCGCCAGTGCGCGGACCGAATAATAAAGTGATTGCTGCAGTGAGTATTAGTGGACCGATCGAACGCCTTGGTCGCCAACCGGGTCGTTCTCATGCCGCTCAAGTGGTTGCAACCGCAGCTCGATTAAGTGAGTATCTCGCACAGGTGAAGTAAGAGTTTTTCGCAAAAAAAATAACCGAGAGAATTAACTCTCGGTTATAAACACGTAAACCGTGTAGCCCCGAAGGGATTCGAACCCTCGTAGCTGACTTGAGAAGCCAGAGTCCTAGGCCGCTAGACGACGGGGCCCTAGAGTGTTATTCAGTTGTACTCGAGTTGATCTCGAGCATAGCTCCCACAAAAGCGAGAACTATCGCTGGGGTACCAGGACTCGAACCTAGACTAAATGAACCAGAATCACTTGGGCTGCCAATTACCCCATACCCCACCAAAATCGACGTTCTCACGCCTATTCCGGAAGGGCTAAGAATAGCCGAACTTTTAGCCTCTTTCGAACGCCAATCTGCCCCTGAATACCTAGGGAGTTAACGGCCCGACGAGCTAGAGAGCGGCCTTGATTCGAGCGAGTGAGGTCTGCGTGCCAAGTAACTCCATCGACTCGAAGAGCGGTGGCGAGATGTGGCTGCCAGTGACAGCGATGCGAAGGGCGCTAAAGGCGATTCGAGGTTTGAGGCCGAGTTCTTCAATCAGGGCCTTACGGAGAACTTCTTCAATCGCAGCGTGGTTCCACTCTGCAAGTGAGGATAACCGCTCTGCCGAGATTGCGAGTACCTGCTTCGAAGCCTCATCTGCAATCTTTGCTGCCGACTCCGCCTCAATTGCGAACTCTTTCACAAAGAGAAAGTTCAAGAGACCAGGAATCTCACTCAGAGTTGTGATGCGCTCTTGAATGATAGGCAGGGCTTTCTTCACAAGTGCAACGTCGCTATCGCTTGAAGTCGCAGTTCCACTCTTCAGGAGGAATGGCATCGCCCAGCTGAAGAACTCATCTAGTGTGAGCGCCCGAATCTTGTCACCGTTGATAGCTTCAAGTTTCTTCATATCGAAGCGAGCTGGGGAGCTATGCACGCGTTCAACTGTGAAGAGCTCGGTGAGCTCCGTCATCGTCACATTTTCTCGATCTTCACCAGGAGACCAGCCAAGGAGTGCGAGATAGTTACAGATCGCCTCAGGCAAGTATCCAGCATCGCGATACCAAGCAATCGATGTTTCACCATTTCGCTTAGAAAGCTTCGCATTATCTTGGCCCATCACAAATGGCAGATGTGCAAAGAGTGGATAGTCGGTCGGCTTTACACCCATTGCATCATAGACGCGCAGTTGCCGTGGCGTCGAGGAGAGCAGATCTTCACCACGAAGAACGTGGGTTACATTCATCAAGACATCATCAACTGCAACTGCCAAGGTATAGAGCGGAGATCCGTCATTTCGCACAAGGACAAAATCTGGAACAAACTTATGTTCAAAGGTGACCTCGCCGCGGATGAGATCGGTGAAGGTAGTCGAACCATCTGGCATGCGCATGCGCACAATTGGCTTTCGACCCTGGGCAACATACTCTGCGATCTGAGCATCTGTCAGATTTCGGCAATGGCCGTTATATCCAGGTGCCACATTCGCTTTACGTTGTTCTTCGCGAACCGCCTCTAGCTCTTCAGAAGAGCAGTAGCAATGATAGGCATCGCCTTGAGCGAGAAACTTGGCAGCCCATTCCGCATAAATATCGAGTCGTTGGCTCTGGAGGTAAGGGCCATTAGGGCCACCAACTTCTGGGCCCTCATCCCAATCAAGGCCCAACCACTTTAAGGTGTTGATGGCCGCTTGGATATATTCAGGGGTGACGCGTTCAGTGTCGGTATCTTCAATACGGAAGATAAAGGTTCCACCGGTGTGGCGGGCATAGGCCCAATCGAAGAGCGCAGTACGAATATTTCCAACGTGGAGTTCACCAGTTGGAGATGGCGCAAAGCGAACACGTACGGGCTTGCCCTGATTATCCTTTTGCATGTGCGCTCACAGTGTTTGTTAGTTGGCCAATACCTTCAATAGAGATCTCAACCTTATCCCCTGCCGCCATCGGCCCAATGCCAGATGGAGTTCCAGTAAGAATGACATCGCCAGGCAAGAGGGTCATTACCGATGAGACAAAGTTGATGATTGTAGGAATATCAAAGATCATCGATGAGATCGGCTCGGATTGCTTCACAATTCCATCGACGACCGTCTCAATACGTTGTGAACCTGGGAGAAACTCCGTCTCGATCCATGGCCCTAGTGGGCAGAAGGTGTCGAAGCTCTTGGCGCGCATCCATTGACCATCGCGCTTTTGCAATTCTCGAGATGTCACATCATTAGCGATGGTGTAGCCATAGACCACGTCGGCGTACTTCTCTTTCGGAACATCCTTACAGATTCGTGAGATCACGATGGCAAGCTCGCCCTCATAATCAATACTCGGCGCCATCGCTGGCCACTGAATGATCTCTTCTGGTCCGATGACAGAAGTATTTGGCTTAAGAAAGATAATTGGCTCATCCGGAACAGCGGAGTTCATCTCGGCGGCATGATCGGCATAGTTCTTACCTACGCAGACAACCTTGCTCCGTGGAATGACAGGAGCGAGAAGGCGGACATCTTCTAAGAGGACTTTTTTATCGGTCGGGACGATCCCGGAGTAGATCGGGTCACCTTTGATCACCAGAATCTCGCCTTGGTCGTTCAGTACGCCGAAGTGTGGATCTGTACCGATTCCTGCGCTTGCAGGAGGTGTGAATCGAACGATACGCATTGGGCGAGCCTACAACTTTGTGAGGCTAAGCCCCTACTTCACCTACTTTTAAGGGGTTGCTGGTGAATCTACTTCATCGCTTCGAGTGGCGACGATATTTGAGATACGGTGGCGGCGCCCCATCGGCCTCTCAGCTGTTAGTTTCCAGCCATCTATTGTGATGGTGCTCCCAGCGATCGGGACTCCCCCAAGAATCTTCGCCATAAAGCCACCCAAACTATCGACATCCTCTTTTTGATCGTCGGTGAGAGTCGCTTTGCAGGCATCTTCGAAATCTTCAATATGAAGTCGAGCTGAAAGTCGTGCTGAATCTTCATTGAGCCACTCAACCTCCGGCGCTTCAGAATCATATTCGTCAGCGATCTCACCAACGATCTCCTCAAGAATATCTTCGATCGTGATTAATCCCGCAGTACCGCCGTACTCATCAATAACGATCGCCATATGGATCTGATCTTTCTGCATCTCTTTCAAGAGTTCAGCGGCGGTCTTCGTCTCTGGCACAAATGACGCTGGACGTGAATGGCTCTCAACGCTTTCGGAGTGTTCTGAGTCATGATGCTCATGTACGCGTCGCGCGAGATCCTTGACATAGGCGATGCCAATGACATTATCGAGATTATCGCTGATGACTGGAATACGGGTATAGCCAGATCGCAGCGCTAGGGAGAGCCCTTGTCGCACTGTCTTATCGCCTTCGATCCAGACCATGTCGGTACGTGGCACCATGAGTTCACGGACGAGGGTTCCACCAAGATCAAAAACCGAATGAATCATCTCGCGTTGTGAATCAGCAACGAGGCCACGTTCACTCGCCTCATCGACCATATCGCGAAGTTCAGCCTCATTGGCATACTGACGAAACCGGATGCCCTTTCCAGAAGTGAAGAGGTTGATGAACCAGCGAATTACTTGATGGGCCGGTTTAAAGAGTGGATGTACTGCAGTGAAATAACCCAAGGCAAATCCAACGACGAGAAGTGCAATTAGCAGAAAGAGACTTACGACAACGGTCATCGCTTCTCCCCCTTCCAATCCCCAAGAATGCGATCCTGTAAGGCAAACATAACTCGTTCTTCTTCAACTTCTGCATGGTCATAGCCGAGGCAATGAAGGACACCATGGACTGTTAAGAGGGCAAGTTCATCCTCGAGTGAATGGGCGACCGCTTGCACTGCGGCGAATTCTGGACAGAGGACGATATCGCCAATGATTCCTGGTCCATCAGCCTCCGAGTTCGGACGCATCTCATCCATCGGAAAGGAGAGAACATCGGTAGGGCCTTCAAGATCCATCCATTCAACGTGGAGTTCACTCATACGATCTTCATTAACGATGGTGATGCTCAAATCTGAATCTGAGTGGACGCCCATCGCTTTAATCGCAAAGGCTGCGACCGAGATGAGATCGCTCTCGTTGCAGGGCTTACTAGACTCGTTTGAAAGTTCTATAGCCATCGCTCACCCCATTGTGGGGTTCGTTCTCATCGAAACGACCATACGCTTCGACAATATCTCCAACAAGTCGGTTACGTACAACATCCTCAGATCCCAGATGCATGAAGGAAATATCATCAACATCTGAGAGAACGTTCTGCACTACTGCCAATCCCGACTTTGCATAGTTAGGGAGATCAACCTGAGTGACATCGCCAGTGATCACCATCTTGGAGCCAAATCCCAAACGAGTCAGAAACATCTTCATCTGCTCTGGCGAAGTATTTTGCGCTTCATCCAAGATGACAAAGGCATCGTTAAGAGTACGTCCACGCATATATGCCAAAGGTGCAATTTCTATCACGCCTGATTGCATGAGGCGAGGAATTGACTCTTGATCGATCATGTCATGGAGCGCATCAAAGAGTGGGCGAAGGTATGGATCGATCTTCTCTTGAAGTGTTCCGGGCAGGAAGCCCAGGCGCTCCCCTGCTTCAACAGCTGGACGAGTAAGGATGATGCGATTGACTTCTTTACTCTGTAAGGCCTGGATCGCCTTAGCCATTGCGAGATAAGTCTTTCCTGTTCCTGCCGGTCCAAGACCAAAGGTGATTGTGTGAGTATCGATCGCTTCGACATATCGCTTCTGGTTTGCAGTCTTTGGACGGATCGTCTTGCCGCGATTACTTAAAATATTCAATGAGAGAACTTCAGCTGGATGATCAGCAGGGACGCGCTTCACCATCGCAATCGATTGTTGAATCGCCTCGAGAGTCAGAACCTGACCTCCGCGAAGAAGAACAAGCAGTTCCTTGACGAGCGATTCAAAGGCAGCGCTCTCCTCGAGATCGCCTTTTACAAAGATCTCGTTGCTGCGAATCGTGATTGTGATATTCGGGAAGGTGCTCTCAAAGAGGCGAAGAAAGGAGTCGTTGGATCCAACGAGGGCGACCATCGGAATTGCAGTCGGGACGATAATACGGGCGGGTTCCATTACTTCAATCCTACGTTTAACCCGGCGGCCACGCGAGCGGACGCCCTCCTAAGAGGTGGAGATGGGCGTGGAAGACGCTCTGGCCTGCGCTCTCGCCAGTATTAAAGACCGTTCTGTGACCCGAAAGACCTTCGGATTTAGCCAGTTGAGCAGCCACAAGGAAGATTCGAGAGAGAGTCTGTGGGTGCTGCTCTGCCAGTTCATCAACGTTTTCGCAATGCACTCGGGGAATAATCAAGATGTGAGTGGGAGCCTGTGGTGCAAGATCTCTAAAGGCTAAGACCTGATCGTCGCTATGCAATAGTTCAGCGGGGATCTCGCCACTCGCAATCTTGCAGAAGATACACATGACAAAATGTTAGCCCTACTACCAATGTCTCATCAGGGCTTGAACAGCGGCGAGTCCAGCGAAGCCAGCATGTGCTGAGCGAAGTACTGGATTACCTAATTTCACGATCTTTCCGCCGATCGCTTCCAACTCGCGGAGTTCATCGACCGCAATTCCGCCTTCAGGTCCCACAACGAGAACGATATGTTCCTGCGATATCGCCGATGGCGAGACAACGACACTTAACTTCTCTTGAGCAGATTCATGCAGAACTAATAAGAGTGAGCGCTCAGTAAAGCGCTCTCGAATCCCAGTGAGGGTAATGGGGGTTTCAATTGCAGGGAGGCTATAGCGGCGAGATTGCTTGCATGCGGTGAGAGCTGCACTCTCCCACTTTTCGAGCATATCCTCTTTCCACTTTGCAATGCAGTGGTCCGATTGCCACGGGATGATTCGGTCAACTCCTGCTTCGACCAATAATTCAATCGTCTCTTTCGCTCGATCTGATTTTGTCAACGCTTGGATAACGACGAATTCTGGATGAGTTCTTGAGGTGTGGCCGCGACCTGAAATTGTTAATGTGAAACTCTTCTTATCGATGGCGCTAATACTTCCTTGCGCCCAATTCCCCTTGCCATCTGCTACTTGGATCTCTTCGCCGATCTCCATCCGCATCACCTTGATCGCGTGATGCGCTTCATCACCATAAACGACAATTTTGCTGCCATCTGAGATTTCTGGGACGAAGAAGAGGCTCAGCATTAGCGGTGGAATGCCCCTCTAAATTTAGCGAAGAAGCCAGCATCTGCCTTCTCATCTAAGAGATGAACCGAGACCGAAGAGCCATCTTCTTTACGAAGGGTTGCTAATTTACGGAGGAGCTCTTCCTCCTCTTTGCTCAACTTTGTAGGTGTCGCAACTTCGAGATGAGCAATCAGATCTCCACGACCACCACCGCGCAAGCGGGTGATGCCTAGATCCTTGAGCACAACACGATGTCCACTCTGAGTTCCGGGCTTAAAGGAGACGGTCCGTTCGCCGTCAAGCGTTTCAATGGTGACTTCTCCACCGAGCGCTGCGGAGGTGACCGGAATAGAGAGTGAGATATGGAGATCGATTCCATCTCTGATCAGGAAGGGATGCTCTCGCTCAACAATTTCAACATAGAGATCACCGGCGGGTCCCCCACCAGGGCCAACTTCACCTTGGCCAGTCAGTTGGATGCGATTTCCAGTCTCAACACCAGCAGGAATCTTTACCTGAATTGTTTTACGCGCACGCACCCGACCATCGCCGGCACATTCGCTACATGGTTGCTTAATGACCGAGCCATATCCCTGACAGCTGGCGCAGGGTCTGCTCGTCATTACCTGACCAATAAATGAACGCTGCACTTGCTGTACTTCGCCACGACCTTTACAAATATCGCAGGTGCTTGGCTTTGTTCCCGCACTGCAGCCATTGCCATGGCACTTCCCGCAGGCAATTGCCGTCTCAACTTCAAATTCACGATCAACACCGAAGCACGCTTCAGCGAGATCGACTTCAACTCTAATCAGCGCATCCTGGCCTTCGCGCATCCGGCTACGTGGACCGCGGGAACCTCCGCCACCAAAGAATGCATCCATGATGTCGCCGAAGCCAAAGTTTGCTCCGCCGCCGCCAAATTGTGAGAAAGGATCACCACCACGGTCGTAACTCTGTCGCTTCGCTGGATCACTCAAAACTTCATAGGCAGTAGTGACGCTCTTGAACTTCTCAGCCGATGCGGGATCAGGGTTTACATCAGGGTGTAACTCTCGAGCTAATTTTCGATATGCCTTTTTGATCTCATCTGGTGAGGCATCGCGATCGACCCCAAGTGCGCTGTAGTGATCTGACATTAACGAACTTCTCCATCAAAGAATTTCCCGATGTAGCGCGCAACTGCATGGACTGCTCCCATAGAGCCCGAATAATCCATGCGAGTTGGTCCAAGAATTCCAACCGCTCCAGCACCAGCACCCATGCTGACCAGGCTTGTTGATTGCAGATTGGCAGTTGGTTGCTCTGCCCCAATTTTAACGTTGATGGAAGAACCTGCATCTGCAAGTAACTTGAGCAGAACGACTTGCTCTTCGAGCGCTTCCAAAATTGGGAAGAGATCTGATGCGCTCTCGTGATGTGAACGAGCGAGATTGGCAGTTCCGGAGAGGACGACTCGATCTTGATCTGGAATCTGAACAATGGCTACTTGATGAGTAATCTGCGCTAACAAGCGCACGGCCCGACTCGCCACTTCATCGGGTTCGACTGCACCGGACATAAAGTTTTCAATTGCACGACGCTCGGCGCTAGAAAGTGGCTTGATCTGTGCGATCCGGTCGACAAAGAGTCGGTAACCCTGATTTGTTGGAATTCTTCCGGCGCTGGTGTGAGGTTGGGTGATAAGTCCCGCCTCTTCCAGATGAGCCATATCATTGCGAATCGTCGCAGGCGAGACTCCGAGGCTATGTCGTTCAGCGATCGCCTTCGAGCCGACCGGCTCTTGGGTCGTCACATACTCATCGACGATTGCTCGAAGAATCTCTAATTGGCGTTCATGCATGATGCGCCAACTCTACTAGAGGACTAAATCGCGCACGATTCGATCTGCGATCAGGCGACCTTTCCGGGTCAAGGTGAGCGAACCAGCGCTCCACGATTGCGCGTCCAGATCCTCCGAAGCGAGATATCCATCGAGAATTGCAATCTGCTCTGGCGAGAAATCTCGAGTTTGAAGGCCGTGCGGAATACGCATTAAGAGCATGATCCGCTCACGGGCGATCTCATCCGGAGTCAGGAGCTCTTCCTCCTGCATGGGGCTAACCTCTCTCTCAAGACGTTCACGGTATGCAGTTGGATGTTTTACATTCCACCATCGGCGTCCATCGATATGTGAGTGGGCACCTGGACCTACTCCCCACCAATTGCTGCCAACCCAGTAAGCCATATTGTGGCGAGAGTGCGAGCCGTCCTTCGACCAATTACTTAACTCGTACCAATTCATTCCAGCTTGCGTGAAGGCTTCATCAGCGATGAGATATTTCTCTGCTGTCTCATCATCATCGGGAATCGTTACTTCACCACGTTTCACCTGCGCAGCTAACTTCGTTCCTTGTTCAACGATCAGTGCATAAGCAGAGATATGAGAGATATCGAGTGAGAGTGCAGAACCAATCGTTGTACGCCAATCGTCGATCGTCTCGCCTGGCGTTCCGTAGATCAGATCGAGTGAAATCTCTTCAAAACCTACCTCTCGAGCCCATTGCCCGACTTTGCCAATATTCTCTGGATTGTGGGTTCGATCGAGCACCGCCAATACATGGGGTACTGCAGATTGCATTCCGATTGAAAGTCGATTAATTCCAACTTCGCGATATCCCTGCAACCGATCCTTTGTCAGCGTATCTGGATTCGCTTCTAAGGTGATTTCGCAATCTGCGGTGAGCCCGAACTTCTCACTGATCCTTTGGATAACTCGACCTAGATCACTCGGCTCCATCAAACTTGGTGTTCCGCCGCCAAAGAAAATTGTTGGAACGTGAGTCGCCTGAGAGGTTTGCCGAGCTTGATCAATTTCTCGGAGCATAAGATCGATGTAGCTGTGAGAAATTTCGGTGAGCGATGACTCAACTTTGAGTTCTGCCGGTGTGTAGGTGTTGAAGTCACAGTAACCGCAGCGCTTCACGCAGTACGGAATATGGATATAGAACGAGAGCGCCGACGGATCGACAGCGGTAGCCATGGCTACTTCTTCGCCTCTTTTGACTTCTCATCATCGGTTGTCAGAGCAGCAATAAATGCCTCTTGTGGCACTTCCACTCGCCCAACCATCTTCATGCGCTTCTTACCCTCTTTCTGCTTCTCGAGGAGTTTGCGCTTACGAGAGATATCTCCGCCATAGCACTTAGCAAGAACATCTTTACGGATCGCTCGAATTGATTCGCGCGCAATAATGCGAGAGCCAATCGCTGCCTGAATCGGGATCTCAAATTGTTGACGAGGAATGAGCTCGCGCAATTTGGTCGTCATCATGACACCATAGCTATAGGCCTTTTCACGGTGAACGATCGCACTGAAGGCATCGACCTTCTCGCTCTGAAGCAAGATATCAACCTTAACGAGGTCACCTTCTGCTTCTCCGATTGGTTCGTAATCGAGCGATGCATAACCACGCGTACGTGATTTCAATTGATCAAAGAAGTCAAAGACAATCTCAGCGAGCGGAAGGGTGTAACGAATCTCCACACGATCTTCAGAGAGATAATCCATGCCGAGTAGCGTTCCGCGACGCTGTTGGCAGAGCTCCATAATTGCGCCGATAAATTCAGAGGGAGCAAGGACTGTGGCGCGCACAATCGGCTCTTCCACCTTCATGATCTTGCCATCAGGGAATTCGCTTGGATTGGTAACGATAAGTTCTTTTCCGCTGTCATCCGTGACTCGATAGACCACGTTTGGTGCGGTAGAAATAAGTGCCAGGCCAGCTTCGCGCTCTAACCGCTCGCGAACAATCTCCATATGGAGCAGACCGAGGAAGCCACATCGAAATCCAAATCCCAAAGCTGCTGAATTCTCCGGTTCAAATACGAGAGCGGCATCATTGAGTTGCAACTTATCCAGCGCTTCACGGAGCATCGGATACTCAGCACCATCGAGCGGGAATAGCCCCGAGAAGACCATTGGTCGTGGATCTTTATAGCCAGAGAGCGCTTTATCGGTTGGACGTTGGTAGTTCGTCACAGTATCGCCGACGCGAGATTGGCGAACATCTTTCACGCCAGTGATGAGATAACCCACCTCACCTACGCCAAGGCCTTTGCTAGCAACTGGTTCTGGCGAGATGACGCCGACTTCAAGCATCTCGTGGCGAACGCCGGTCGAAAACATTTGAATCTGATCGCGCGTAGAGAGATGACCATCAACAACGCGAACATAAGTAACAACGCCGCGATAGGAATCGTAGACAGAGTCAAAGATCAACGCGCGTGCAGGTGCATCGGGATCGCCGACCGGTGCAGGAATCTGCTTCACGATCTGATCGAGGAGCTCTTCAACGCCAGCGCCAGTCTTACCTGATACTCGGAGACAATCTTCCGGCTGACAGCCGATCAACTTTGCGAGCTCTTCAGCGAACTTCTCAGGTTGCGCAGCGGGAAGATCAATCTTGTTGAGAACCGGAATAATTGTCAGATTGTTCTCCATCGCGAGATAGAGGTTTGCCAGCGTCTGCGCTTCGATACCTTGTGCGCAATCAACAAGGAGAACGGCACCCTCACAGGCAGCGAGCGATCGTGAAACTTCATAGGTGAAGTCAACGTGACCAGGTGTATCGATCATATTGAGGATGTACTCATTGCCATCAATACCCGAGCGCCATGGCAGGCGAACAGCTTGAGATTTAATGGTGATTCCGCGTTCGCGTTCAATATCCATACGATCGAGATATTGGGCGCGCATATTTCGCTGCTCAACGACTTCAGTGATGCCGAGCATGCGATCAGCGAGCGTTGATTTGCCGTGATCGATATGGGCAATGATGCAGAAATTGCGAATCTGCGCAGGATTTGTCTGTGAAGGCTGTGGCGCCTTTGCTAATGGAATCGCAGGCATAACTACCTACCGACCTTGAAGTTCTAGGTTCTTCTGCTTCGAGGTATTACTTAGAAGCTTTGTTGGCTTGCTTTGCAAGCGCTGACTTCTTATTTGCAGCAGAGTTTGCGTGGATAACGCCCTTGGTAACAGCAACATCGAGTGTCTTCGTTGCTACGCGAAGCTCTTCCTTGATTGCAGCCTGATCTCCAGCAGCAACAGCATCCTTGAAGCGGCGGATAGCGGTCTTGAGGCCTGAGCGAGCTGACTTGTTGCGTGCCTGAGCCTTCTCATTGGTCTTAATACGCTTGATCTGCGACTTGATATTTGCCACGTGGAGATTACCTTTTCTAAAAATTACCCGGCCCTTGTGGGCTCGGTGAAGGGGAAAGGCTATCAGCCGAAGGCGCCTCCCCTCAAACTGGGTTTAGATCGCTCTATCGAGCAGATCTCCCCCGAGCGATCTCCAGGATGCAGCGCTCCAGAGCGTACCCAGGGTCGGCCGAGGCACCTTTGATATCGGCATCGGCTTGCGCGAGGGTCACAACCGCAGCGCTCAGCGTTGCCGGGTTCCAGCCTTGGAGTTGGCGGCGAGCCTTATCGATCTGCCAGGGCGGCAATCCAAGCGAGCCAGCAAGATCGAAGGATTTCACTCCCCTGCTCGCACCAGAGACCTTAGCAAGGGTACGGATTGAAGAAGCGAGAGCTGAGGTAATCAATACTGGATCAACACCGCTCGTCAGCGCCTGTCGAAGTGTGATCAACGCAAGGTCGGTCTTGCCATCGAGCGTCGCATCGGCAACATCAAAGCCTGTTGTTTCAACCCGACCGCGTTGAAATTTTTCAACATCATCGACATCAATCGTTTTACCAGCGGCGGTATCGGATGCAAGTTGTGAGGCCGCACCACTCAACTCTCGGAGATCAGAGCCGAGCGCATCAACGAGCGCCTGAACGGCATCAACTGTGATCTTTCGACCTGCGCGAGCGAATTCATCGTGAACAAACTGTGCCTTATCGCCATCCTTTTTGATGGTGTCAGCTTGAATGATCTCGGGTTTGAGTTTCTTCACCTTATCGAGGAGTGCTTTACCCTTCACGCCGCCCTTATGCCAGAGCACAAGATGAACACTCTCATCTGGATTTGTTAAATATTCAGTGATCTCTTCCTGAAGCTCTTGAGCAAGTTCTTGGATCTCGCGCAAGATAATTGTTCGATCTTCACCAAAGAGCGAAGGTGCAAGGGCATCGGTTATCGCGCCAAGTTCAATTTCGCCACAATCTAGTTGAGTAGTTGTAGCTGTGGGACGGGATGCAATGACGGCGGCGATCGCACGGTCAGCGAGAATTGATTCGCCACCCTGGATCAGCGTTAGCCCCATGAGATCTCCCACCATTGTTTCTTCTGAGTGCTGATCTTAAGGTCTGAACTGACCGAGATGGCACCGTCTCGATCAGTTCGATAGACCTTTATTCCGCGCTCTTCTAGCGCCGCGAT
>CAJBLC010000116.1 GCA_903953805.1 uncultured Actinomycetes bacterium | reverse complement strand
TGGCACAACGGAGAGGACTGGCTCCAAATATGGATGGGTCGCAGGAATGCGAATCATGTGATCGGCGCTATCAAGTTCGCCATCGCCAATCGCAATAATGACAGCTCCGCGAGCTTTTACCTCTTGAACATTGCTCGCCATCTTCTCGGCTAGCAATGAACCAAATGCTGGCATGACAGCAACAACTGGTGTCCCCTGATCAATCAGAGCGATCGGACCATGCTTTAACTCGCCACCAGCAAAACCTTCGGCATGCATATAGGCGAGCTCTTTCAGTTTGAGCGCACCTTCAAGTGCCGTTGGAAAACCAACATGGCGACCTAAGAAGAGCATGGAAGCCGCATCTTTAAATTGGCGAGTGAGCGCACGCAATGGTTCAACGGTCTCGAGCACTTGCTCAATCTTGCCCGGTAACTCAGCAAGGTGGCCAACGATTACATCGTGCTCTGCTTGTGAGAGAGTTCCACGAACGCTGCCTAGATGTAAACCAACGAGGTACATCGCAATGAGTTGGGTAAGGAATGCTTTCGTTGATGCAACGGCAATCTCAGGGCCAGCATGTGTGTAAAGAACAGCGTCTGATTCACGAGGAATAGTGGAGCCATTGGTATTACAGACTGCAAAGACGCGAGCGCCCTTGCTGCGCGCGTAACGCATCGCCATCAAAGTATCCATCGTCTCTCCCGATTGAGAGATAGGAATAACGAGAGTATTCGCATCTACGCTTGGTTCGCGGTAGCGATATTCCGAAGCGAGTTCAACATCGACAGAGATATTTGCCCATTGCTCAATCGCATACTTGCCAACAAGACCAGCATGGAATGCAGTTCCGCAAGCAATGATGACGACTTTACTGATTCCCTCAAGGTTGATTCCGGCTGTGATCTCTGGATCTAAACCTGCAGTTCGACCAATCAAGGTATCGGCAACTGCCTTTGGTTGCTCATAAATCTCTTTCAACATAAAGTGTTCGAAGCCGCCACGCTCGGCAGCTGATGCGTCCCATGAGATCTCATATTCACGATGAGGCAGTACATCGCCCTCAAGATTTGTAATGGTGATCTGTGAATCCGTGATGTCGACAACCTCATCTTGGCCTAGCTCGAGTGCTCGCTTTGTATGCGAGATAAATGCTGAAACATCTGAAGCTAAGAAGTTTTCACCATCGCCAACTCCAACCACAAGGGGCGAGTTACGACGAGCACCAACAATACGACCAGGCTCATCTGCGTGGATAGCCAGCAAAGTGAATGAGCCACGAAGTTGGCCGCACACTTCGCGCATCGCAGCGGCGAGATCTCCATTGTGCTTCTTTCGGGCATCGCTTAATAGGTGAACAACTGATTCAGTATCTGTCTCTGATTGAAAAATATGTCCACGCTTCTCAAGCTCTGCACGGAGTTCGACATAGTTCTCGATGATTCCATTATGGATAAGGGCGAGCTTTCCCTCGTTATCAAGGTGCGGATGTGCATTGCGATCAGTTGGACCACCATGAGTTGCCCAGCGAGTATGTCCGATTCCACTATGGGCATCAGGGACTGTTGTCAGAGTTGATTCAAGATTTCCGAGTTTGCCGGCACGCTTCTCAATCCAGAGTGGCTCACCCTTTGTGACAGCGAGGGCAATTCCGGCAGAGTCATACCCGCGGTATTCGAGGCGACGAAGGCCTTCAAGGACTGGTGAGAGGGCTGTGGCCTTACCGGTGTACCCAACGATGCCACACATCTACTCAGACTCCTTTATACGTTACGAGAGTTCTGATCTTACTAGTGAGGCGATTTCATTGGCGATTTGCTCGGCATCTGCCGTCGTTTCCGCCTCAACCATCACTCGAACGAGGGCTTCCGTACCTGAAGCGCGAACCAAGATACGTCCCTTATCTCCAAAATCTTCGCTCTTCGCCTTGATGTGATCATTGAGTTTAGTTGCCGTTGGTAGCGCATCCTTCTTCACATCAGGGACATTGATGAGTACTTGTGGGAAGCGAATCATCACACGTGAAAGTTCTGCCAAGCTCTTTCCAGATAATTTCATCGCCTGCATCAGTTGAAGTGCGGTAAGGATTCCATCACCGGTATTAGCAAAGTCGCGCAAAATAATATGTCCAGATTGCTCGCCGCCAAGAACATGGTCATCGGCAATCATCTTCTCGAGGACATAGCGATCACCAACAGCCGTAGTTTCAACCTTGATTCCGCGCTCTGACATCGCCTTCATAAATCCAAGATTGCTCATTACGGTGCCAACAACGGTTGAGTTCTTGAGCGCACCGCGTGAATGAAGATCTGCTGCCAAGATCGCCATAATGAAATCGCCGTCAATGACATTGCCATCTGCATCAATAGCGAGGCATCGATCTGCATCACCATCGTGAGCGATACCTAAATCAGCTCCGGTCTCAACAAACTTTGCACGGATATTCTCAAGATGTGTTGAGCCGCAGCCATCATTGATATTGAGGCCATTAGGCGAAGCGGAGATTGCAATAACTTCAGCACCTGCACGCTCATAGGTCTTAGGAGCGACTCGAGATGATGCGCCATTCGCACAATCAACAACGAGTTTTAATCCAGTGAGATTTGTTGAGAGCGATGAGAGAAGGTGGAAGATATAACGCTCTGAAGCACTCTCATCGACATAGACTCGACCAACATCGCCACCGAGCGGGCGTTCCCACTCCTCTCGCATGCGCGCTTCGATCTTCGCTTCGAGGCCATCATCTAACTTGCCGCCACCTTTTGCGAAGAACTTAATTCCATTATCTGGCATCGGGTTATGTGAAGCGCTGATCATCACACCAAGATCTGCACCAGTCTCTGCTACTAAGTGCGCAATAGCAGGTGTTGGTAGAACTCCTACGCGATAGACATCGACGCCCGCACTTGCAAGCCCGGCAATAACTGCAGCTTCAAGGAACTCACCAGATGCGCGTGAATCCTGGCCAATGATCGCCTTAGGACGATGTCCAGCAAAGGCTCCGACCTCACCGAGAATGTGTGCAGCAGATACCGCTAGTTCTAGAGCGAGTTCAGCTGTGAGATCGCGATTGGCAAGGCCTCGTACACCGTCGGTGCCGAAGAGAGCCATTTAACCTCGCAAATACAGTGAGAAGCGTAGAAAGAGAATTAACGCTTTGAGTATTGTGAACGCTTACGAGCCTTCTTCAGACCGTACTTCTTGCGCTCGATAACACGTGGGTCGCGAGTGAGGAATCCAGCCTTCTTGAGTGAAGGACGGTTTGCATCGCGATCAATCTCGTTGAGAGCGCGTGCGATTCCAAGACGAAGTGCACCAGCTTGACCTGATGTTCCGCCACCGTTGATACGTGCGATAACGTCAAAGGCATTCTCTGCACCTACTGTGCGGAATGGCTCTGAGACGAGTTGCTGGTGAACCTTATTTGGGAAGTACACAGCAAGATCCTTGCCATTGACTGTCCACTTGCCAGAACCTGGAACAAGGCGAACGCGAGCAACTGCTTCCTTACGACGACCGGTTCCGCCACCTGGTGCCTTGATTGATGGACGGTTTGTCGCTGCTGATGGAGTGCTGCTTGAGTAAGAAGTAAGGACTTCGTCCTGAGCGTCGACTGTTGTTTCGAAATCTGACATGTTTTATATGCTCCTATTACTTCTTAACGATCTGAGAAATTTGAGTGAACTCGTATGCGGCAGGATTCTGTGCAGCGTGTGGATGTGTTGGGCCTGCGTAGACCTTGAGCTTTGTGCCAACCTGGCGACCAAGCTTGTTCTTAGGAATCATTCCAAGGATCGCCTTCTCAACAACGCGAGTTGGATCCTGGTTGATCAAATCTGAGTAGACGATAGATGTCATACCGCCTGGGAAACCTGAGTGATGGTGTGCAAACTTCTGTGAAGCCTTCTGGCCTGTGAGGACAACCTTCTCGGCGTTGATCACAATAACGAAATCACCCATATCGATATGTGGAGCGAATGTTGTCTTGTGCTTTCCACGAAGTAGAACAGCAGCGTGTGAAGCGAGGCGACCGAGTACTACGCCTTCTGCATCGATGACATGCCACTTACGAGTAGTAGCTTGGTCACCAGCCTTCGGTGTAAATGTGCGCACGAGGTCTTCTCCTTATTACGGTAATGGGTTCTACATCTGTAAAACTGCTTTACAGCCTTTTATTGCAAGAGGTGCAGATTACCCGTCTTAGCACTCTCGGGTCAAAATGGGGTGGATTGACGCAGCACTCACCGGGGCCAGGAATTACGGCTTTTTGAGCGTAAATCCGGTCGGGCACTTGGGGTTGAGCCCCTTAATGACCTTCTTCGTCGCCCCCTTGACGCAGGTGATCGACTTTTGGATAACACCGGCTCCTGGCTTGAGGACCAGGCCTGGATCTACTGGAGTTGGGGTCGCTGTTGGGCTCTTAATGATCGGAGCTGGGGTTCGAGAGGTTAGCGGGGCGGGGCTAGGACGATCTCGGTGCTCGCCGCCTTCGTGTTCACCTTGGTTCTCGCCTTCACCCACTTGAGGGCCCATTGGCTTCACGGTCGGGCTAGCAGTAGGAGTTGGAGCTGGTGCGATCGCTACATTTCCTTCTTTTGCAATCGCAGAGGCGAGTGAGGTGATCCATCCGCGCGAGAGATAGGAGGCGCCAGATACTCCTTGGATGCTGGCGCTCTGGGCAGCGAGTGCCTCTTTCACAAGGATTGGTAAGGCGTAATTTGTATATGAAGCATTGGATCCACGCGTTGATACTTGTGGAGTATCAATCTGGGTAATTTTATTTGCACCATCAACAGTGATCTGAACTTGGACAGTTCCGAAGTTGTAATTAATAGCATCACCAAGATAGGTGCTTGCAGCCGTTGCGTGATCTGTGATGTAAGAAAGTGGAGCGATGCTCGCTAACGAGAGAGCAAGAGCGCGCTTATTCGATACCTTCATTGAAGCTCTCATCTCTTCGTGCAAGTGTCTGATCGATGCGGGCCAGGAGATCTTCATCTGCTGGATAGTCCACTTTAATCAATGTTAAACCAGAAGATGGAAAGACATAAGAGTCTGAAACCCGAGACTTTGCTGTGAGTATCTCCTTCATCCAGCTCACGGGATAGCGCGATTCCCCTACGCAGACTGCTGCGCCGACGAGATTTCGCACCATATTCCAGCCAAAGGCATCAGCTGAGAGATGGGCAACGACAAAACCATCACTATCACGCGACCAATCAAAGCGTGTGAGATGGCGGATCGTGGTGCTATTCGGGCGGAAGCGACAGAAGGTTGCAAAATCCTTCTCGCCAATCATCTGCGCACTCGCCTCATTCATTAAATCAATATCGAGCTCTCTAAACCAGGTTGTGGCATCGAGTCGCTGAAGTGGCGGAAGCACACGATTATTGTCGAGAATCTTGTAGCGATAGTGACGTGCCTCAGCAGAAAATCGCGCATGGAAATTTGCAGGAGCTTCAACAACAGAGTTGATGCGAATATCTGGCCCAAGAATTTGATTGATGCGGAAGTAGAAATTTTCGATATCCCATTCAGTTTCATCTGGGCGATAACGAGAGACATGAGGAACTGCAGGGATATCAACGTGAATGATCTGATGAAGTGCATGGACACCTGCATCTGTGCGACCGGCAACAATGGTGCTGACTTTATGTCGGGTTATACGAGAGAGGGCATCCTCAATCTCTTCTTGAATTGTTCGTTGATCAGGCTGCTTTGCCCAGCCCGCGAAGTTGGTGCCGTCATACGATAAATCGATCTTTAAACGGCGAAACCCACTCTCGGGATTGAGAGTGGGTTGCACCATAATGCGAGAAGGTTAGACGAGCTCGATAACTGCCATTGGAGCGTTATCGCCGTTACGTGGACCAACCTTAGTGATACGTGTGTATCCACCATCGCGGGTAGCGAAGCGTGGACCAATCTCAGTGAAGGGTGTGTGTACGACGCTCTTGTTCTGGATTGTCTGCATGACGCGACGACGAGCTGCGAGATCTCCTGCCTTTGCAGCAGTGATGAGCTTCTCTGCAACTGGACGAAGGCGCTTAGCCTTGGTCTCAGTTGTCGTGATGCGACCGTGTTCAAAGAGCTGCTCAGCAAGGGTGCCTAGCAACAATCTTTCGTGTGCTGGTCCGCTTCCGAGACGAGGACCTCTACTTGGTGTTGGCATTTTCTTCCCTTTACTTAGACGTTCTCTGACTCAACGAGTTCATCGTCAACATCAGTTCCGTAGTTGTGGTGTTTTGTTGGATCGAAACCGATTGGGCTGTCCTTCAACTGAAGACCCATGGAGTGAAGCTTTGCCTTCACTTCATCGATTGACTTTGATCCAAAGTTACGAATATCGAGAAGGTCAGCTTCTGAACGGCCAACGAGCTCGCCGACAGTGTGGATTCCTTCACGCTTCAAGCAGTTGTATGAACGAACGGTGAGATCGAGATCTTCGATTGGAAGAGCGAGATCTGCAGCGAGCGCAGCATCTTGGACGCTAGGTCCCATTTCGATGCCCTCTGCGTTGACATTCAATTCACGTGCCAGACCGAAGAGCTCAACAAGAGTCTTACCAGCTGATGCCATGGCATCTGAAGGCTTCATTGACTGCTTTGTCTCAACATCGACGATCAAGCGGTCAAAGTCGGTGCGCTGCTCAACACGAGTCGCCTCAACCTTGTAGGTAACGCGGAGAACTGGTGAATAGATGGAGTCAACCGGAATGCGGCCGATCTCTCCGCCAGCCTGCTTGTTAGCAACTGCTGTCACATAGCCACGACCGCGCTCGATTGTAAGTTCGACTTCGAACTTCGCTGAAGCGTTGAGGGTCGCGATATGGAGATCAGGGTTATGAACCTGGATACCTGCAGGAGCAGCGATATCAGCGCCAGTGACGACACCTTCGCCATTCTTGCGGATGTAGATAAGGACAGGCTCATCGCTATCGGATGAGATAACAAGGTTCTTGATGTTAAGAACGATCTCTGTGAGATCCTCCTTCACGCCTTCGAGAGTGGTGAACTCGTGGAGCGCACCATTCACGCGAATGCTTGTTACAGCTGCACCTGGGATCGATGAGAGCAGGGTGCGGCGTAATGAGTTTCCGAGGGTGTAACCAAAACCAGGCTCAAGCGGTTCAATAATGAAACGTGAGCGAAATTCTGAGACTACTTCCTCGCTGAGGATGGGACGTTGTGCAATGAGCACTTATTTCCTCCGTACGTTAGGGAGATCCACTATTTGATCTCCGGTCTTCTTAATGGTTTAAAAACTATTACTTGCTGTAGAGCTCAACGATGAGCTGTTCTTGGATCTGAGTATCAATAACAGCGCGGTTTGGAGCACCGTGAATCAAGATACGCATCTTTGATCCAACAACTTCCATCCATGCTGGTACTGACTTTTCACCGAGTTCAGCGCTTGCGACGATGAATGGTGTGAGATCAAGTGAGCCTGGGACGACATCGATAACATCCATTGGAGTAACGCGGAATGAAGGAATGTTTACCTTCTTACCGTTTACCAAGAAATGTCCGTGGCGAACGAGCTGACGTGCCATATCGCGGCTCTTTGCAAAGCCAGCGCGATAAACAACGTTATCGAGACGGGTCTCAAGGATGATGAGCAAGTTCTCACCGGTCTTACCCTGAAGGCGGTTAGCCTCTTCGTAGTAACCACGGAACTGCTTCTCAAGAACACCGTACATACGTGCGCACTTCTGCTTTTCACGCATCTGTAGGAGGTATTCAGATTCCTTTGAGCGACCACGGCCGTGCTGCCCTGGTGGGTATGGACGTGATTCGATAGGACACTTTGGACCATCGCACTTTGAGCCCTTGAGGAAGAGCTTTACTTTTTCGCGACGGCAGCGCTTGCAATCTGCTCCGGTATAACGAGCCATTTATTCTCTTCCTTCCTTAAACTCGACGTGGCTTTGGTGGACGGCAACCATTGTGTGGAGCTGGAGTGACATCTGAGATGGCTCCAACTTCAAGTCCTGCTGCCTGTAATGAACGGATAGCTGTTTCGCGACCTGAACCAGGTCCCTTAACAAAGACATCAACCTTCTTGAGGCCATGCTCTTGAGCGCGGCGCGCTGCTGCTTCAGCTGCAAGCTGAGCTGCGAACGGTGTTGATTTCCGTGAACCCTTGAAGCCAACCTGACCAGCAGATGACCAAGAGATAACCGCACCACTTGGGTCGGTGATAGAGATGATGGTGTTGTTGAAGGTGCTCTTAATGTGAGCCTGACCTGCAACGACGTTCTTCTTCTCTTTCTTACGAAGCTTAACTTTGCCCTTACCTGCGGCAACCTTTGATTTAGGAGCGGCCATTGTTACTTAGTCTCCTTCTTCTTACCGGCGATTGCCTTACGTGGACCCTTACGTGTGCGCGCATTTGTATGTGTGCGCTGACCACGAACAGGAAGTCCCTTACGGTGGCGAATACCTTGATAGCTCTGGATTTCGACTTTACGACGGATATCGCCTGCGATCTCACGGCGAAGGTCACCCTCGATTTTGTAATTTGCTTCGATATATTCACGAAGCTTTGCCAATTCTGGCTCTTGAAGATCCTTGACGCGGGTATCTGGGTTAACACCGGTCGCGGCGAGTGTTGCATGCGCGCGGGTTAATCCAATCCCGAAGATATATGTAAGTGCGATCTCAACGCGCTTTTCGCGAGGTAGATCGACACCGACTAGACGTGCCATATCGCTTACCCTTTTTCTTTTATCCGGAAGGTCCTTCGCAGTGCATCCTGTTGGGTAACAGGCTCTGGCCTACCGGTCCAGAGGTCTGATCCGAAGATCAGTCGCACCACGCGTTCTTTTACAAGATAAGTGTGAACTTATCCCTGGCGTTGCTTGTGACGAAGATTCTCGCAAATGACCATAACGCGACCATTACGACGAATGACTTTGCACTTGTCGCAAATCTTCTTCACGCTTGGCTTAACCTTCACGATTTTCCTCTTTCACTAATTACTTGTAACGGTATGTAATGCGACCTCGTGTGAGGTCATATGGACTGAGTTCTACAATCACACGATCTTCAGGCAAGATACGAATGTAGTTCTGTCGCATCTTTCCGCTGATATGTGCAAGTACAACGTGTCCATTTGTAAGCGTTACCTTGAACATTGCGTTCGGCAAAGCTTCAGCTACGACGCCTTCGATCTCGATTGCGCCATCTTTCTTAGCCAAGCAGTACCTACTTATCTGTTTCGGGGGCTTACAGGTGTGCCGCCCATTTCTGGGCAGAGGAGAAGATTACCGAGATACTCTCCATAGGGGAAATCCGCTCCCTTATACTCCTGTGATGCACCTAACCGGCGGATTGCTCGCATGACGCGTCTCTATCTTGAGGGTGCGCTCATCTACTCTCCGGGCCGCCCCGCCCGGGTAGGCGCCCTGATCGATGGCGGGGTTTTTATCGCCCTTGGCCCAAAGGCCGCCCAAGAGTTCAATCCCGAGCACGATCAGCGCCTGGACCTCACCGGAAAGTTCGTTGCCCCAGCCTTTGGCGATGGCCATGCCCACCCGCTCTTCGCCGGGCGGGAAGCAGCTGGCCCCAAGGTCACAGGACTCACCTCTCTCGCCGAGATCACTGCCGAGATCGCGCGCTTTGCCGCCGAGAATCCGACGGGGTGGATCGTTGGTGGCGCTTATGAAGCAGCGCTCATTGAAGGTGGAGATTTTGATGCACAGTGGATCGATGAAGTCGTGAGTGATCGTCCTGTTGTTCTTCATGCTGTTGACCACCATACGATCTGGGTGAATTCGAAAGCGTTAGAGATCGCTGGAATAACAGCTTCGACGGTTGATCCCGATGGTGGCAGCATCGCTCGCAGAGAAGATGGCTCGCCCAAGGGAACGCTTCGCGAGCCACAAGCGATGGATCTGATCCTCTCAAAAATTCCGCCACGTACTCTCGATGATGAAGTTGCCGCAATTGGATGGGCATCCCAGACCATGCTTCAATCGGGAATCACTTTCTCTACCGATTCATGGGCCGAGCCAGGTATGGCGCAGATCTACAAAGAGGCTCATGATCGCGGCGTACTCACTGTTGATATGAATATCTCACATTTAGTGAGTCCTGAAGATTGGCGCGATGAGAGCGATCGTATCGCCAGAGATCGTGCACTCTTCGATGCGATCGATTCCATCAATGCCTCATCGGTAAAGTTTTTGGCAGATGGTGCACTTTCAAGTGGAACAGCTGCACTCCTTGAACCTTATAACGATCAACCTGGATTCTCCGGTATAACAATCTGGAGTGATGAAGAGTTACGTGCAGCGGTCAAGCACTTTGATGCGCTTGAGTTCCAGGTACACATCCATGCAATCGGTGATGCTGCTGTGCGTCAGGCGCTCAATGCCATTGAATATATGCAATCCGAGAATCCAGAGTGGGATCGTCGCCCAGTAATTGTTCACGCTCAACTTATTTCAGAGCTCGATCTGCCGCGCTTTGCCGAACTTGGTGTAATTGCAAATATGCAGCCACTCTGGATGTATATGGATCCCATGAATAAAGAGTTAATTGCGCCGCGTATAGGTAAGCGTAATGATGAGCAGTATCGCCTTCGTGAAATGATCGATGCGCAAGTGAACGTTGCATATGGTTCAGATTGGCCAATAACCAGCGAAAAACCCTTACTTGCCCTCGCTGTTCCAGTGCATCGCACGGAGCCAGGCAAACCTGGAGAACCTTGGAACCCTGATCAAGCTATCGATCTTGAGCAGTCTTGGGGCTTCTATACAGAGGCGGTTGCCTATCAGAATTATCGTGAAGAATATTTAGGAGCGATAGAAGTTGGGATGCGAGCAGATTTCATTATTCTTGATCGCAACCCATTCTCGATTCCCATTACAAAAATCCACGAAGTTGGGGTCGAATCAGTCTTTAAGGCAGGCGTAAAAGTTATTTAAGGAGATCAGAGATCTCAACGCCGAGTCGACCGAGTCGCTCTTTGCCACCATCAAGTGATGTTAAAACAAATGGCTTTCCATCTGGCAAAAGTGCAAAGGTCTGCTCGAAGTGAGCGCCATTTGTCTTATCGATCGAGACTACAGTCCAATCATCGGAGAGAACTTTTGTTGTCGCTGAACCACGAGTAATCATCGGTTCAATAGCAAGCGCTAAACCAACTTTGAGTTCTGGTCCAAAACCAGCCTTACCAAAGTTGAGAACGTGAGGCTCTTGATGCATCTCGGAGCCAATGCCATGGCCACCGTATTCACGGAGAATTCCATACTTACCTTGTGAATCAATATAGGTCTGGATCGCTTCGGAGATATCCGTGAGGTGTCCCCCGACCTTAGCTGCCGCGATTCCGCGCCACATCGATTCATCACACGTATCCATAAGTTTTTGATCTGCTGGATCAATATTTCCGATACCAAATGAGATCGCAGAATCCCCGTGCCAACCTTCAACGATTGCGCCAAAATCTAATGAGAGAACGTCGCCCTCTTGAAGTGGACGCTCATTTGGAATTCCGTGCACAACTTCGTGATTCACAGAGGCGCATAGAACTTTTGGATAGCCGTGATAATTAAAGAAGGACGATGTCGCTCCACGCTCTTTGAGATGAGCGGCCGCGATCGCGTCGAGTTCAAGTGTTGTTACCCCTGGCTTTGCCGCTTCCTTCATGAGCAGAAGGGCTTCGCCAACAACAATGCCAGCCTTGCGCATCAACTGAAGTTGCTCGAGGGATTTAATTTGAATAGCCATGGGCTACTTCATTAGTGAACGACAGCTGCAGAGAGTGCAGCAATGGCGCGGTCTGTTATCTCAGATACTTCGCCGACCGCAGGGATTGTGATCAAGAGTCCTTCAGTGCGGTAGAACGCGATAATCGGTTTTGTCTGTTCTGCGTAGACTTCAAGGCGACGGGTAATAACTGCCTCTGAATCATCTTCGCGCTGATAGAGCTCGCCTTGGCACTTATCGCAGACGCCATCTACAGCCGGCTTCTCATAGATCACATGGAATGAGGCGCTGCAGTCACGGCAGGTACGACGACCTGAAAGGCGGGCAATGATCTCAACATCATCAAGTGCAAGTTCGAGAACTGCATCAAGAGGGGTGTGAGCCTCGGCAAGGACTGCACGAAGAACTTCTGCCTGGAGCACGTTGCGTGGAAAGCCATCGAGCAAGAATCCAGCTTGAGCATCATCGTGAGTGAGGCGATCTTTCACCATCTCATTGGTCACTGAATCAGGTACAAGTTCGCCACGATCGACATATGACTTTGCGAGCAGACCAAGTTCAGTCTCATTCTTCATATTGTGGCGGAAGATATCGCCCGTCGAAATATGTGGAATGCCGTAATGAGCTGCAAGGTGAACTGCTTGAGTTCCCTTACCGGCGCCAGGAGGGCCAACAAGGATTAAACGCATTAGCGCAAGAAACCTTCATAAGAACGCTGCTGGAGCTGTGACTCGATCTGCTTCGCAGTATCAAGACCAACACCAACGACGATCAAGATTGCAGTTCCACCAAATGGGAAGTTCTGCGAAGCGTTGAAGAGGATCAAAGCAACGATTGGAATAATCGCAACAAATGCTAGGTAGAGCGATCCTGGAGCGGTGATGCGTGAGAGCACATACTGAAGATATTCAGATGTTGGCTTTCCTGCGCGGATACCAGGGATAAATCCACCGTACTGCTTCATGTTATCTGCAACCTCATCTGGGTTGAAGGTAATTGCAACGTAGAAGTAGGTGAAGAAGATAATGAGGGTCGCGTAAGCGATGATGTAGATCGGGTGATCGCCCTTCACAAGGTTCTGCTGTACCCAGATCGCCCACTTAGCCTTTGAGCCAGAGAAATTAACGATCAGTGATGGGATATAGAGAAGTGATGATGCGAAGATAACTGGGATAACGCCAGCCTGGTTCACCTTGATTGGAATATAGGTGCTGGTTCCGCCATATGACTGGCGACCAACTTGGCGCTTTGCATATTGGACGGGGATACGACGTTGAGCCTGCTCAACGAAGACAACTGCTGCAACGACGCAGATTCCTACAGCGAGAACGAAGAGGAATGCGAAGAGACCCTTCTGGAGTTTGATCGACCAGAGCTGAGTTGGGAATCCGGCAGCAATCGATGTGAAGATCAAGATAGACATTCCATTACCCACACCACGATCAGTGATGAGTTCACCGAGCCACATGATTACAGCTGTACCAGCGGTCATAACAAAGACCATGGTGACGATGCGCTGCCATGAGGAGTCAGGAATGATTGCAAATGAGCAACCGCTGAAGAGACGACCTGGAGTACGAGCAACTGCAATAAGACCAGTTGATTGAAGCACTGCAAGGCCAACTGTGAGGTAACGAGTGTATTGAGTGAGCTTTGCTGTACCTGATTGACCCTCATTCTTGAGAGTCTCAAAGCGAGGAATAACAACAGTCAAAAGCTGAATAATGATCGAGCTGGTGATGTACGGCATGATGCCGAGCGCAAATACTGAGAGGTGGAGAAGTGCGCCACCGCTGAAGAGATTAACAAGGCCGAAGAGTCCGCCATTGTTAGCAGCCTTGAGACACTGCTGCACATTCTTGTATGAGACACCTGGTGTTGGAACGATCGATCCGAAACGGAAGAGACCCATGATTGCCATGGTGAAGAAAATCTTTTTGCGAAGGTCTGGTGTCTTAAAAGCCTTTGCGAATGCTGAAAGCATTTTCTCTCCCTATAAATTCAGACTAGATAATTTCGATGAAACGAGTGGTCCCTCTCCCCTGTTACAGGGAGAGGGTTACTCATTAAATCTTTGTCGTTGATCCGCCTGCAGCAGCAATCTTCTCGATCGCTGACGCTGAGAACCCGTGAGCAGAGACATTCACCTTGACGGAGATCTCTCCATTTCCGAGAACCTTGACTGGATAACTATCGCGCACTGCACCCTTTGCAATGAGATCTTCAACTGTAACAGTGCCAC
>CAJBLC010000115.1 GCA_903953805.1 uncultured Actinomycetes bacterium | reverse complement strand
GAAGGCTGCAGTTGAAGAAGGAATCGTCGCCGGTGGTGGCGTTGCACTTCTCCAAGCAGGTAAGGCACTTGCAAAGCTCTCACTCACGGGTGACGAAGCAACTGGTGCACGTATCGTTGAGTTCGCAATTGAAGCTCCACTTAAGCAGATCTCAATCAACGCCGGCCTTGAAGGCGGAGTTGTTGTTGAGAAGGTTCGTAACCTCGAAGCAGGTTTCGGCCTCAACGCTGCAACAGGTGAGTATGTCGATATGATCAAAACTGGAATTATCGATCCAGCGAAGGTGACGCGTTCAGCACTTCAGAATGCAGCATCGATCGCAGCGCTCTTCCTTACAACTGAGGCTGTCATCACTGATAAGCCTGAGCCAAAGGGGCAACAAGCTCCTGCTGGCGGCGGAGATATGGACTTTTAAGCGAAGGTCACATTCTGGAAAGCCCCCGAGAAATCGGGGGCTTTTTACTTACAGTAAGGTTCTCTTATGGCAATCACAGATGATCTCTTTGGGGCAGCAGAGCAAGCGCGCGCTGCCGCGATTGAGGATGCCAATAATTCAGAGTTCGTCGGCGAACTTGTCTCAGTCGATACTGATGATCGAATCTCTACCTATCTCTTTGAAGCTTCGCTACCTGGTTATCATGGCTGGCGTTGGGCTGTAACTGTTGCTAAGGTCGATGATCAGGCACCAACAACAATCTGCGATGTCGTTCTCCTCCCAGGATCTGATTCACTTATTGCACCTGATTGGATTCCTTACAAGGATCGCATTCAACCTGGTGATGTTGGCGTTGGAGATATCATCCCAACATCTGCTGATGATGAACGCTTAGTTCCAGGATATGCCGCACTTCCATCAGATGAAGAGCTCGATCCTGCACAGCTCTTTGAATTTGGTTTAGGTCGCGCACGTGTTCTCTCAATTGTTGGTCGCGATGCGGCAAGCAAGCGCTGGTACGAAGGCGATCGCGGTCCGAACACTCCAATCGCTCACTATGCACCGAAGCCTTGTTCGGCCTGTGCCTTCTTTATCCCGATCGCTGGATCGCTTCGATCCGCCTTCGGAGTATGCGCAAATGCCCTCTCACCTGAGGATGCACGCGTAGTTTCAGTCGATCACGGCTGCGGAGCCCACTCCGAGGCCTTAGTCGTCACTGAATAATCAGTTAAACTAATCCTCTTGCCTAACGGCAGTTTGAGACCAAAGAGATCACCGGATCGAAAGGAGTAGCCGATGCCTATTGGCCGCGTTAAATGGTTTAGCCTTGAAAAGGGTTTTGGATTTATCTCCAATGAAGAGGGCGAAGATGTCTACCTAGCATCGGATGCGCTTCCTGCTGGCGTCACTACCGTTAAGCCAGGCACAAAACTTGAATTCGGTATCGCTGAAGGTCGCAAAGGACCACAGGCGTTATCAGTTCGCATCATTGATGAGTCAGCTTCTGTTGTAGCAAATACCCGTATCAATGCAGATGATCTTGCAACGATTATCGAAGATACTATCAAGATGCTCGATAAGGTCGGAAACGGTCTCCGTCATGGTCGCCACCCATCAGGTGTTGATGCCGCTCGCTTGTCAAAGGTTCTTAAGGGAATTGCGGCACAGATCGAAGGTTAAGCCTTTGACTCCCGGCGCAACCGTCGGATGGAATAAGTAAGTCCTAGTACTCCAAGAAGCGCTCCGCTAAGACAGATCCATATCTGATTAGTTGGGGCGCTTCGTGCTATTTCGACAACAAGAGCAACAAACCAGAGCGAAATACCACTGATCAAGATAGTGACCGTCTGCTTCATATCACTATGGTACTCAGAGATAGACTCGCTCCGTGGCCTTATCGGTAAGTGAAACTGGATCTCTTCGCTCATTCCGCCACCGAAATTTCCGCTTACTCTTCTTCTCGAACTTCATCTCGAATGTCGGCTCATGGGCACAACGAATTGCCCAAGATTGGCTCGTCCTTGAATTAACCCATAGTGGTCGCGATCTCGGACTTGTCACTGGATTGCAATTCCTTCCCTCACTTCTCTTCTCGATGTATGCGGGATCTCTTGCTGATCGCATGAGTAAGAGAAAGTTGCTTCTGATCACCAATATCGGCGGGGGATTAACTGCGCTGATTCTCGGCCTCTTGGTTATCACTCACCATGTCCAGATCTGGCACGTGTATCTTCTTGCCTTTTTACTCGGACTCTTTGGCGCACTTGATGCACCTGTACGTCAAGCTTTTACTTCAGAGATGGTGGGTAAGAGCGACCTGGCAAATGCCGTGAGTTTAAATTCTGCAAACTTCAACGCTGGCCGGCTCATTGGCCCTGGGGTCTCTGGTTTATTAATCGCAGCCTTTCATACCGGCCCTTCCTTTTTGCTCAATGCAGCCTCATATATCTTCGTTATTGGATCTTTAATCGCTATCCGGGAATCTGATCTCTTTATCGAGGCTGCACCACAGACAAAGGCGAAGGCGATTGAGGCGTTGAGATATGTCCGGGCTCGACCCGATATTTTGGCGGTGATGATGACTGTCTTCTTCACGGGGACATTCGGTTTAAATTTTCAGATCTTCAACGCGCTGATGGCGACGCAGATCTTTCATAAAGGACCAGCGACCTACGGCCTCTTGGGAACCATCATTGCGATCGGCTCATTGAGCGCTGCACTCTTATCTGCAAAACTCGATACGCGCCGAGGCGTGAGATTCATCTTAAGGTTTGCCGCCATCTTTGGCACGACCCTGGCCTTGATCGCATGCGCACCGCACTATTTGATCTACGCCGCAGCGCTGCCATTTGCAGGGATGTTCGCACTTACGACAATGATCTCTGCCAACTCATATGTTCAGGGCCACACCGACCCAGCTATCAGAGGTCGAGTGATGGGTATTTATCTCATGGTCTTTATGGGCGGCACTCCTGTGGGGTCGCCCGTTATCGGTTGGCTCTGCACCCAGATCGGAGTGCGCCAAACTATTGCGCTCTGTGGGGCACTTACCGCAATCGCACCATTAGTGATCTTCGCCTTTATGCGCGATCGGTTACAAGCACCTGCAAGTAATAAGGTCGAAGATGTTCTAATTTCTTTTGATGAGAACAAGTAAGGTGACGCCAAGCAAGACCGCGAGGGTCACAACTCTTCGGACCTTGTAGCTCACTACTTAGCCATTGCTCCTACGACATAATCGATACATGCTGTGAGCGCATCGATATCCGATGGATCGACTGCCGGGAACATTCCGATGCGGAGTTGATTCTTACCGAGCTTGCGATATGGATCAGTATCAACAATGCCATTTGCGCGGAGGATCTTTGCAATCTCAAGAGCATCGATTGAATCATCGAAGTTGATTGTTCCAACAACCTTTGAGCGCATCGCAGGGTCAGTCACAAATGGCGTTGTGTAAGAGGTCTTCTCGGCCCAGTTGTAGAGACGTGATGATGAATCAGCGCTGCGGCCAGAAGAGAACTTCAAGCCACCGTTCTGGTTCATCCATTCGATCTGCTCTGCCAGCAAGATCAAGGTTGCAACCGCAGGAGTGTTGTACGTCTGATCTAAGCGAGAGTTGTCGATCGCAATTTGCAGATCGAAGAAGGCTGGAATCCAGCGGCCTGACTCCTTGATCTTGGCTACTCGCGCAATGGCAGCTGGACTCATGATCGCAATCCATAGTCCGCCATCAGAGGCGAATGATTTCTGAGGAGCGAAGTAATAGACATCTGATTGAGTGATATCGAGATCGAGTCCACCCGCAGCGCTGGTTGCATCAACAAGGACAAGCGCATCACCAATACCTGCTGGGCGAATAATCGGCATTGATACACCTGTGCTGGTCTCATTGTGAGTGAGCGCATAAGCATCAACGCCATCTTCGGCTACGGCAACTGGGTGTGAGCCTGGCTCGGCCTTGACAACTGTTGGATCAGCAAGGAATGGCGCTTCCTTTGCAGATGAAGCAAACTTTGATGAGAACTCACCAAAGGTGAGGTGTTGTGACTTATTTTCGATGAGACCGAATGTTGCGATATCCCAGAATGCAGTTGAGCCACCATTGCCGATGATCACTTCGTAACCTTCAGGGAGATTGAAGAGTGAGGCAAGTCCAGTACGAACGCGATTCACAACGTTCTTCACTGGCTTCTGTCGGTGAGATGTACCAAGAATTGTCGCGCCAGATGCAGCAAGAGCATCGAGTGCTGCTGGGCGAATCTTTGATGGGCCGCAACCAAATCTTCCATCAGTTGGCTTGAGGTTTGCCGGAATAATAATGTCGCTCATCAGAGTGCCTCTCTTACGGATAAAAACGTTGAATATTCCAACCGCCATTGGTTGCTGTGTAGCGAACTCGATCATGAAGTCGCGAGTACCGCCCCTGCCAGAGTTCAATCGTAGTTGGTTGAACGAGGTAGCCGCCCCAATGTGGGGGGCGTGGAACGGTCGATCCCTGTGGGAATTTCGCGGAATACTCTGCATAACGGGCCTCTAGCTCCGCGCGATCTCCCAGCTCTGCCGATTGGCTCGATGCCCAGGCCCCGATCTGGCTTCCCCAAGGGCGAGTTGCAAAGTACTCATCACTCTCTTCGCCGCTGACCTTGGCCACAGTGCCGCGAATAATGACTTGGCGTTCCATTGGGTACCAAGGGAAGAGAAGAGAGACGTGGGGGTTCTGCGCGATCTCGCTCGCCTTCTGAGATTCGTAATTGGTAAAGAAGGTGAAGCCACTCTCGGTGACATCTTTCAAGAGAACTGT
>CAJBLC010000114.1 GCA_903953805.1 uncultured Actinomycetes bacterium | reverse complement strand
TCGCAATAACTTGAGGTCATCTTTTGAGAGACGCTTATCTACTGCGTAAGACTGAATAAAGGCGAGACCCCATGGCGCCAAGGTGGTTCCCAATGTTGCAGTCGCTAAATAGATCGCATCGTGATTTATTGGCATGGTTGGGATGACCAACCCTTTAAAGGCGGCACCCCAATGAGGATGAGACATAAAACCAGCAATGACGTAGGCGAGAAATACTGCACATAGTGCGAAGAAGACTTTTTCAACGCGAGCAAATGAGCCACGAAGTACCAGCGCTGAAACAACCACTGCAGCAATCGGAACGCTGATATATCGAGAAAGTCCAAAGAGTTGTCCAGCGGCGGCGATACCAGCGAACTCCGCTGTCATAGTTCCAATATTGGCGATGATGAGCGCACTTGCACTCAGGATCCCAGAACGAGCTCCGTACTTCTGGCGAACAAGTCCCAGTAAACCTTGACGAGTAACAACACCGATGCGCGCACCGAGATCTTGGAAGATAATCAATGCGATGGTAGATATCAGAAGCACCCACATCAGCTGGTAGCCGTAATGCGCTCCTAGTTGTGAGTAGGTAGTGATACCAGCGGGATCATCATCCGAAAGTCCTGCAAGTACGCCGGGTCCCATAACTGCGAGAAATGCGGCAAGGCGAATCTTCTTTGGTGAGGGTGCCTTTGATGCCGGGCTCTTGGCCGTAGTCATACTCGACCCTCATCTGCAGTGAGCGCATCGACTAAGTCATCGGCCAGAATTCTGCCAATCGGCTTGCCTTTCACATCAACAACAACGATAGAAGAACCGCGGTTATTAGAGAACTCTTCGATAACTTCATCGAGCGGAGTATCAATCTTTACCGTGGTTGGGAATGGAGCGGCAATTAAGGTCTCAATCAGTGCAGTGGACTTTGCGGCAACAAGTTCAATTGTTTGAATATGATCGACGAGGCGCCCCTTGGAATCAACAACGAGAATTCCATCAACCACATCGCGCTCTTTATGTTCAATGAGCATCTTTAAGGCTGTACCGACAGTATCGCTCTGCTTGATCACGAGCATGTGTGTTGTCATCATTCCACCGGCAACTCGCTCATCAAATGAGATCAACTCGCGAAGTTCGCGCGCGGTGCTCTTATCCATCTCTGCAAGAATCGCATCACGGTGCTCTTCATCAAGATCACGCATAACCTCAGCAGATTCATCTGGTTCCATAAGCGCAAGAAGTTCTGCTGCTCGTTCTGCAGAGAGTCCACGGAGAAGTCCTTGGAGATCTTCTTCTTCCATCTCTTCCAGTGCATCAGCAGCAATATTGGGATCGAGCAAATCGACAAAGGCGCCTTGTTCGCGCCCCGCCAGATCTTCAAGAAGGTCGGCAAGGTCAGCAGGGCGAAGTTGAGAGAGCTTTGAACGCTGGCCAGCGGTGACAACCACTCCTGTACCGGTTGTCAAAGAGGCAATAGTCGCCCAGTCCACAACATGATCCGGTGTTGGAAGACGACTAATTGCACCTGGAAAGAGTCGGCGCAAGAAAGATCGGAATGAGATGTCTACGCCAACAAGGCGAACCTCACGATCAAGTGTTGCAAGATAGAGATCAGATGAGCGAACAACACGAAGGCCATCGACATCCACAATTTGATGGTCGAGCACATCTGCATCGAGAAGGGATTCGCCTTCACGACGTTGAAAATCTTCGAGGCTAATCTTCAGTGACGAGATCCGAATTTCATCATTGTTAAGGGACGAGATCTTTGCGCCTTTAATGTACGACTTGCGCTGTCCAACTTTGACAATCAAACCTGATACTGGCGGATATGTCGCATCATCGTGGCGCACCACAATATCCACGAGACGGCCGATATCTCTGCCATTTTCATCGCG
>CAJBLC010000113.1 GCA_903953805.1 uncultured Actinomycetes bacterium | reverse complement strand
CTTCTTGAAATTGGTTCACTGGAAAAGGATGCAAAGCGGTTACGTGCCTGGGTAGAGACACCTGGCGTATCTGGCGATCGTGACGATGCCCCTGATGTCGATCGTCGAGTCTGGATTGCAAATAGCACATCGGGCCGAGAATGTATGGGCGCAGATGAATGCCCATTTGGATCACAATGTTTTGCGGTCAATGCCAAGGCAAAGGCACAGACCGCCGATGTAGTTGTTACTAATCACACCTTGCTTGCGATTGAGATAGTTGATTCGCATCCGATCTTGCCGGAGCGAGATGCAATTATTCTCGACGAAGCCCATGAATTTATGGATCGCACAACGCAAGCAGTCACAGAGGAGTTAACTGCTGGTCGAGTCGAGCGGGCTGCGAAGATGGCGAAGAAACATCTACCGGGTAAGGCTTCCATCGCATTCGATAAAGCAGCGGATGCCTTTGCCGAGGCGCTCACAGATTTTGCCCAAGATGTTCGTAGCGACCCTACAAAAGCTGGTCGCTTGCCTGAACTACCTTCAGCCCTTGAAGCTCCAACGCGAAAGGTGAAGGAAGCGGCAGCGGCTGTGATCGCACTTATCAACGCAGATTCCGAAGTAATCGATCCAGATTCTCTGGCAGAGAGAGCACGAGTTAAAGGTGCCACTCAAGAGGTACTTACCACCGCAACAAAGCTATTAAAACCGGGTCATGGCCAAGTAATGTGGTTTGAGCCAAACTTTTCAACGCTCTACCTTGCGCCACTTCAAGTCTCATCGGTCTTGCGAGAGAACTTGCTCACCCAAACTCCGGTCATTGCTACATCAGCGACGCTCTCGGTTGGAAAGTCCTTTGATTCGATAGCGGCATCGATTGGCTTTGAAGTAGGGCGTAACTCTGCTGAGGATGAAGAAGATGAGTCATTTGAACCCGGTGAGATCGATCCTGCAAATGTTCAGATGCTCGATGTTGGCTCGCCCTTTGATTTTGCCAATCAGGGAATGCTCTATCTTCCTAAACATCTCCCAGAGCCAGGACGTGATGGTCCCAGCATGGATGCCCTCACAGAACTTGGTGAGCTAGCTGAAGCAGCTGGCGGTCGAACCCTTGCACTCTTTAGCTCGTGGCGTGGAGTTGAGATGGCCGATGAGCATCTTCGAAAAGTCCTTAAAGAGTTGAAGCTTCCCATCATTACTCAACGCAGGGGAGATGCAGTTGGTCCACTTGTCGATCGCTTCGCTGCAGATCCACGTTCCATCTTGCTTGGAACTATTTCACTCTGGCAGGGCATCGATGTACCTGGTCCATCGTGCACACTTGTTGTGATCGATCGCATCCCATTCCCACGTCCAGATGAACCGGTAATGGCGGCACGTGCCGCTGAAGCTGATGAAGCCGGCGGAAGCGGATTCATGCAGGTCTCACTTCCACGTGCAGCGCTCTTACTCGCACAGGGAACTGGTCGCTTGATTCGATCGATCGATGATCGTGGGGTCGTCGCTATATTGGATTCTCGAATCACAACAAAGCGTTATGGATCAATCTTGCTTAACTCGATGCCACCATTTTGGCGGACATCTGATGCGAAGATTATTAAAGATTCGCTGAAGCGGTTAGATGCTCAATTCACTCAAGAGGGACTGTAGAGCTCCCCACGATTTAGCAAAGCTGGGGTGCAAATTCATGCCAGCGACATCGGCAAAGGGAACCCAGGCAACTTGAAGCGCCTCATCATTCACATGATGAGCCTCAACATCTTCGCTCGCCTTGCAGATAACAGTCCAGTAGGCCCAATCGCCATGATCATCGACAAAGGTCTCGATCGGTCTGATGAACTCTTTCTCGATCCCACACTCTTCATGGCCTTCACGAGCTGCGGCATCAAAGATCTCTTCATGAGAGTCGCGCGCTCCACCTGGAATACCCCAGGTATCTCCGTTATGTACCCACGGTGCACGATGCTGAAGCAGAACAGTGCCATCACGTACGAGAAGTAGCCCTGCTGCACCATGGAGACCCCAATGGCGATTACCGCATGAGCATTCCACCCAGCCATCGCCATCTCTCAAAGCCATGGCGCTAACTTACCTGCTTATCCACAGTTCTTCTTTCTTGTTCAATACCTGAGTTCCAAACTCCTTAACCTGTGCAGATGGGCGTTAGAAAAGTAGGAGGCCGACTGCTTATAGCTGGAATTATGGCGAGTGCTATTTTCACCAGTGCATGGAATCCAGCTATTGCATCTCAGTGCACGGGAAGCGTCTGTATTGATGTTCATACCGATCCAACGACTGGGAAGGTGATTATTGATGCAACGAAGATCATTCCGGGATCAACACCGGCGCCAGTTACCAAGCCGAAACCAGCCGTAAAGCCAAAACCTGTTACAAAACCATCACCTAGACCATCTCCAAAGCGAACAGTAAATCCAACTCCACGGCCTTACGTGCGTCATGTTCCGTATGTTTATCATCCGCCGAAACCAAAGCCCGCTAAAACAATTGCCACTCCAAAGGCTGTCGAAGCTGTGAACTTGGCAGATCAAATTACCGCTTTGCTTCCATTACGAAATATCTATGTAGAGCCTCCCCAAGGAGCCGTTGCACAGATCCCGACATACTTTTGGACCGACACCAACTCACTTTTCAATACTTCAACGATGATATTAGGGGTCGCTGTAGGCGTGACTCTCAATCCAACATTTACCTGGGATTTTGGAGATGGCTCTTCCATGAGCTCCGACCAACCTGGGGGAGCGCTACCCGATAAAACAATCTGGCATATTTATAAGAGAGCAGGTAGATATGTCGTGACGCTCCATGTTTCATGGCTTGGCACCTGGTCTTCTGGCGCATACACCTATCCAGTTCTTGGTGGAGCGATAGTCCAGAGCTACAGCACGCAAGTAATCGTCGCTCCGGGGCCGACCATCTTTTCACGCTAGCTTTTTTCAACAGTTCTCAAACATCCACATTTTCACTTTACTCGAAACTCATTTTCAGAGTTCGCGTTGATTCTTCGACCATGACAACTATGACAAATCCCCACGAGCTTTTAACAACAGTGCCTTATTTAATGGGTTCCCACCCAGAAGACTCCATCGTCTTCGTAGCGATAAAGGATGGTCAAGCATCTTTCGCTATGCGTATGGATTACCCACGTGAGTTCATCACCGAAAAGCTCACACTATTGATCGATCATCTCCAGAAAGAGTGCGGCGAAGAAGTTGTCATTGTCTTCTATAAGCCAGATGATGTTGAGCAATGTGCCGACTTCGTATCGATTACACAGAGGTTGCTCTCAGAGGCACGCATCCCAATCGCGGAATTTATTATCGTTTCAAAGGGGAGATGGCGCTCGGTACTCTGTACAGATCTCGATTGCTGTCCACCAAAGGGCACCTCACTCACGCCGGCGCCGAAGAAGGAACTTTTAGCGAGAATCGGCAGAATCGAAGAGATCGATTATTCAACGGCGGATTTTCACAAGCTTCAACAAAGTGGCGCACTCGCGGTCAATGATCTGTTGGTCGAATACCGTGAAAAGGGGAGCGGAGTATCACTTAATCTCATCGCCCTGGTATTAGTCAGATTACTTGATCTGCAGGTTCGCGACTATGCGCTTGGCGTTGCAAGCGAATCGATCCAAGGAGAGATGCTTCCCATGTGGCGATGGATAACATCGATCGCTCCCAAAGGATTCATTGCCCCACCGGCCACACTCTTCGCGGAGCTAGCCTATGAAAATGGCGATAGAACGAGCGCAATGAGGTTTCTAGAGAAGGCACTTGCAGATGACCCTGAATATCAATTGGCCAAGCTCTTACGGCGCACCTTTGCTGCTGGATGGCTTCCAGAAAACTTCAGAGCGATGCGAGCGGAACTACACCCGAAAATATGCGCAACGCTCTTCGATACGCATACTCAAGATGAATGAGATCGCCCTTAACTCCGCGCGATCTTCTGAATTGCTCCAAGTATTGGACGAATTCGAGGATCCATCCCGCCAGGGTAGGTGAAGCGGCGAACCGTATATCCGAGAACAATCTCACCTTCGGGATCTGCCAAGACCATGGCTCCGGCAGCACCATCATGGCCGAATGCAGAGATTGATCCGAATGGCTTTGCACCACATGGCTTCATGAATATTGTTCCAAAACTCATATTCGGTGAGTCGAGTACTAAATCAAATCCATTTACTTGGAGTTGAGAGAAGTCTTCGATGGTATCTGGACGTAATCCAGAGCTATTCGTTCCATATCCGACGGCCCATTGGAGAACAGTTGCTAGTCCTTCAGCGGAAGCGACACCTCCGGCAGCAGGATGTCCAAACTTCAGACCGAATGGAGATGGGATGCTGTACTGCGCTTCGGGTCCATCAGTTGGAGCCAATCCTCGAAATACATGTGAGTTGTATGGCCCGGCAACAAAGTTCTCTGGCGGTCCAAACTTTTTCAATAGCTCTGGAGTCGGTCCCTTTCCAGGAAGGAGAGGAGCGATTCGGTGATGCTCGGATTCAGGTAGTCCGAGAAAGGCTTGAGCACCAGAAGGCTTGCGAACGTTCTCTTCAAAATTTTCTTGAATCGTTTTGCCCGTGACTTTAAATGCCAGTTCACTCATGAATGTGCCAATCGATAGCCCGTGATATCCGAAAGCTTTTCCTGGTGCCCACAGTGGGCGCTCTGCGGCCAAGAGGTTTGCGGCATCATGGTCGGTTAACCATTGTTTATTGGTGACACCCAATCGGGTTTCAGGAAGTCCCGCCTGATGTGAAAGAAGCTGACGGACGGTGATCTTTGATTTTCCTTTGACGCCAAATTCTGGCCAGTAGGTGACGACCGTTTCATCGAGATCAATGAGTCCACGTTCAACAATCTGCGCGAAAGCTATTCCGCTGAGAGCCTTTGAGCAGGAGAAGACATTGATGAGGGCATCTGAATCGACTCCAACAGATGTATTGATGACTTGCTCACCTTTGATGAAGACCGAGAGTTGGGCCCCATCATCTTCTGGGATTGCCGATTTGAACAGTTCGACGACTTCTTGATATTTGGCAGCGCTCATAATCTGATCCTAAGGGTGCGGGCCGCGCTGCGATAGGGAGATCCTCTGCTTTTCAGATGCCCACCACCCGCGTATCCTTTATCCACTGAAGAGTCGCCCGGATCACCGCGTTACGAAAGTACCGAGGAAAGTCCGGACTCCACAGAGCAAAGTGATGGCTAACG
>CAJBLC010000112.1 GCA_903953805.1 uncultured Actinomycetes bacterium | reverse complement strand
GATCTTGGCTGCACCACAGTAAAGTGCGGCTGTGACCAAAGCTGCCGATGAATCTGTAATTCGTTCCGCACCATTGTTTAGCGCCTTAAGTGATGAAGAAGCTGCATCACTTCGCTCATCAATGACACTCGTCAAGGTCACCAAGGGACATACCCTCTTTAAAGAAGGTGAAGAAGGCGATCGCCTCTTCGTTGTTCTCGATGGAAAACTTAAGCTCGGTAAGTCATCACCGGATGGCCGAGAGAATTTGCAAGAGATCCTTGGGCCGGGCGAGATGTTCGGCGAACTCTCACTCTTTGATCCAGGACCACGCACTGCGACTGCAACAGCAATCACTGATGCAAAGCTCTTGATGCTCCCTCATGAAAAAGTTCTCGATCTCATTACGTCACAGCCTGCAGTCTCGCTCGAGCTTCTACGTCGGTTAGCACAGCGCCTTCGTGACTCACGTGGCGAACAATCAGACCTGGTCTTTGTTGATGTTCCAGGTCGCGTTGCAAAGGCGATCATCGATCTCGGTGAGCGTTTCGGCGAGACAAAAGATGATGGTCTCCACGTTAAGCACGATCTCACCCAAGAAGAGCTTGCTCAACTTGTTGGTGCTTCGCGCGAAACTGTGAATAAGGCACTTGCAGATTTTGCGGCTCGCGGCTGGGTCAGCCTCGAACCCCGCGCCGTAGTCATCAAGGACTACGAGCGCATCTCTAAGCGTGGAAAGTAATTACGCTACTTCGACAACGAGTTCGATCTCCACTGGTGCATCCAATGGAAGTTCTGCAACACCAATAGCGGTACGTGCATGCTTGCCGTTTACATCTCCCCAGATATGAATGAGCGTCTCTGACGCACCGTTTACAACTCCTGGGTGTCCAACAAATCCAGCAACGCCGTTAACAAATCCGCGGACCTGAACAACGCGAACGATGGAATCAACTGGTGCAACGAGTTCAACAGCAGCAAGTGCATTCAAGATACAGATCGTTGCTAACTCTTTTGCGCGCTCAGGAGTGACAGTTCCACCAACCTTGCCGGTCTCGGCCATCTTGCCATCGACAAGTGGAAGCTGTCCTGCAGTAAAGACGAGGTTTCCAGTGCGGACAGATGGAACATATGCAGCAACAGGAAGAGCTGCTACTGGAAGGGTCAATCCGATTTCTGCGAGCTTTGCACGAACATCCATTTACTTAACCTCACGCTTCATATAGGCGACTAATTGTTCTCCGGTACCTGGTGCTGGAATTACTTGAACGAGTTCCCAACCCTCGGATCCCCAGGTATCGAGGATCTGCTTCGTTGCATGTGAGAGAAGTGGAACTGTTACATATTCAAACTTTGTGTGATCTGACATTAGTTTCCTCCGGTAAGTGCTGCTTTGACGAGCGCTGATACAGAACCACCATCGGCCTTGCCAGCAATCTTTGGTGAGATGATCTTCATGACTTGACCCATACCTGCTGGACCTGATGCACCGGTTTCAGCAATCGCATCGGCGATCAGCTGCTTGATCTCTGCTTCAGAGAGTTGGGCAGGAAGATAACGTGCAATGACTTCGCCCTCTTGCGCTTCAAGTTCTGCGCGATCGGCCCGACCGGCATCTTTAAATGCCTCAGATGCTTCACGACGCTTCTTCGCTTCACGGGAGAGAACGGTGATGATCTCGGCATCGGACAGTGTGCGGGCTTCTTTACCGGCGACCTCTTCAGTAGTGATCGCTGTTAAGACCATGCGGATCGTGCCGGAGGTGAGCTCATCGCGAGAGCGAATCGCCTCGGTTAAATCGTGCTGGAGTGTCTCTTTAATACTCATAGAGAGTATCTTCTCACGCCTATGGCTTATCAACTACGCGAGGCGACCCTGCCGGTACTGCCCCCTGGGGCGGCACCGATCCGAGTGCTCCACTTCTCTGACCTGCACCTCACTCCTGCACGTCATCAAGAGGTCGCTGATATCAAATCGTGGATTAACCTCAAGCCAGACCTTGTTATAAGTACTGGTGATTTCTTGGCGCATCAAGAGGCTGTACCGGTTGCATTGCATGCACTCGATGAATTGCTCGCACTCCCTGGGCTCTTCGTCTTTGGATCAAATGATTACTACGCACCGAAATTTAAGAACCCACTCAATTATTTGAAGAAGGATCACGGTCCCCGAATCTTGGGTAATGAGTTACCAACCAAAGATCTTGCCGATGGACTTACTCGTCGCGGATGGAAGAACCTCAATCATGCGCGAGCGTTGATCACGATCAAGGGCTCGACTATCGAAGCTCGTGGCACTGATGATGCCCACCTCAATCGCGATGATTACAACACCGTCGCTGGCCCTGCCGCCGATTGTGATTTGGCGATCGGTGTTACACACGCGCCTTATAAGCGAGTTCTCGATGCGATGAATCGCGATGACTTAGATCTGATCTTTGCCGGACATACACATGGCGGCCAGGTCAGATTGCCATGGCCTGGCGGTTCAAAGGCGTTAACAACAAATTGCGATCTACCGAAGTGGCGAGCACGTGGCGTGAGCGTTCAAAAGGGCGAAGCGTGGCTCAATGTCTCGGCTGGAATGGGAACTTCCCCATTCGCTCGGATTCGAGTCGCTTCGCCCCCTGAAGTAAGTCTGATTACTTTAGAAGCGAGTATTTAATACTCCGAGTAACCACTCTTCTCTGATATCTTCTGGCTTGGCGAAAGTGTGCGCTATGGGGTCCTTCGGGACCCTTTAGTGTTTCAACAGAAATTTTTATCAACAGTAGAGAAATCTCCACTCTTAAACAAACTTTTAACAACGTATCTTCTACTCGCTGTGGTGATGTGGTGTAAATGGCAACATACACACTTTCGCCAATTGTGAGCTGCGGGTTCGACTCCCGTCATCATCTCAGTAGCCTTGGTACTGGTG
>CAJBLC010000111.1 GCA_903953805.1 uncultured Actinomycetes bacterium | reverse complement strand
TTATTGCCATCTCAACAGTGATGGTATTCACCGTATCTTCGGTCGGAATTTATGCACTTGGTAAGGCAGTTTCTGAACATAATTTTGCCGCGACTAATACCGGCAACAATGGTGCCGTCGGATCGACAGATTCACATGCGCTTCAACCAAGCCAGATCGACCATCTGATCTCGGACTACCCAGTGACGTGGGAGCAGAGCGTTGGTGATTTGAGCGCAATCTCTAAGGCTGGCGGCATCGGTGACACGCTTGGTGGACTTACTGCTGCTGGTTTAAAGGTGACATGGCAAGCCTGTTCTACTGGTGCATGTCCGACATCATGGATTCTTAATGTTGAAAATCGCACTGGCGATATCGTTACTGCGAATCCAGCACTGATGTTGTTCGTAAATCATGAGCCATTAGAGAGTTCGTCAAGACCAGTCACAGTTACACCAGGTAGTTCGGCACTCCTCGTATTCACTTTCCCTGAGTTGTCGAAAGGCCTTACTGTTGGCTCTAATTCAACATGGCAGTGGAACTGGTTCTTAACACCAGCTCACTAACGAGATTATTTTGGGGAGTTGTTCTTGTGATTCGTTCTAACATTGCAAAGAAGTTTGTTCATTCACTTCTTTCACTTGGTGTTATTGCATCTGGATTTGTTGCGACATCACCAGCGCATGCGGCAATCACACTTCCTACCGGATCTTTCCAACCATGTTCATCAGGCGTTACTAACTATTGCATCGAGAGCGTCAGCATCACCAAGACCGGACAGAAGCCAATTGTTTTAGTGTGGACACCAGCAGGATCGTCAGGACCGTCTGCTGGTAATAACACTGGCGTAGTCGCAGGTAAGGCGACCTTGCCTGGTCGTTGGACCGCCCCAGGAGCATTTGATTCCAATAACTATGACGGTATTTATATTGATGCCAAAGCAGCGAATGCCTTTGTTCCGTGGGTCTATGTCGATACTCAGCCGACGCTCTCATCTGGCGGCGGCGTTAACCTTGCCGCTCAAGCAAGTAATACCAACTATGCGGTAAACCTTGATTCTGAGGCTGCAATTGATATCAAGATCCATACCGGCGACATTAAGCCTGGTGTGACCTTTGGCGTTGGTACAGATGCAACACTCGATATTCAAAGCGCTTCCGGTTATTCAACTGTTGAGATCTCTGGCTACCCAGTAAGTGTGCCACTCGCAAAGTCCTCGAAGGATTGTTCTGGTGACGCGGGAGTTGCAACCGCACTTGTCACTCAATTCCAATCTGTAATCGTTCCGTCAAATGATCCACTTGGATTCTCCGTCGATGGTGCAAGCGGCAAGATGTATGTCGGATCAAATGGAATTTGTAAGCTATCGACCCCAACGTGGGATGCTGATAAGAAGGCTTTTAAATATTCTGCATCTGCACCGAAGTTGGCACCAGATGGAACCACAACAAATAAGGGCTTCTATCACGCAGTGATCTCCTTCGCGGATGCAACCGCACTCTGGGGTCTCAAGAACCCAGCTGATGCTGCCTCCGCACTCGTCGTCTCGATCACCACATCTGCTGGTGGCTCTGTTGCAGCAACAAAATCTGTCTCGGCTCGCAACAACCAGATCATCATTGATGTCTCGGGCTTTAACTTCCCAGATCCGCTCTTGGATATCACTCTCAATCCGGATTACAACATGAATACGGCGGCAGTGACCAAGCCGCTGGTAACAGGCACCCCAAAGCCAACTCCATCTCCAACGGTCGCCGCGAAGAAGATCACCGTCACTTGCGTTAAGGGCGTCATCACCAAGAAGATCACCGCCGTGAACGCCACCTGTCCAGCGGGTTACCGAAAGAAGTAATTCCGTCCCTTTTGCCCCCATTGGACGGATATGACCACTCATAACCTCGTTCCGACTGAGGAAAGTGCATAA
>CAJBLC010000110.1 GCA_903953805.1 uncultured Actinomycetes bacterium | reverse complement strand
TCGGCGGATGGGCATCACAGAAGCTCATTCAATCACTTGGCGGACTTTCGGGATTCAAACTTGCGATCATGAACCATGCTAATGCAATCGGAGTAATCATGGGCATTGCGATCATCATTAGGTTGATCATTGAAGATTTTGGAACGTACTCATATCCAGAGCGACATCGTTCACTCTTTGTTGAACTTGCAACCGTTTCACAGCGTCACAAGTGGTTTGTCCTTGCCTTCCGAACCTTTGCCTTCTTCTTTACCGCTGAGCTCTTCGTTGGAAACTGTTTCGGCTTATGGTTGGCGACAGCTCTCTTCATAGCACCAAAATTCCTCGATATGGCTGGCGATCGATTGAGTACACCAATATTGAAAAGCACATATCTTCCTAAAGGCGCTTTCAAATTATTGGTCACTGCGGTGATCGGTGGAATTTTCGGTGCAATCCTTCAGAAAGAGATTCCTGATGGCCGCACATATCTCCAAACTGCGATCGTGATTCTCACAGTTCCATCACTGATTATTGGGGCTCTCTATGCCTTCGCCGGTGAGAGCGAAAAACGGATCCTTAATGGGAATTCACTTGCCTCTCGTTATGCCTATCGACTCCTTGGGCTTGTGGTTTTTATCTTCCTTATTCTTTTGGTAAAAGGCACAGATCTTTCGGGTCTCATCTGGGGCTGGTTGAGCAAGTAAGTAGTGCTTTTTAGCGCCTTAAGTGCTAAAAATGGCTATGAGCACACAAACATCCCACCGTTCCGAGATCTTTGCCCTCTCTGATGAATACGTCGAGAAGAGCGCGGCCTTTAGCCCTATCGAATGCACCTCGCTCGGTATTCCAGGGTTTGAGGATCAACTCGATGACTTCTCGCTCTCACATGCCAATAAATCAGCGGCGTATGCTCGTGATGTTCTCCATCGTGCAAAGGCGCTCCAGCCGATTGATGAGATCGATCGCATCGCGCAAGCGGTCTTAATCGAACGTATCGAATCTCGACTACAACTCCATGACTCGCGCGAGGCTTACGTAGCTTTTGGCCAAATTGCTTCGCCAGTAAGCGCAATCCGTAGCGTCTTCACCATCATGGCACTTGATACGCCAGAACAGATCGCTAACGCCGGAAAGCGTTTTGCTGCGATTCCAGGATCGCTGAAATCTTGGCGCGATTGTCTTGAAGAAGTTCAGGCTGAAGGCCATCGCACTGCACGTCGCCAAGTTCTTGCTGTTGCTGGTCAATTGAAGACCCACTCAGAAGGTGCTTATTCAAAGATCGCAGCTGAGATCGCTCCAGGAAACGCTGATGTTGCTGCTGCTGCAAAGAGCGCTGAAGCTGCATGTCTTGAAATGTCGAAGTGGCTCACAGATGTCCATGCACCTCGTTCCGCAGATGCTGATGGAGTAGGCGAGAAGCGTTATGCACCATGGGCTCGTTACTTCACTGGTGCCGAACTCGATCTTCGTGCGACCTATGAATGGGGCAAGCAGGATCTCCAAGCGATCAATGATCGTATGTGGCGAGCTGCTGCAAAGATCGCACCACATTGCAAGACACTTGCTGAAGTTGCCACGTTCTGCGAAGAGAGTGATCACCTCAAGATCCATGGATCAGATAACTTGCTCAAAGAACTCCGCGACTTCACCGAAGAAGCGATTAAGAAGGTCGATGGCATCTACTTCGATATCGATGATCGCGTCCGCTTCTGCGATGCCAAGCTCGCTCCAGAAGGGTCAGCCGCTGCCCCTTATTACATGCCCCCTTCAGAGGATCTCTCTCGCCCTGGAACTACCTGGTATCCAACCCTTGGCAACGACACCTTTAACTTCTGGCATATCGCCTCTACCTGGTACCACGAAGCTGTTCCAGGCCATCATCTCCAATGCGCAACTGCAATCATTGAGAAGGATCGCCTTACGCGCTTCCAGCGCACAGGTGCCTGGATCTCAGGTTATGGCGAAGGCTGGGCGCTCTACGCAGAGCGTTTCATGGATGAACTCGGTGCCTTCGATGATCCTGCCTTAGAACTCGGCTATCTCTCTGGTCAAGCACTTCGCGCTGCACGTATTGTTGTTGATATTGGAATGCACCTTGGTCTCGATGATTTCGAAGGCAAGCCTTGGAATGCAGAGTCTGCATATAACTTGATGGTGGAGCGTGCTTTGATTGAGCCAGCATTCGCGCAATCAGAGATCGAGCGATATCTCTCCTGGCCAGGCCAAGCTATCTCCTACAAAGTGGGAGAGCGCATCTGGATGGAGATCCGCGAAGAGACAAAGCAACGTCTCGGCGATAAGTTCGATATTAAGGCCTTCCATAACTACGCGTTGAAGATCGGCCCAATGGGGCTCGATTCACTTCGCGCAGAGATGCGCTCCTTTAACGGCTAGTCGAAAAAATTCATCTCGAAGTAACCACTTCCGGTAACGCACTTTCACGATCTATGTTGAGATAGGCCTATGAAGCGCGCTCTCATTGTCGGTGGTGGAATTATCGGAACGATGCACGCTGTGCTCGCAGCCGAAAAGGGTTTTGCCGTTACGCATCTTGAGCGCGATATGAAGCCGCAATCAGCATCGATTCGTAACTTCGGGTTGATCTGGGTGAGTGGTCGCCTTGCCGGTGCCGAACTCGATCTGGCACTTCGTGCGCGCGAACTCTGGGGTGATATCGGCTCAAAGGCGGCAATCGGATTTCGAGCCAACGGATCGCTCACCATTGCACAGAACGATGCTGAGTACACCGTCATGCAAGAGGCAGCGGCTATGTCAGATGCGGATCGCCGTGGATTTAGAGTCCTAGATCGGAATCAAACGATTGCACTCGAACCAGAGCTAGCTGGCACATACGTTGGCGCCTTGCAATGCACTACAGATGCTGCGGTTGAGCCACCTCTGCTCTTAGGTGGATTGCGCGACTATCTGAAGAGCTTTCCCGATTACACCTGGGTTCCAGAGTTCGAGGCAGTTGATTTCTATCATGATGAAACTGGCAATCATGTCACCGATATCAACGGTCGAAAGTTCTCGGGGGATTACATCGCGATTTGCGCGGGAGCTGCGCATAAGGGCTTTATTGAAGAGTTCTTAGAGCAAGCACCACTTCGTAAGGTTCGCCTACAGATGGCCGCTACTGCGCCTCTCGGTGCCAACCTAGGTCACTCCATTGCCGATGCCGATTCACTTCGCTATTACCCGGCCTTCAAAGATCTTTCGCTCGATCTTCTCGGTGCGCAATCAGAGATTGCTACTCAATACAAGATGCAATTGTTATTAGTGCAGCGGCTCGATGGTTCGATGACCATTGGTGATACACACGAATATGCCGAGCCATTTACACATGAGATTCATGAAGCGCCATATGATCATTTGAGAAGCGTGATGACAAATATCTTTGGTCGTGAAGTCCCTCGTATCGAGAAGCGCTGGGATGGCGTTTACAGTCAAAGTACAAGTGATGAGATCTATATTAGACGTGAGATTGCTCCAGGAGCTCACGTAGTCACTGGTGGCGGCGGAAGAGGAAATACCCTTTCACCGGCGATAGCAGAAGAAACGGTGAACCAGTGGTCCCTATAAATAATAAGAAGATTAAGTTAGCGATCTTTGATGTCGCCGGTACTACTGCTCAAGATGGCGGGCTGGTTGTAGAAGCATTTCAAGGGGCCATGGCCTCGATGGGCACACCGCTCGGGACTCCTGAGATGGATCGCATGACAGATTATGTGAATGCAACCATGGGGCAACGGAAGATTGATGTCTTTATGCACCTCTGTGATGGAGATGCCGATCGAGCCAATAAGGCGCACGACCGCTTTGTTGAGGGCTATATCAACCTTGTGAAAGCCGGAAAGCTTCAAGAGTTCGATGGCGTGAGCGATCTTTTTAATCGCCTCCGAGAGAATGGAATCGCCGTAGGAATCACGACTGGTTTTCCGCGAGATATTCTCGACAGCGTCATCGACGGCCTGAAATGGGCGCCAATCATTGACTTTTCAGTTGCCGCTTCAGAAGTCGCCCAGGGTCGCCCGGCACCTGACATGATCTTTCGCACGATAGAGCTATATAACAAGCGGTATATGACTCATATCGGTGCCGAAGATGTAGCCGTGATCGGCGATACTGAGTCGGATATGCAGGCAGGTGTTACCGCGGGAGCCCAAATCATCGCAGGAGTCGCCACAGGTGCGCATAATCCTGAACAACTTTTCCACACCGGCGCTACACATGTTCTTGAATATGCTGTTCACCTTCCAACCATTTGTTAACTTTCCTTTCATCAGATCTACCCCGTTAAGGAACCTCCCTGCAAACTCCTCGCGGTTGAGTGCGCTTACCAATCCTTAAGGGGGATATATGCGCAAGCGTCTACTCACTGGAGTTATCGTGGCCACAATGGCTGCAGCTTCAATGGTTGCAACAACATCAGCTTCAAACGCTGCTTCAATCGACTATTCAAAGTGCACAGATCTCAAGTCATGCGGTGGCATGGATGCACTCGTCAAGGCAGCTCAGAAAGAAGGAAAGCTCAACGTCATCACACTTCCACGTGACTGGGCAAACTATGGCGAGGCCATGGATCTTTTCTCAAAGGCTTTCGGCATCAAGATCACTGATGACAATCCAGATGGATCATCAGCCTATGAAATTCAGACAATAAAGACCGCTCCTGCTTCAAAGGTTCCAGATGCAGTTGACGTCGGTATCACATACGGTGCAGATAACGCTAACCTCTTCGCTCCTTACAAGGTTGCGAACTGGAACGACATCACACCTACATACAAGGAAGCTTCAGGTCGCTGGTACGGCGATTACGCAGGCGTCATCGCACTTTCATACGACACCTCAATTGCCAAGGCTCCAAAGTCATTCAATGACCTCAAAGATCCAGCATTCAAGAACATGGTTGCTATCGGTGGAGATCCATCAGGTGCACAGGAAGCGCTGATGTCAGTATTCGCAGCGAACCTCGCGAACGGTGGA
>CAJBLC010000109.1 GCA_903953805.1 uncultured Actinomycetes bacterium | reverse complement strand
CCGCAGGCAGTTCCTACCGCTCGAACTGCGGCAGGTGATCCAATCTTCTTCGCTAAATCTGAGTAACTCCAGGTCTTTCCGGCGGGGATTTTCCGCATCGCCTTCCAAACGCTCTGAGAAAATTCAGATCCAGGCTGGCGTACGGCAATCCCATTAAGTGCAGATAGGTCACCATCAAAATAATTTTCAACCAGCTCTGTGATAACTGGGATTCGTTTTACATCTTTGATTCCGATAGCAAACTCTGCGTCATCCATGCGTAGATGCATATCTGTGAAGCCCCGAAAACCAGCAGCAAGAAGGACATGTTCGCGCGCTATTAAATAGAGAGTGCCCGCTGGGGTCTTCAAGGAACTTTGGCTGAGCACAGAGATACCCTAATACGGCGAAGATATCTTGGGAATATGCCGCTTTAGCGGTCGCGCAGCATCTCGGCTACGAGGAAGGCTAGCTCCAATGATTGCGTGTGATTCAAACGTGGGTCACAGGCAGATTCATATCGTGAAGCGAGATCCTCTTCAGAGATCTGCTCTCCTCCGCCAAGGCACTCCGTAACATCATCACCGGTAAGTTCGATATGAACTCCACCAGGATGTGTTCCAGCAGCCTTATGAGATTCAAAGAAGCCGCGGACTTCATCCATAACATCTTCGAAGCGACGGGTCTTGTAACCTGTTGAGCTTTCAAAGGTATTCCCATGCATAGGGTCACAGACCCAGAGAACCTTTGCACCGCTCTCAGTTACCGCCTTGAGAAGTGGCGGAAGTTTCTCACGAATCAAACCAGCACCCATTCGAGTGATAAATGTGAGGCGTCCAGGCTCATTTGTTGGATTGAGCTTTGCAATCATTGCGAGTGCATCTTCTGGAGTGGTCTTCGGGCCGAGCTTAATACCGATTGGATTCTGAATCTTTGAAGCAAAGTCCATGTGCGCGCCATCCATCTGGCGAGTGCGTTCACCGATCCACAAGAAGTGGGCCGATACGTCATAGGGAAGGTTGGTTCGAGAGTCAATACGAGTTAATGGGCGCTCGTATTCCAAAATAAGAGCTTCATGACTTGAATAGAAATCTACAGATTTGAAAGACTCTGGATCAACACCCGCTGATTCCATAAAGGCGAGGGCGCGACTAATTTCATTCGCCATCTCTTCGTAACGTGCACCAAATCGAGGATCATTTGCAAAACCCTTATTCCACGTGTGAACCTGACGAAGATCGGCAAAACCACCTTGCGTGAAAGCGCGAACCAAGTTGAGAGTCGCTGAAGAAGTGTTGTACACCTGTACTAAGCGATCTGGGTTAGGAGTGCGAGCCTCGAGCGTGAACTCAAGATCATTAACGGCGTCTCCTCGATAAGCAGGAAGAGTGACGCCATCACGAGTCTCATCATTGTTGCTACGTGGCTTAGCAAATTGACCCGCCATGCGACCAACTTTGATGACAGGAAGGCTGGCAAAGTATTGAAGTACAGCTGCCATTTGAAGGATCGTCTTAATTCGGTTACGAATCGAATCGGCAGTTGCGGCTACAAATGTCTCCGCGCAATCGCCGCCTTGCAGCCAGAAGGCTTTACCTTCTTGGGCAAGTGCAATGCGCGCTTTGAGATTGTCGCATTCACCGGCGAAGACAAGTGGTGGCAACTTTGAGAGCGTAGATACCGCAGCTTTTACTGCATCGCCATCTACTCCCCCTGGCCATTGAGGTTGTTGAGCAGCCACAAGGCCAGGAGTGAAGAGATTATCCAAAGTTGTCATGATTGAATCGTACGGATTCTTACGCAGCTCTCGCTGAGTAATTATCCGAAGAAGACCTCAGCTTCCGCGTAGAGGGAAGGCTGAACCAGCTTAAGTTCAGTGGTTGCTGATGCAAGAGGAACGCGAGCGATCGATGTTCCGTGAAGGGCCATCATCTTGCCGAAATCGCCCTCATGCACAGCGGTGATTGCTTGCAATCCAAAGCGAGTTGAGAGAACGCGGTCAAAGGCGGTTGGCGTTCCACCGCGCTGAATATGACCTAGAACGGTGCAACGAGTCTCGTACTTTGTCTTCTCAGTAATTTCAGCGGCAAGCCAATCGCCGATTCCAGAGAGCTTGACGTGTCCGAAGGCATCGAGGCTCTGATCCTTGATCACCATGTCGCCATCCTGAGGAATGGCACCTTCTGCAATAACAATAATCGGTGCGCGATTCGCCTTGAATGATGAGAGAACATACTCACAGACCTTCTCAACCGAAAATTTCACTTCTGGGATGAGTACGGCTGCACCGCTGCTTGCGATACCGGAGTGAAGTGCAATCCAACCAGCATGGCGGCCCATGACTTCAACAACGATTGGACGATGGTGCGACTCTGCCGTGGTGTGGAGGCGATCGATCGCCTCAACTGCAACATTGACGGCGGTGTCGAAACCAAATGTGTAATCAGTGTTATTGAGATCATTATCAATAGTCTTTGGAACGCCAATTACTTTGACGCCAAGAGCGTCGAGCTTTGTCGCAACTCCAAGAGTGTCTTCGCCTCCGATAGCAATGAGTGCATCAATTCCATGCTTCGCGAGATTCTCTTTGATCTTCTCAACGCCACCATCGATCTTAAATGGATTGGTACGTGAGGATCCAAGGATGGTTCCACCTTTAGGCAAGATATCGCGAACAGTCTCGAGATTGAGCTCCATAGTGAGACCTTCAAGCGGTCCCTTCCAGCCATCGCGGAAGCCTACAAAGTCATAGCCATATTCTTTGACACCCTTCGTGACTGCTGCACGAATAACTCCATTAAGGCCAGGGCAATCTCCGCCGCCAGTTAGAACACCAATACGCATGAAAATCTCCAAATGTGGTCGATAAATATTTGGTAAAAAAAGTCGCCCCAGAGAGCAACCACGATGGTCAACGTTGACCTCTTAAGTCTACCCTTGCCCCATGCCTCTAGTCGCCGGTGTCGATAGCTCAACTCAATCTGTAAAAATCGTTATTCGAGATGCCCAAACTGGCCGCTTGGTACGTGAAGGCCGGGCTCCCCACCCACCAGGCACCGAGGTAGATCCTGAGCAATGGTGGCTCGCCCTCCAGCAAGCGATAGCAAGTGCAGGAGGTCTCGGCGATGTCTCGGCGATCTCGATTGGTGGCCAACAACATGGCATGGTGACTCTCGACTCCAACGGAAATCTCATTCGCCCAGCATTGCTCTGGAATGACACGAGATCAGCTGCAGCCGCACGGGCGATCAATCAAGAGAATCCAGATATTGCAGACCGTACCGGCTCCACACTTGTCGCCTCCTTTACCGCCAGCAAGGTTCGCTGGCTCTTAGAGAACGAGCCCGAAAACGCTCAGCGAGTTGCGGCGATCTGTCTCCCCCATGATTGGCTCTCGTGGAAGCTAAGCCGGAGCAACGATATCCATGAGATCTTCACCGACCGAAGTGATGCATCCGGAACTGGCTATTTCAATCCAGTCACATCCGAATATGATCGTGAACTTTTTCAGAGAATCTTTCACATTGATCAGGATATCTACCTACCTAAAATCATTTCACGTAATGACGTTGGTCTGCGCGCATCGGAATCACTTCTTATCGGTGCAGGTGCCGGTGATAATGCTGGTGCTGCATTTGGTCTTCAGGCAGAACCTGGGGATCTGATCGTCTCCCTTGGAACGAGTGGAACTGCCTTCGCTGTCTCAGATACTTCTACTCACGATGCAACCGGTGAAGTCGCCGGTTTTGCCGATCTCACGGGACGTTTCTTGCCGCTAGTCTGCACATTAAATGCAGCCCGCATTCTTGATGCCGCAACTGCGATTCTGCAATGCACTCATGAAGAGCTCGGCGAACTTGCCCTTCAAGCAGAACCAGGAGCACACGGTCTTAGCCTGCTTCCTTATTTTGAAGGTGAACGCACTCCGAATCGCCCAGAGGCAACAGGTGTCCTTGCTGGATTGACTTTGGAAAATTCCAATCGCGCCGATATTGCACGCGCATATATTGAAGGAATGCTCAGTGGACTTGTCGATGCCGCGCAATCACTGACCTCACGTGGCGTCGCAGTAAATCGAATTCTCCTTATCGGTGGGGCCGCGAAGAATCCCGCCGTAGGAAAGATTGCTGCCTCTCTCTTCGGCCGAGAAGTTCTCATTCCACCTGCTGGAGAATATGTGGCGAATGGTGCGGCGAGACAAGCTGCGTGGGTAGTACTTGGTGGAGAGAGCGCTCCCGTTTGGGATCTCGGCGAGGTAGAGAGAGTTAATGCACCATATACGCCAGAAGTACTTGAACGTTATCGAAAGTTACGCGACAGAACTACGAATTGGTAACGATCTCGCCTTTTCCAACAACAACAATGCCAGAAGGCGAGACGGTGTATTTCAATCGATCGCGCTCTAAATCAACGCCGATCTGAGCGCCTGGCTCGACAACGACATTCTTATCAAGAATCGCATTACGAACAATTGCACCGTGACCGATTCGGACCGATGGCATAAGTACTGCACCTTGAACAATGGCATGCGCTCCAACATGGACATCAAAGGATGCGACGCTTCGCTCCATACGTCCGCCTGCGACGATTGAACCAGCTCCAACAATCGAGTCGACTGCTGAACCATTTTCGGAGAACTTTGCTGGCGGCAATGAAGGAGGATTGGTGAGCAACGGCCAATCACGGTTATAGAGATTGAAGATTGGATGGATCGAGACGAGATCCATATGCGCGTCGTAGTAAGCATCGATGCTACCTACATCGCGCCAATAACCCTTATCGCGGTCAGTTTCACCGGGCACATGGTTATTCGCAAAATCGTATGCGCGCGCTTTGCCCATAGCGGTCAGCATCGGAATGATATTTCCGCCGAGATCATGGCGACTCTCTAAATCATCGGCATCAGCGAGCAAGGCATCTTCCATCACATCGCGCTTAAAGATGTAATTTCCCATAGAGACTAATGTGTAGTCAGGATTTCCCGGCATCGCCGGAGGATTCTCTGGCTTCTCGTGGAAGGCCTTAATGGTGATTCCATCATCTGCGAGTTCAATGCAACCGAATTCAGATGCCTCAGATCGTTTCACCCGAATGGCCGCGACAGTTACACCCGCTCCAGTCTCCAAGTGGAAATCAAACATCTGCTCTGGATCCATCCGATAAACGTGATCGGCACCAAAGACAAGCACATGGTTCGGATTTTCATCATGGATGAGATTGAAATTTTGGAGAATGGCATCGGCTGAACCTGTATACCAACGAGGCCCGAGACGTTGTTGCGCTGGAACTGGCGTGATGTAATTTCCGAGCAAAGTCGACATCCGCCATGTCGTTGTGATGTGACGATCAAGGGAGTGTGACTTATATTGAGTCAGTACCGCAATCTTACGGAGATCGGCATTCACCAAGTTCGAGAGAACAAAATCAACGAGGCGGTATGCCCCACCAAATGGGACTGCAGGCTTTGCGCGATCTGCTGTCAGGGGCATTAACCGCTTTCCCTCGCCACCAGCAAGGACAATTCCTAGGGGAACTTCGCGGCGGCTCATGGGTTAAGGATACCCTTACCCATCGCATCAAGGAAGTGAGCAGAAATGAAGATCGGCCTCATCACAAAAGAGTGGCCTCCACACATTTATGGTGGAGCTGGAGTTCATGCGCTCCAATTGACCCAAGCGCTCCGATCATCGATCGACGTCGACGTTCATTCATTCGGTGCAGCTCGAGAAGATGCAACCTCACATCAACTTCCTTCTGAATTCACATCGCTCAACCCCGCACTCGCTGCCCTTGCAACTGATATTGAGATCGCTCAAGCAGTTGAAGGAGTCGACCTCCTTCACTCGCACACTTGGTATGCGAATATGGCTGGTCACCTTGGTGGCCTTCTCCATGGCATTCCTCATGTCATTACTGCACATTCACTGGAACCAGATCGCCCCTGGAAGGCAGAACAACTCGGTGGTGGATATCAAATTTCATCATGGGCAGAGAAGACAGCCTATGAAGCAGCGGATGCGATTATCGCTGTAAGCAATGGCATGAGAGCAGATGTCTTAAAGGCCTATCCGCAATTAGATCCAGCGAAAGTTCATGTCATTCTTAATGGCGTCGACACTGAAGATTTTGCGCCAACGATTGATCCATCAGTTGCCCAATCCTTTGGTATCAACGGCCGCTATGCAATCTTTATCGGACGGATCACTCGCCAAAAGGGCCTTGCACATTTGCTCCGGGCTTGGAAATCAGTTAACCCAGATGTAGGTCTCGTCGTTGCTGCCGGAAATCCAGATGAGCCTGGTATCGGAGCAGAGATCAAGACTCTCATCGAAGATCTTCAAAGCGAGCGTTCAAATGTCTGGTGGATTGAAGACCGTCTTCAACTCTCGCAGATGAAGGTACTCCTCAGTGGGGCTGAGCTATTTCTATGCCCATCTATCTACGAACCTCTGGGAATTGTGAATCTGGAGGCTATGGCATGCGAGACTGCCGTGCTTGCATCTCGAGTGGGCGGAATTCCTGAAGTTGTGGAAGCCGGAGTGACTGGAGAGCTCGTCGATTACAACGGCGATGGCACATCCTTCGAATCAGAGTTCGCAGAAGCGGCAAATAGACTCCTTGTACAACCAGAACTTCTTGCGAAGTACGGTAAAGCCGGTCGCAAGCGAGCAATCGAGAATTTTTCATGGTCCGCAATAGCGGATCAAACCATTGAGCTCTATGGCCAGATCATTGCGAAACGGAAATAATGAGTAGGAAGAACTGGTTCCTCTTTATAGCGATAGGCCTTCTCTGGGGTATCCCATACCTGCTTCTCAAGGTCTCCGTGCGAGAACTCTCCGTACCAGTGATTGTTTCATCGCGCACATTTATCGGAGCGTTGATTCTGATACCGATTGCGCTTCGTCGCGGAGCTCTCATTCCAGCGCTCAAGAAGTATCACTTCGTTCTTCTTTATGCCGTACTTGAGATGTTCCTTCCTTGGGTACTCATTACATCAGCAGAACAGAAGATTCCATCCGGATTAGCTGGTTTACTTGTTGCAACCGTTCCCATTTGGTCTTCTATCTTGGCCTCTTTCAATGGTGATAAGACTGTCTGGCATTCCAAGCGACTCGGTGGAATGTTGATCGGCTTTGTGGGAGTGCTCCTCGTCGTTGGTATTGAAAGTGTCCGATCCAATCAAAATCCATTGGCGATTGGCATGATCCTTCTTGCCTCACTTTGCTACGCAACTGCAGTCGCGACCGTCACAATCAACATTCCGCAGATAGACCCGATTGCAATCAATGGGCTAGCAATGGCAACTACTTCAATCTTCTATCTCCCATTTGCGCTCTTTGCGCTTCCCGATCACGCTCCAAGTGCGAAGGTCATTGCCTCACAATTAACGCTCGGACTATTCCCGACGGCACTCGCCTTTATTCTCTTCTTCCAACTCTTAAAAGAAGTTGGGCCGGCTCGAGCATCACTCGTGACTTATCTCAATACGGCATTCGCAGTTCTTTTAGGTGTCTTGATTTTGGGTGAACCACTCACGCTTGGCCTTGTTATTGGGCTACCGCTGGTACTCATTGGGTCCTACTTTGCTGGACGAAAGAGCGTTACTCAGTAAATCCCATACGGGCGAGCGCCTTAGGATCGCGCTGCCATTCCTTAGAGACCTTGACGTGAAGTCCTAGGAAAATCTTGGCATCAAGAAAATTCTCGATATTGCCTCGAGCCGTGGTTCCAATCGCTTTCAAGCGAGAGCCTTGTGGCCCAATAATGATTGATTTCTGACTATCTCTCTCAACGTGGAGAGTTGCATGGATATCGAAAAAGTTCTTACCTTCGCGCTTCTCAAACTCGTCGATGGTAATCATGACGGAATGAGGTAGCTCTTCATAGAGATCTTCAATCGCTGCCTCGCGAATTAACTCCGTGATTGTGAGTTCAGCGGCTTGATCTGTCGAAATATCCTCAGGATAAAGAGATGGGGAGCCTGGAAGAGCATCTGATAGCAGCTCCATGAGCAACTCCGTCTGTTCCTCTCTCTTTGCAGAGACGGGGACAATCTCTTTTACGGTGATTCCCAAACGCTCAACGAAGCCGGATACCTCGACCAGCTTTGCAATCAAGACCTCAGGCTTTGTTGCCTTATCAACCTTCGTAACTGCGATAAAGATATTACGGATGTGCCCGAGCTGCTTCACGATAAATTCATCGCCCGCACCGATCGCTTCATCGACGGGTAGACAGATGAGTGCTGCATCAACTGACTCGAGATTCTCGGCGACCATTGCATTTAAACGCGTACCGAGAAGTGTCTTGGGCTTATGAACACCTGGCGTATCAACCAAGATCATCTGGTAGTCAGGCTTGGAGATAATTCCGCGGATGGGATTTCGAGTGGTATTTGGATGGTGCGAAGTAATAACGATCTTTTTTCCCACAAGAGCATTCACAAGGGTGGATTTTCCGACATTCGGACGCCCGATAACGGCTACAAATCCAGCTTTGTGTTCACTCATTGGAGAATCATCTCACTACATCGGGCCGACCAACTCCATAATCTCGTCAACGGAGGAGACCAGTTCGGCTCTTCGCTCATTGATCAGGCGATGGCACCCTTCACTTGTTGGGGAATGTATCGGTCCAGGGATTGCCATAACTGGACGCAGCAACTCTCCAGCATCACGAGCGGTGCGAAGTGAACCACTCCGATGGGCCGCTTCTACGACGAGCGTCCCTTTGGATATCGCAGCAATCAGCCGATTTCTTATCAAAAATCGATGTGGCACTGCAGGAACCGTTGGTAAGACCTCGGATAGCAATAATCCATGAGTGGCGATCTCCGAGAAGAGCCGATCATTTCCTGAAGGAAAAATTGTTCTCACTCCACCGCCCAATATTGCAATCGTATTTCCCTCCACAATCAGCGCGCCTCGGTGTGCCGCGGTATCGATACCAAATGCTCCCCCGCTAACAATTGTCCAATCTCGATCAGCAAGTGCCACCGCAAACTCAGTTGCAATCTTGCTTCCGTAGTTGGTTGGGTTTCTCGTGCCTACTATTCCGATGGAGTCGCCAATCGAAGTGAGGATCTCACGTATGCCCAATCCAACTAATCCAAAAGGCGCAGCGGCGAGATCATTCAAGCGAATCGGCCAATCCGGTGATTTGGGCGTTAATAAGAATGCATCTCCCAATTGATCGAGAAGCTGTTCGGTCGTAGTCGATTCAAGTCGATCACTGATTCTTTCTGCAGCATGTTTGCTACCTTCATACGATCGGCTACGTAATCGATCAACTACTTCCACTGCCCCGTACATCTGCACTTGATGCGTCCAATAGGTGGAATTCCCCTCGATCGAACTGAGAAGGTGAAGTCGAGCAATCTCATCTTCAGTCAAGCGATTCATAAGAAGGTTCCTTCACGAAGGAGATATGCGCTCTCGACATCGCTCAATGAAGGGCGTGGATTTCTATGGAGATCTGCAAGTGACCAAGCAACTCTCAATACTTTATGGAATCCGCGTGCGCTCAATCTTTCGGCATCTAATTCAGCATGAAGAAATGACATCCCGGCTCGTTCGGCTTTGAATAGCCCTCGCAACTGTGATGAAGGAATTTCAGAGTTAAGCGCCCACCCAAGGCCCTGGAAACGTTCGCTGGCAATATTTCTCGCCGCAAGCACCCGTTCTCTGACAATCGCACTCGATTCCCCATGGACTTCAGATGCCATCTCAACCCTGGTTGGAGCCTCTACAAAGGCACGAATATCAATGCGATCCAACAGTGGTCCAGATAATTTCTTCAGATAATTTCGAATCTGCATGGATGAACAGATACACGAGCGTCCACGGCCATTGAATTTTCCACAAGGGCAAGGATTGGCAGCGAGAACCAGTAAGAACTTCGCTGGATAGGTCACAGTCCCCACTGATCGTGAGATAGTGACCGTCCCAGATTCCAGCGGTTGTCGAAGGGAGTCGAGAACTCCATGTGCGCACTCAGGTGCCTCATCAATGAAAAGGACCCCTCCATGGGCGAGCGAAACTGCTCCAGGTCTGACAATGTGAGAGCCACCACCGATCATCGCGACCGTAGTGGTCGTGTGGTGCGGAGCGACAAATGGTGGGGTTGTAGAGAGCGCTCCTCTCGTTCCTAGCGAGCCAGCTACAGAATGGATCGCTCCCACCTCAAGGGTTTCATCAATCGACAGTGGCGGCATGATCGTCGGAATTCTCTCTGCCAGCATCGTCTTTCCAGTTCCTGGTGGTCCGATCAAAAGTAGATGATGTCCTCCAATTGCGGCGATCTCCAGTGCGCGACGAGCTTGAATCTGGCCCACGACATCGAGAAGATCGAGTTCTCCCGACGGATCTTCAAATGAGTTCAGAAACTCAGGTTGAACACTTTCGCCATTTTCAAGAAAGCGAACTACATCGAGAAGAGTCTCGAAACCAAAGGAATCGATTCCCGGTACGGCTCGCGCTTCCTCTAAATTTTCTAGCGGAACTATCGCGCACTTCGCTCCAAAATTTCGAGAGGTAATCAGAGTTGGCAGAACGCCTCGAACAAAGCGGATTCCGCCATTCAGGCTTAGCTCTCCCATCAAGATCAGAGACTCTGAAATTTCAGAAGTAATCACTCCTTGAGCAATCAACAAGCCAATCGCAATCGGGAGGTCATAATGTGAACCGCTCTTCGATAACCAGGCTGGCGAGAGTGAGACCGTGACCTTTTTATTTGGCCACGGCAATCCGGAATTTATCAAGGCGGCCCTCACTCGGTCGCGAGACTCCGTTAACGCTGCATCCGGTAGGCCCAGCAAGGTGTAACCCGGAAGCCCATCAGAAATATCTACTTCTACCTCAACTCGGTTGCCGACCAAACCAATCAAAGAAATTGTTTGCACTCTCGCCAAAGCCATCAGAGAACACCTTCGCGATAGTCAATCTCTTGCCGGCCATCACGGGAAAATAAAACCCCGGCACAGTCGATGCGGTAACTCGATCCCCACTCTCCTTGAGTTACTAACCAAGCAAGTGCGAGCTTTTGTAGCCGATGGGCCTTCAATGGCGTTATCGCCTCAAGTGGGTCTCCGTAGCTCAGAGAGGTCCGACTCTTCACTTCAACAAAGACCAATTCGCCATCAGGCGAGCGCGCAATCAGATCGATTTCTCCTGCCCGGATACGCCAATTTCGATCTATGACGCGATAACCGCGCGCGACTAAATAGCGAGCGACCGCATCTTCTCCGGTTGCCCCTAACAATTGCTTATTCATAATGAAGGGCAGATTAGGGAAGGATCGCCTTCATCCATCTCCTGGTGATATCAATTGTGGGAAGTATGCCCCTGTTGATAAATCCTAAGAAAGAAGCGCTGCCACGTTCGAAAAACTCCGGCGATGGATCGGTGTGATCCCTAACTTCTTCATCGCTGCGGTGTGTAATGCACTGCTATACCCTTTGTGCGAGGCGAAGCCATACCCTGGGTAGATCTCATCCATCTTCACCATGATTCGATCGCGATAGACCTTTGCGATAATGGAAGCGGCGCTAATCGAAATAGCAACTTGATCTCCCTTCCAGATTCCAAGCGTCGGCATAGCCAACCCTTCAATGGGATAACCATCAGTGAGCACATAGTCGGGAGTTACGTGCAGGGCATGTACTGCCCGGCGAAATCCTTCAAGATTAGATTTGTGAAGTCCTTGACGATCGATCTCTTCACTTGATATTTCGATGATCGACAATGACAGTGCTTCTGCTTCAATGACAGAATACAGGCGCTCACGCTTTTTCGGAGTCAATTCTTTAGAGTCGCGTACTTCTTGAAGTGATTTCGAAAATGGATCACGCAAGATGACTGCTGCAACAATGAGCGGACCCGCACATGGACCGCGACCTGCTTCATCCACACCTGCGATATGTGAAATACCCGAGGAGAGCAAGGTCTGCTCGATCGCAGCCATAGTTACTTCTTAACAGCTACCTTAGAGAGTTCGTGCCCTACCGATAAATACTTTATGTGGCTCGGTGGCCAGACTGTCACGAAAGCCCGTCCGACAACATCGTTCAGCGGGACCATCCCATGGTGGATATCGTCAGTATGGAAGCGTGAATCTGCAGAAGCTCCACGATGATCACCCATTACCCAGATATATCCCTTTGGAATAGTCACTTTAAAGTTTGAATCGCTTGGCTTGTTCCCCGCGAAGATATAGGGCTCAGTAACAGATGTTCCATTGATCGTGAGGCGACCTTTTGCATCACAACAGATCACGGTATCCCCACCGACGCCAATGACGCGCTTGATTAAATACTGTTTTGCTGGATCGGGGAGAATGCCAACTGCAACAAGTGCGTTCTTCATCGCAACAACAGTCTTCGAGCCAGTCTCTGTCGGAGCTGCGCCAAGCCAATTAGCGGGATCCTTAAAGACCACAACTTCCCCGCGCTTAATATCAGTGAAGTAATTGGCGAGTTTGTTAACAGCAATGCGATCACCGATTTGGAGAGTGTTCTGCATGGAGCCAGAAGGAATGAAGAAGAAGTGGATAAGAAAGGTCTTAACAAAAATTGAGACGACAAGAGCCGAAACAACGATGATAGGAACTTCGCGAAGCAGTGAGCCCTTCTTGGGAAGGCGCATAAGAAGAGTTTTAGGCTTCTGGAGTTGTTTCGACTTCAGCAGTTTCAGCAACTGGAGCCTCTACTACTGCCTCTGTCGCGCTCTCGACTACTGGTGTCTCGACTACAGGAGTTTCAACGGCCTCGACTACAGGAGTTTCAACGGCCTCGACAACTGGAGCCTCAACAACTGGAGCTGCGACATCTTCAACGATAAATGAACCGCCGACGCCACGCTTCTCTTTGATCTTTGCAGCCTTACCGCGGAGATCGCGGAGGTAGTAGAGCTTCGCACGGCGAACATCGCCACGACGAACCATCTCGTACTTTTCAATAACAGGTGTGTGGATTGGGAAGGTACGCTCAACACCGACGCCGTAAGCAAGCTTGCGGATGGTGAAGGTCTCACGGACGCCAGAACCTTGGCGACGGATGACGATTCCCTGGAAGAGCTGAATACGGCTCTTGTTACCTTCGATAACGCGAACGTGGATCTTGATCTCATCACCTGGACGGAAGTTAATAAGGTCCTTGCGGAGTGAGGCAGCATCGACTGCGTCTAACACGTTCATCTTGGGTCCTAACGTTACGAAAATATCTAGTCACAGGTCTGCCTGCGAAGGCCTAATCCTGCCACAAGAGGGGCTGATCACCCAATTTCGGTCAGAAGGTGGGCATGCAGGGCCGGCCCAGCGGCAATCACCATCTCCTGGCCAGGTGCTCCCCCGTGGCGCCCTGTCACGAGCGCACCCGCCTCGCGGGCGATAAGCCCGCCGGCGGCCAAATCCCACTCCTTCAAATCCTTCTCAAAGTAGCCATCGAGCGCACCTGTCGCCACCTGGCAGAGGTCAACCGCAGCGGCGCCATTTCGGCGAAGATCTCGGATTCGCGGAATAAGTGATTGAACGAGTTCAGCCTGGCCAACCCGTGTCTCAACGGAATAGGAGAAGCCCGTCCCAATCAAGGCTCGGTCTAGTGTGATCGGGTCAGTGCAACGGATTGGCTCGCCATTCTTGAAGGCGCCGCCACCTCGAATCGCCGTCCAGAGCGAGTTGATCGAGGGTGCATTCACAACACCAATCACTACACCTTCAGAATCTTTTGCGGCGATAGAGACATTCCACCCAGGAAGGTCGTAAAAATAGTTAACAGTTCCATCCAGCGGGTCAATCACCCAGGTAATGCCTGAGGAGCTTTCACGCTCTGCCCCTTCTTCACCAATAATCCCATCATGAGGGCGGGCGGCAAGTAGGCGTTCGACAATGAGTTTCTCACTTGCATGATCCATTTGAGTTGCGAAATCAACTGCTGAGCTCTTCTGATGGATATCAAAATTTGATGGCCTACTTGATAACAAGGTCGCTGCTTCATGAGAAACCGCCACTGCCAAAGCTAGTAACTCTGCTGGATTGGCTCCACTTTCAACCTTATTGCTCTCGTCCATAGTTAGAATCTAAGTGTGTTGAGCCCTTATCGCAAACTCCTGCGTACCCCTGGCGGGTTGAAATTTTCGATAGCGGGCTCTATTGCGCGAATGCCAATCTCGATGACCTTGCTAGCGGTCACGCTCGTGATTGTGGCTCAGACCCATAAATATACGCTCGCTGGTTTTGTTTCGACCGGAGCTGCGCTTATTACCAGCGTGATCTCACCGATGTGGTCTCGATTGGCTGATCAATTCGGTCAGCGGGCCCTACTTCGCATAAATATTCCGCTTCATATCCTCTTTGGCCTTCTCTTTCTCTTTCTCATCACACACCACAGTCCAGAGTGGCTATGGATGTCGGCAATATTTATCTGTGAATTCTTCTCAGTAAATATCGGCGGGATGGTTCGCAGACGTTGGCTCTTCGCCTTGGGTGAGGATCGGATGCTCATCAATACTGCATATAGTTATGAAGCACTTGTCGATGAGATCATTTTCATCATCGGTCCACTGATCGCCTCAGTTGCAGCAACTGCGATTGCGCCCCCTGCTGGAATTCTCTTCGCCTTCGCCTTTATGTCGATTGGGACTGCTTACTTTGTCAGTCAACGAGATAGTGAACCTGCCCTACATCCAAAGGTAGATGGAGTTAAACACTCTTCAGTATTACGCCATCCAGAACTGCAAGCAGTCACACTCCCATTTATTTTTCTCGGAGCATTCTTTGCATCAACAAATCTCGCCGTTGTCGCTTATATGCAAGAGAGTCACAAATCTGCCTACCTAGGAGCAGTTCTTGCAATTTGGGCAGCAGGAAGTGGAGTTGCTGCAATATTTAACGGGGCGATCAGTTGGAAGATATCCGATGCTCATAAATTTAGACGATTGATGCTTGGGATCCTCCTGATCTCGCTTCCGATTCTCTTCATCCATTCCATTTGGGAGCTTGCAGTTGCACTTTTCCTCAGCGGCTTTGGGGTCGCGCCTCTGATTGTTGCTGGATATGGCGTTGCCGAAAAATCCGCACCTTCTTCTCGTATTACTGAAACATTGGCATGGGTAATTGCCTCGCTCAGTCTCGGTGGCGCTCTTCCTGGACCGCTTTCAGGTCACATCATCGATACTCTCGGCGCAAAGGCCGCTTTAGTAATTCCTATCGGCTGCCTCGTGCTCGCAAATATTGCGATACTTCCTTACTTCAAAGTGTGGCGTCGCATCCAACATCACTAGCAAGCATTCGTTATCCTTTCCCAATGACCGATAAGACTGACCTCCGCCTCGTAGGCCGATCTGAAGATGGAACTGAGCTAGAACTTTCAGATCAGGATGGAAATCAGTTTGCGCTGCGCATTAGCGATCATCTGCGTGCAACAGTTAATCAACCACGACTCGTTGCAGTAGTAAATCCAGATCAGATGCTCTCGACCTCAGTAAAAGAGGTTCAATCCCGACTTCGCTCTGGCGAGAGCGCCGATTCGATCGCTCGTTCTACTGAATGGGACCTGGAAAAAATTGAGAAGTTTTCAGGACCGATTATGCAAGAGCGCGCTTTTGTCATTGGGCAGGCTCTTGAAACTCCACTTCGCCGCGATCCTCACTCTCCTACCTTGATGGCTGCCACGATCGCCCAACTCGCTCCACGTGGAGTCGATATGCAACTCGTTGAATGGAATACCTGGCGCCGCGATGACGGGTTGTGGAACATCATCCTGACCTACCCAATCGCAACTGGTTCAGGTGAAGCTAATTGGGCATTTGATACCAACAACCGCACGCTTGTAACCGAAGATGATGGCGCGCGATGGATCTCAGGAGAAGAGAAACCTTCTCGTCCAGCAACGCCTTCCCACGGGATGGTCTATCAATCGGATGTAGCGACTACCCCAGCCCCACGACTTGTTGCGGTGAAACCAGAAGAGCCAATCCGTATTTCTACAACTCCAACTCCAAGCGATTCAACTGAGGAGTCTCAAGAGAGTCCTCGAGCAAAAGAAGAAGTTGAGCTAGAGGCAAAGCGCGATGGCGTCACTAAGCGAATTCGCATTCCTTCATGGGATGACATTATGTTCGGTAAGAAAGAAGAGGGATCAGAACCTCGTCCTGAGTAAATCCACCATGGTGACCCACCATGAGTGTCTCCTTAGAGGCAATTGCTGGATCTAACAAAACGATTCCCCCAGTTGGAACAGCGATCAGATCGCCCATTCGATCGAGTGAATCCGCCGTGATTACTGCGCCAAAAAGCCGTACCGCATCGGCTTTTGTAAAGATCTCAACACTCTTACCAAAATGGTCCCTCCACAAGGTAGCTGTCTCTGGGACTGAACCGTCCCGCAGATAGATATGGCGAGCTCTCGCCTCTCCACCTATCAACGTGACATTCTCAAGTAGGTTATTTCCCTCACCTAAAATTATCTTCTCTTCTACATTGATCATTCCGTGATCTGCGGTGAGGTAAATGTCGGTATCCGTTGGCAGTGCTTTTACTAGGCCTTCTAAAAGCTCTGCTACAGAACTCAACGCACTGAGCCAACGCTCTGATCCAACTCCATGAGCATGCCCGGCTGAATCAACGCTGTTGAGATAAATATAGGAATAACTTCGTTCACGCAGATGTGCTGAACGTGCGCCATCGATCATCTCATGCACATGATTTGCGCCGATGTAATGGGCACCGCGCATTCCGGCTTGAGTAAATCCACTTCCCTCGTATCGCTTCTCAGCGATGTGAGAAATTTCAATTCCAGCTTCACCTGCTCGCTCATACAACGTCGGAACGCTCTGCCACACCACGGGGTCAACTCGTTCATCCCATTTCAGTGCATTAAGCAATCGACCAGGTTCACCAGAACGCGGAACTCGAACTGTGTATCCCAACATTCCATGAACGCCAGGAAGTTCACCTGTCCCAAGTGAGACGAGATTTGTTGCCGTCGTTGTCGGAAAGTGCGATCGCAATGGATCTGAAGAAAAAAAGTTTTTGAAGATTGGGAACTCGTCTGAATACTGCCTGAGGGAGTTATAACCAAGTCCATCGATCAAAATCAGGACGGTGCGTTTGCTATCAGGTAGGCCTCGATAGTTTGATGTAGTGGCCAACCCGAGACTGGCAAAGATTGATTGAGCTAGCCCTGCTAAGCCGCTCTCTATCACCGGCCTATCTTGGCAGATCGCCATCGAAATCGAGTCGCTGCGCTCATTTCAGCTCTTCCATTGGCAAGATACGACCCATGGCCACAAAGACCCCAAAAGCCGTTCTCCCAAAACCAGGTGAGAACCCAGGAAAGATCGTCGATATCGATGTCTCGGCAGAGATGTCCGAATCCTTCCTTGAGTATGCCTATTCCGTTATTTACTCACGCGCCCTCCCCGATGCTCGCGATGGATTAAAGCCCGTACAACGTCGCATCCTGCACATGATGTTCGACATGGGCCTTCGTCCAGATAAGGGTCACGTGAAGTGCGCTCGTGTTGTTGGTGAAGTCATGGGTAAGTTGCACCCACACGGTGATGGCGCCATTTATGACGCAGCGGTTCGTCTCGCCCAACCATTTACAACCCGTTTGCCTCTGATTGATGGCCACGGAAACTTTGGCTCACTCGATGCTGGTCCAGCAGCGATGCGTTACACCGAAGCCCGTCTCGCACCAGCGGCTCTTGCGATGGTCAATGAATCGGATGAGAACACCGTTGATTTTGGTGGAAACTACGATGGCCAACTTCTTGAGCCACTCGTCCTCCCAGCTGCCTTCCCAAACCTGCTTGTCAATGGCGCGACTGGTATCGCGGTGGGTATGGCAACCAACATGGCACCGCACAACCTTGGTGAGGTAGTTGCTGCGACAAAGCATCTCATTGAAAATCCAAAGGCGACTCTCAAGGCGCTCATGAAGTTCGTGCCAGCTCCAGATTTCCCTACTGGTGGCGAGATCGTGGGGCTCTCTGGCGTTGAAGAGGCTTATGCAACTGGTCGTGGCTCCTTTAAGGTTCGCGCAACTGCAATTGTTGAAAAGGTGACTGCCCGCAAGCAAGGTATCGTCATTACCGAGTTCCCATTCAATATCGGACCGGAAAAAGTTGTTGAAAAGATCGCCGATCTCGTCAAGGCGAAGAAGATTCAGGGAATCTCAGATATCGTCGATCTCTCTGATGGCCAGCAAGGCACCAAGGTCGTCGTTGAAATTAAGAATGGCTATGAACCTGAAGAGATCCTTGAGAAGCTCTACAAGCTCACTCCGATGGAAGATCAATTCTCTGTCAATGCAGTTGCCTTGGTAAATGGCCGACCTCAGACACTTGGCTTAAAAGAGCTCCTTCAAGTCTTTATCGATCACCGTATCGAGGTCGTTCGTCGCCGCTCTGAGCATCGCCTTGGCAAGGCCCAAGCCCGTTTAAATCTCGTTGATGGACTGCTCAAAGCGATTATCGATATCGACAAGGTCATCAAGATTATTCGCGCCTCTGAAGATGCAACAACCGCGAAGGCTGATTTGATCAAGTCTTTCAAGCTCTCAGATGAGCAAGCGACTTATATTCTTGATATGCCACTTCGCCGCCTCACCAAGATGAGCAAGCTTGAGCTTGAAACAGAGAGCAAAGAGCTTTCTGCAACTATCAAGGCACTTCAAACACTCCTTGGATCAGAGGATGCTATTCGTAAGCAAGTCTCGGCAGAGCTCACAGAGGTTGCAAAGAACTTTGCAACTCCTCGCCGCAGCCGAATCGGTGAATAACTTCTAAGAGACGAACGCGGAGAAATTCGGCGCTAACGCCCTTGAGGTACTCACGCTGATGTGCGAACTGTCTCGATAGGTATTTCTTCTCGCAAAGAGCGCCGAACACTTACTCTTTGAACAGAGCAAGTGGTTGAAGTTTAGGTAGTGAATTCCCAACGGGGTAATTTTCCTTTGAATCGCGATAGTCGCTGCAGATCGCGTCAACGTGAAATCACATTGAGAAGGATTCTTGGCATGTTTCGCTAAACAATCAGGAATTGATACCAGTGGATGTGGAGTATCTTCGAGGTAATAGATGCTTGATGGTGGAAGTGCCAACGCACCTACGAACTTCGCCAGACCATCAGCATAAAGTGATGCGTACTCTCCAGATTTGACCAATGGGTAGACATACTCACTGAAGGAAGTAATAAAGACCTTTGCTGGGTGTTCAGCCGCGATGCGAGCTGCAACATATCTCTGCCAATGTAGACAAGATATATCCGCGATTCCGTTGCGCTTCGTCTCCAAGAAGGTTGCGGGGCATGATGACTTTGTTAGCGATAGCAGCTTCCAATGGTGTGACATGGCGGTCTGCTCGACAGCGTTAAACCATTGAGCCGCATGTGAATCGCCGACTAGCACTACCTCTACCTTTGATTGAATGTCACCAAAGAGGCAGGGCGAGGTTGGCTTATCAACCCCAAAGTCGAGATGGCATTTGTCGGTGTAGATAATTGGCTCTGATATATCAATCGTCGCCTTGCCTATTGAGGGGGTAGCGGATGCAAAGGTTGTCGTTCCAAAGACCATCGCACATACTGCGATCAGTCCGACACCCCATGTCGGAAGTCCAACGGCGAAACGATTATTGAAGCGAAAGGGTCTCTCGACATAGCCAGAGATCAGATAGCCGCCGATGATAGACAGGAGCCCAATCACAGCTTTAGATGAAGTGCTAAGCCCTTGATAACGTGCCAATACGATCACGACGAGAGGCCAGTGCACGAGATAGATCGCGTAGGAGTAATCCCCCACCCTCACCAATAATGGCTCCCACGGCATACTTTGTGATGCAACCAAGATCGCAACTGCACCTAAAACAGGAATCAGCGTTGTCATTCCAGGGACAGGAAGACTACTTCCGATAAAAAGTATGGATACTGAGATGGCAATCCAGCCCACGAGGGCCAGGAGTCTCCCACCTCTGGCCGGCTTTCGAACTAATAAGGCAACGCAAATACCCGCCAGAAATTCCCAAGTCCTGGAGAAAGGTTGATAGAACGAGTTGACTGGCGAGATATGTGTGTACCAGATCGCGAAACCTGCAGCGATGCATGCAAAGGGAAGAACGAGATATTTGCGGGCTTTGAAGATGAAGAGAAAGAGCAACGGCCAGATGAGGTAGAACTGTTCTTCGACTCCGAGTGACCAATAATGCAGATATGGAGTGGGGCTCATTGATTGTGAGAGATAGTCATTTCCTTGAGCAGCAAATCTGAGATTACCCGCGAAGAAGGTCGTTGCTATTCCATCAAAACCAAACCTGCGCCAAGAAAGTGGTGAGAGAAAGAGGCGCACGCAGATGGCTGTAAGAATGATGACCAAGAGTGAGGCCGGCAAGATTCGCTTCGCTCGGCGTTGATAAAAATCAATAAGTTGGGAGCGAACCGACCCATTACCTCGAGCTAATCGCTCGGTAATCACAAAGCCAGAGATAACAAAGAAGATATCGACTCCGAGAAAGCCGCCTTTAAAGCGAAGGATCTGAAGGTGATAGAGAAGCACCGCTAAAACAGAGAAGCCACGAAGCGCTTGGATATCGTTGCGCTTCATGGCTCACACTCTAGAACCTCGAGGGGTTATGCGTCGATACGATCGCGATCAATCTCGGCAGTTGAAATAAATTCTTTACGGGGTGCGACTTCATTTCCCATGAGAAGCTCAAACATCGCCTCTGCTGCGTTGGCATCATTCATTGTGATGCGGCGCAAGGTGCGCTTATCTGGGTCCATCGTGGTTTCACGGAGCTGATCTGCATCCATCTCACCAAGACCCTTGTAGCGCTGTACTGGCTCTTTCCAACGCTTGCCATTCTTTGTTAGATCTGCGAGAACGCGCTTCATCTCATCATCAGAGTATGTGTAGTGGACCTCGCCACGCTTTCCACCGACGACATCAATGCGATGCAAAGGTGGGATCGCTGCAAAGACGCGACCATCTTCGATTAATGGACGCATATAGCGACAGAGAAGAGTGAGGAGAAGACAGCGGATGTGCGCGCCATCAACATCTGCATCAGACATCAAAATAATGCGACCGTAACGAGCATCGTCGAGACTGAAAGATTTTCCGGATCCCGCACCAATAACCTGGATGATGGATGCGCACTCAGTGTTCTCGAGCATCTGTGAGAGCGAAGCCTTCTGAACATTGAGAATCTTTCCGCGAATCGGAAGGATTGCCTGGAATTCAGAGTTACGAGCTGCCTTAGTGGTACCAAGTGCAGAATCTCCCTCAACGATAAAGAGCTCTGTCCGGGCAGTGTCATCGGAGCGACAATCCGAAAGTTTTGTTGGAAGTGATGAAGATTCAAGAGCATTCTTGCGGCGCTGGAGATCTTTGTGTGCTCGAGCTGAGATTCGCGTGCGCGAGGCATTTGCGATCTTCTCGAGAATCAACTTTCCGGTTGCTTTCTCGATGCGCTTGGTGGTGTTGAAGAACTTCTCCATCTCCTCTGCAACTACTGCAGCAACAATCTTGGTTGCAGCAGCTGTTCCGAGAACTTCCTTGGTCTGACCTTCAAACTGGGGTTCAGACATACGAACCGTGACGACTGCAGTCAAGCCTTCGAGTACGTCATCCTTGATGACATCACCCTCGTTATTCTTCAAAGTTTTAGTTGAGCGAAGAGCATCATTCATCACCTTGGTGATGGAACGTTCAAAGCCCTGGGTGTGGGTTCCACCCTTTGGAGTAGAGATAATGTTGACGAACGAAGACATTGTGGTCTCGTAGCCATTGCCCCATTGCATCGCGATATCAACGCCCATGGTGCGAGAAACTTCCGTCGGCATCATATGTCCCTTGTCATCAAGGACTGGGACGGTCTCGGTGTACTCACCGCTACCTGAAATGCGGATGACTTCGCCTACCGGTTCATCGGGGCGCAAGAATGAACAGAACTCTGAAATTCCACCTTTGTGGAAGAAGGTCTCGGAGGTTTTGCTCTTCGTCCGATTGTCATTGACGACAAGCGTTAGACCGGGAACAAGGTAGGAGGTCTGACGTGCGCGTGCATAAATATCTTCGATGGAGAGTTCTGCCTCTTTGAGGAAGATCTGGCGATCAAACCACCACTTCACGCGAGTTCCGGTGACCTTCGCCGCCACCTTACCAATTTGACGAAGACCAGAGGATTCTTCAAATGTTGCCTTCGGTCCATCGCCATCAAAGATTCCGGCATTTCCACGTTGGAATGACATCCAATAAATTTTGCCATTGCGATCAACTTCGACATCAAGACGTGAGGCGAGTGCATTAACGACAGATGCACCTACGCCGTGGAGTCCACCTGAGGCTGCATAGGAACCGCCGCCGAACTTTCCACCAGCATGCAATTTTGTGAAGACAACTTCAACGCCAGTAAGGCCGGTCTTTGGCTCCTTATCAACGGGGATACCGCGTCCATTGTCATGGACTTCTACTGAGCCATCAGCTTCAAGATTAATTTCAATACTGGTACAGAAACCAGCAAGCGCCTCATCTACAGAGTTATCGATGATCTCCCAGAGACAATGCATGAGTCCGCGAGAATCGGTTGTACCGATATACATTCCGGGACGTTTACGTACGGCATCTAAACCTTCGAGGACTGCGAGGTCTTTCGCCGTATATTGATTATCGGCCGAGACCTCATTATTAGATTTAGTTGCCACGGGTGCAGAGGCTATCTCTGCAGTGGCTCAAATCGGGCCATTACGCGCCGTAGGGGACGATATTTCCCCCAATTGCTCCCACACTTCGATATTTAAGGTGAGAAATCACTCAAAATCGCCTTTTACTCGACTTTTAACGCGCCTGGGAATATCTATCCATGATTTACTGTTCCAGTACCGCCTAAGATTCTCGCAATCACATGCATGGATCGTTATTAGACCGAAGAAGGAGAGCAGATGTCAGAGCAGATGATTCTCGAGCCAACACCGCTCAATGCTGTCGATCGTTGCGATCGTTGTGGTGCACAGGCTTATGTCCGTGCCACTCTTCTCAATGGCGGGGAACTTCTCTTCTGTGCTCATCACGCAAAGCAATATGCTGAAGGTCTCAAGCCAGTTGT
>CAJBLC010000108.1 GCA_903953805.1 uncultured Actinomycetes bacterium | reverse complement strand
GATGAAGCGCTACTTCTTCAGCTCTTATTGGCGAAACGTCGTGTTGAACTTCGTGCGCTCGCTACGACTCCTCGGACTGCAACTGCGAATGGGCTAGTTCAAGCATTTGAGAAGCGTCTGCCATGGCAGTACACCGATGGCCAGCTCCAGGTTATGAATGAGATCGATCAAGATCTCAGTCGTGGTTATCCGATGCATCGCTTACTTCAAGGTGAAGTAGGTTCAGGTAAGACTGTTATCGCGCTACGAGCCGCTCTCACTGTGATTGAGAGCGGGGGACAGGCGGCAATTCTTGCCCCAACCGAAGTTTTGGCGCAGCAGCACTACATCACGATGCGCAAGATGTTAGGAGATCTCGCAGAAGGTGGAACCCTGGGTGGAAGTGATGTGGGAACCCAGATTGCACTCTTAACTGGTTCTATGTCGGCAGCAACCAAGAGAGATTCGCTTACTCGTATCGCATCTGGTGAAGCGGGAATCATTATTGGAACTCATGCCCTCCTCAGCGCTGGCGTTGAATTCGCGGATCTCGCACTGGTCGTTGTTGATGAGCAGCATCGCTTTGGTGTCGAGCAACGTGATGCCCTGCGTGGTAAGGCGCAGAAGCCACCGCATCTCTTAGTGATGACTGCGACACCAATTCCTCGAACGGTGGCGATGACGATCTTCGGTGATCTCGACGTTTCAACACTTCGAACACTTCCGCACGGGCGATCGCCCATCCAAACATTTGTTATTCCTACTCTTGAAAAGCCGCACTACCTTGATCGTGCCTGGGATCGAATCACCGAAGAGGTTGCAAAGGGCCATCAGGCATATGTCGTTGCACCACGGATCTCTGAGAAGATTGAAGAAGAAGGATTGGAGTCTCTCAGCGAGAGTGATCGCGCGCTTGCGCGGGAGTTAGCCACACTTGCCGGTGAGAGTGTGGAAGATGATGAACCGAAGTTGCATATGACCGCGGTGGAAGAGCTAGCTCCACGGTTAGCGCTCGGACCACTCAAAGGACTCAAAGTGGCGCTCTTGCACGGACGCCAAAGTTCAGAGGAGAAAGAGGCAACGATGAGCGCCTTCAGTTCTGGCGAGATCGATGTCCTTGTTGCAACAACGGTGATTGAAGTCGGTGTCGATGTTCCTAATGCCTCAACCATGGTGATCATGGATGCCGATCGATTCGGTGTCTCTCAGTTACACCAGCTCCGTGGCCGTGTTGGTCGTGGTTCGGTACCGGGTCTCTGCCTGCTCGTGACAAATGCTCAGCCACTTACCCCATCGATGGAGCGATTAGATGCAGTTGCCGGCACGCTCGATGGCTTTGAATTAGCTCGTATCGACCTTGAGCAGCGATCAGAGGGCGATGTCTTGGGAAGTGCACAATCTGGAACTCGCTCTCATCTCAAACTTCTTAAAGTTCTTCGTGATGAAGATTTGATCGAGAAGGCGAGAGAATGTGCTGTCAAACTCGTCGAATCAGATCCCGATTTCAAAGGCGCACCTGAACTCGGGGCAAGTGTTGAAAGATTGCTAGAAGAAGAGAAGTCGACTTTTGTCGATAAGGGCTAAGTAAAAGTTACGTAAGAGTTAAGAAGGGGATTGATGATGAGAATTATTGCTGGATCAGGAAAGGGGAAGAATCTCCATTCGCCAACTGGTGCTGGAGTGCGTCCAACATCAGACCGGGCGCGTGAAGGACTCTTCTCATCCCTTGAATCAGAGTTCAATTCGCTTACTGATCTCAATTTTCTTGATCTCTTCGCAGGAAGCGCTGCGGTTGGTGTTGAGGCGCTCTCTCGTGGAGCCGCTCTCGTCCATGCTGTAGAGGCAGATGCTGAAACAGTTGAGATTGCAATTTCAAATTTTAAATTGCTTCAAGAGCCATCTCGTAAACATAGAGTCTTTCACTCCAGAGCTGCACGTTTCTTGGAATCGGAATTCCCAATTAAGTACGACATTATCTTTATGGATCCACCATACGATCTCTCCAATGAAGATATTGAAGATCTGCTCGACACAATCGTTGTGAAAGATCTCTTGCAACCTCGTGGCCTAGTCGCCATCGAGCGCGAGAGTAAGGGGAAGCCATTTGCGTGGCCCGCCTCAATGGCACTCGAGAAGATACGCTCATATGGACAGGGAAGTATCTTCTACGGTGGCTACTCTGCTACCGTTTCAGAGTGAAACGCGTCGTCTGCCCAGGATCGTTTGATCCCATTACCTTCGGCCACCTTGACATCATTAAGCGTGCGAGTGAACTCTTCGACGAAGTAGTGATCGCAGTTTTAGTGAATCAAACAAAGAAGACGCTCTTTACCGTTGAAGAACGGTTGGCGATGATCGCAGAAGTCACTGCTGAATATCCCAATGTTCGAGTCGACTCTTGGAGCGGATTGCTCGTTGATTATTGCGAGCGCCATGATGTGAAGGCGATTGTGAAGGGCTTGCGAGCCGTCACTGATTTCGACTACGAGTTACAGATGTCTCAAATCAATCTCCAGCTAAAAGGCATCGAGACGCTTTTTATGTCGACTGCGCCGGCCCACTCATTCCTCTCTTCATCACTCGTTAAAGAGATTGCCACTTTTGGGGGAGATATCTCTGCATATCTACCTGCTCCGATCATCGAGAAACTCACAGCCCGACTAGCGGCACGCTAAACTCTCCTTCCCACGAATAAAGAGGTTTCACATGGATTCACAAGAGGTAATGACAGTTGTAGAACGGATTCAGAGCGCCATCACAACCGTTGAAGAAGCTCGTGGCGTCCCACTCTCTGCCAGTTGTGTCATCCATCGTGGCGAACTCCTTGAAGTTTTAGATCAGGCTCGCGCTGCATTCCCATCGGACTTAGCCCAAGCACAAGAGATCATCTCTACTCGCGAGAGCATTCTCGAAGAAGCGCGCTTGAGCGCCGATCAATTGATTAGCCATGCTCGTGAAGAAGTAGCTCAGATGGTGGAGCAGACTGAGATTGTTGCTGCGGCGAAGAAAGAGGCGCAACGAATTCTCGCAGAAGTTGAAGAAGAGGCTCAGAAAGAGCGTGAAGAGATTGAGGCTTATATCGACTCACGTTTAGCGACTCTCGAAGTGATCTTAAATAAGACGCTCGATGTTGTTCAAAAGGGGCGCGACAAGCTCCAAGGTGTAGAGACGAAGCACGTCCTCTCAGAACTTTCGGAATAACCTCATGTCATCTATTCATGCCGTTCATGACGGCCCATTCTTCTTTAGCTGTCACGATCTCCCGCGAAGAGCTGGTGAGATGCGTGAATACGAGCTCACGATCACTGAACATGAATCAATGGGGCTACCTTTCTTCGCAATTCCAGTCGGTGAGGGGATTGAAGTAGATCTTCGACTCTCCGCTGTTTCAGAGGGCGTTCTCGCAAGTGCAGAGGTCCGCGCCTTGGCAGTGGGCGAGTGCACGCGCTGTCTCGATCGCATCGAATTAGATCTCGATGAGGAATTTAACGAGCTCTATATCTACGAACCAGATCCACGCTCCAGATCATCACGTCGGCAGGAGAAAGAGATCGTTGTCGAGGACGAAGATGAGGTCCTCACCATGCAGGGCGATTACATCGACTTGGAAGGGCCAATCCGGGATGCCCTCATTCTCAACCTTCCTGTAAACCCGCTCTGTAGCGAAGATTGCCTCGGGCTCTGCCCGGAGTGCGGTGTGAAGTGGGTCGACCTCCCGGAGGATCACGGCCACGAGCAGATCGATATTCGCTGGGCTGGGCTGGAGCAAATGAAGGGCCTAGATGGCCTAGATGGTCTCAACGCCCCCGAAGGCCCCCAGGGCTAGGCTCTGCCCTCAGTTTGTATCTACCCACCTTTTTGGAGATACTTCTCCCTCACGTTATTTAAAGGAGTCGGCCATGCCAGTACCAAAGCGAAAGATGTCGCGTTCACGTACGCGTACCCGTCGTAGCTCATGGAAGACCACCCCTGCAGCAGTAGCAACATGCGGTCAGTGCCAGTCACCTAAGTTGCAGCACACTGCCTGCCCAACCTGCGGCACTTACAACCGTCGTCAGGTCCTCGAGGTCTGATCTGTACTCGCGCCTAACCGAAGTACTCGGAATATCGGTTAAGGATGAGTTACTTCAACTAGCTTTAACTCACCGCTCATATGCATATGAGAACGGTGGAATCCCAACAAATGAGCGCCTTGAATTTCTGGGCGATTCGGTATTGGGATTACTCATCACAGAAGCGCTCTTTGCGCGATATCCAGATCTGGATGAGAGCAAACTTTCTCCGCTCCGCTCGAGCGTTGTCAGTACGCGAGCACTTGCCACCATCGCCCGAGAGCTTGAACTCGGTCAATATCTTCGCATCGGAAAAGGTGAAGAAGCGACCGGCGGACGGGATAAGAACTCACTTCTTGCCGATTCGTTAGAGGCGCTCGTCGGTGCGATTTATATTGAACATGGATTTACCGAGACAGCCGCGGCTGTTCTTCGCTGGTGTGAATCTGCTTTGGAAGCGGCTACTGCTGAAGGCGCAACTCTCGATGGAAAGACTGCACTTCAAGAGTTAGCAGCTGCTCGTGGACTTACACCACCTGAATATGAGGTCACTCAATCTGGCCCAGATCACGATAAAAGTTTTAGTGCAGTTGCCATACTTTCTGGAGAGCGGTTTGCTGCAGGAGAGGGCAAGAGCAAACGAGAGGCAGAGCAAGTTGCTGCAAAGTTAGCGTACGACGCTCTTTTGCAACGCACTCTCTAAAACCCTCAACCTTCGCTTGAGGCGTGGCATTTTTAGGCTGACATCGGAGTTACCGATAGGTTTTCCCCGTGTATTTGAAGAGCGTCACCTTAAAAGGATTTAAGTCCTTCGCCTCTTCCACCACCCTTAATTTCGAACCTGGTATCACCTGCGTAGTCGGTCCAAATGGTTCAGGTAAATCAAATGTCCTCGATGCCCTCTCATGGGTAATGGGTGAGCAGGGTGCAAAGTCGCTTCGCGGTGGAAAGATGGAAGATGTCATCTTCGCCGGAACATCTGGACGCGCCCCTCTCGGTCGCGCCGAAGTATCTGTAACGATCGACAATACCGATCAGACCCTGCCGATTGATTTCACAGAGGTCACGATCAGCCGTGTGCTCTTTAGAAACGGCACATCTGAATATCTTCTTAATGGCGAGACGACGAGATTGCTCGATATTCAAGAGCTGCTCAGTGATAGCGGTATCGGCCGCGAGATGCATGTCATCGTCGGTCAGGGTCAGCTCGATGCAATTCTCCTTGCCAACCCAGAAGAACGTCGCGCATTTATCGAAGAAGCTGCTGGCGTTCTCAAACACCGCAAGCGCAAAGAGAAGGCACTTCGTAAATTAGATTCGATGCAGGGAAATCTCTCTCGCATTCAAGATCTCACTGTGGAGTTACGTCGTAATCTCAAGCCACTTGGCAAGCAAGCTGAGGTTGCTCGCAAGGCATCGACGATCCAATCCGATGTACGAGATGCGAGATTGCGCATCCTTGCCGATGATCTCATCAATTTGAAATCAAACCTCGATGCTGAGGTTGCAGATGAGACGGTACTGCGCTCTCGCCGCGATGAGGTTGAAACGGCGCTTCGTACAGCACGCGCACGTGAAGAAGAGCTGGATCAGATCAGCGCGCTCGAAAATCCACTTCTGGTTCAAGCACAAGAGAACTTCTATCGACTTACTGCGCAACGGGAAAAATTCCGCGGAATTCAATCGCTCTCATCTGAGCGCTCTCGCTTCTTGGCAGAAGATGCCGATGAGGCGCGTGCAGGTGGTCGCGATCCTGAGTCGATGGATGCCGAGGCAGTAACACTTCGCGGCGAAGAGAGTTCACTTCGAACAGTGCTCTCGGAATCTCAGAGTTCACTTGGTGCACTTACTGAAAAATTGCGTGAGCTTGAATCCCAACTTGCCCGTGAAGAGAACAGTGTCAGTGCTTCGCTCCGCGCGATCGCAGATCAGCGTGAAGGAACTGCTCGCCAAGAGGGCCATATCAATGGTCTCCGTTCTCGAATCGATGCAACAAATGCGGAGATCGCTCGCCTTACCGCCGCTCGCGATGAAGCGAGTGAACGACTCAAGCAATTCCGCGGCGACTTTGCCTCACTCGAGGGCGAGATCGCGGGCCTTGATGCATCTGAGCCAGATCTCGATGCCAAGTACGAAGTTGCGAAGAGCGCACTCACAGCGCTGCAAGAGCGATTCCTGTCTCTCCAAGAGGAAGAGCAGAGTGCCCAACGCGAACGTGCCGGACTGACCTCTCGACTAGCTGCACTTCAAGAGTCACTGATCCATAGAGATGGTGGCGAGGCAATTCTCTCTGGCCGAAGTGGTGCACGAGTAAAAGGCCGACTCGCGTCATTAATCACGATCTCTCATGGGTGGGAAGCTGCTGTGGCAGCTGCACTCGGACCATTGGCAGATTCAATTGTTGTAGAAGATCTCACTTCGGCAGTCTCAGCGCTTGGAATGCTCAAGGCAGAATCAGGTGGCCGATCAGAGCTGCTCGTTATAGATGGTGATGGAGCCTCTACTGCACAACAGATCCCTGCTGGCTTAACGCCACTTTCAACTCTCATCTCTACTCAGGGAATTGATTCCCTCCTCGGAGCAGTGTTGCAACGTTATGTTGCGGTCGAAACCCTTGCCGATGCCCAAGCGGCTATCAATCTTGATCGCACTTTGATTGCAGTCACGCGCGACGGCGATCTCATCAGCCGCAATCGTGCGCGTGGCGGTTCATCCGGCTCACAATCTGCAATTGAAATTAACGCCCTCCTTGAGCGCACGCAAGAGAATCTCAATCAGATTACTGCGCGCTGCGAATCACTCAGTTTTGAATTAGCTCGTCTCACTCATGAAGTTGATGCGGCACGCGTTCTCCATGATCAAGCTCTCGCGGGCTTAAATGACTCTGATGCAAAGATGTCAGGTCTGGCAGAGCAGATGGCAGTGGCTGGGCAAAATGTGAAGAGTGCGCAGGCTGAAGTTGAACGTCTGACACAATCAGAACGCGAAGCCTCAGAGCAGCGTGGAAATGATGAGCGCGACTTAGCAGCAGCTATCGCACAATTTGAATCTCATCAAGAACCCGCAGAACCCGATCTCACACATCTTGAAGATCTCCGCTCTCAAGTTTCCGCAGCTCGCTCAGCCGAAGTTGAGGCGCGACTTGAATTACGTACTCTCGAAGAACGCATCACCGCAGTCGCAGCTCGGGCTCAGAGTTTAGAAGCTACTGCCGCTCATGAACGTGAGAGCGCAGCAAAGGCGATTCTTCGCCGTGAACATCGTGCCATTGCTGCGGCAACCGCTCAATCCATCGCTGATACCGCATATGAGACGCTCATTCAGATCGAAGTATCAATCTCGAAGGCACTCGCTGAACGTCAACGATTAGAGAGCGCTCGCACTGAGCGTGAAGGCGAGATTCTTACCGTGCGCGGCAAGGCCCGTGAGCTCACCACTGAACTTGAGACACTCACATCGAGCGTCCACCGTGATGAGATCGCTCGAGCAGAACAACGACTTCGCATCGAAGGCTTGGAGTCGCGCGCCATGGAGGAGTTGGGCATTGATGTCACAACCCTCATCAATGAGTATGGTCCTGAGAATGATGTTCCTACCTTTGTCGAGGATGAAGAAGGAAACTGGGTCCCTGGTGATCTCATTCCATTCCGACGCGATCAACAAGAGAAGCGTTTGGCGCAAGCAGAGCGCGCCTTGGCAATGCTCGGCAAGATCAATCCACTTGCTCTCGAGGAGTACAACGCATTAGAAGAGCGTTTGAAATATCTCGCGGAGCAGTTAGAAGATTTGAAGAAGACGAAGAAGGATCTCCTCGATATCGTGAAAGAGGTCGATGACAAGGTCCAAGAGATCTTCTATCAGGCCTATCTCGATACCGAACGTGAGTTCAAAGGAATCTTCGCCCGCCTCTTCCCAGGTGGCGATGGTCGCTTGATCCTCACCAATCCTGATGATCTGATGAACTCAGGCGTTGATGTAGAAGCTCGTCCTCCTGGAAAGCGCGTGAAGCGACTCTCACTTCTCTCTGGCGGAGAGCGTTCACTCGTTGCAGTTGCGATGCTCGTTGCCATCTTCAAGGCTCGTCCAAGTCCGTTCTACGTGATGGATGAGGTTGAAGCGGCACTTGATGATACGAACTTAGGCAGACTCCTTGGTGTCTTTGAAGAGCTTCGCGAGAAGTCGCAGCTCATCATCATCACCCACCAGAAGCGGACTATGGAGATCGCCGATGCCCTTTACGGTGTCACGATGCGCGGAGATGGTGTCTCTGAAGTTATCTCGCAGCGCCTACGTGAGACCGAATCAGTCTCATAACAAGGGGTCGACGTGGCGCTCTTTAGCAAACTCTTTAACAAACTTCGCGGGGGAGCGGCAATTGCTGCTGCTGATTGGGAAGAGCTAGAGCACAATCTCATCGAATCAGATCTGGGTTCAGCCCTGACGGAAGAGATCATCGCCTTGGCCAAGAAAGCGAAGGCAGAAGATATTGAGAGTGCAATTCTTGCCACCCTCTCATCGCATTTAGCAACTGCTTCACGAGAGTTACAGATTGCTCGCGAGCGAGTAACGAGCATCATTGTTGTTGGCGTTAATGGAACCGGCAAGACAACATCTGTTGCTAAGTTGATGAAGCTCTTTAAGGATCAGAGTCACAGCGTCATAGTTGCGGCGGCAGATACCTTCAGAGCAGCTGCCATTGATCAGATTCAGACGTGGGGCGAGCGTATCGGTGTTCCAGTTGTCGCAGGAAAATTTGAGGGCGATCCCGCATCTGTTGCATTTGATGGAATTAAGCGCGCGACCGCAGAGAAGGCAGAAATTTTTATAGTTGATACCGCAGGTCGATTGCACACTAAATCTGGTTTGATGGATGAACTCTCTAAAATCCGCCGAGTTGTAGAAAAGGTGTCACCCATCGATGAAGTTCTCCT
>CAJBLC010000107.1 GCA_903953805.1 uncultured Actinomycetes bacterium | reverse complement strand
TTCCTGCTCCAAGATTCCTGCTCCTAACTCAGTAGAGTACGAACATGAACCTCCTCCTACATTCCGGCCTCGTCCGGATGGCGGCGACGGGTGGTTCTCAGGGCAACCCCGCCTTCTCGGCCCTGATCTGGTGGCTCGTCCCGCTCTTTGCTGTCTCAGGGGCGATCATCTATGTCATCTGGGTCTCACGCTTTAAAGATAAATTTGAGAATGAGACCAATCGTTCGGTGACCTCATTTCAGAGCTTCCAACGCAGCTTCGATGGCTCACGCGGCGCTCACGGTTCTGTAAAGCCGATTCCACCAGCCTCAGATCCACTCAACCCCGAAGAAGCGGGCTAGAACGTTCCGCCGCTAGAGTGTGGCGTATGAGTTCTTTCAATTTTCCCAATAATCCCTTCTCTCAAGGTTCAGGGCCATTTAGTAATGGCTTTCCTCGTCGGAAGAAGGTGGGACCTCTTCCACTCACCATCGCCAGCCTCGTTGTTATCGGGGTAGTGCTCGTATCTCTGAGTGGCTTCTATGCAGACATTCTCTGGTTCCGATCAGTGAACTTCTCGTCGGTGTGGAAGACAACGTTGCTTACCAAGGCAGAGCTCTTCATCGCATTTGGGTTTATCACCTCACTGATTATTTCAACGAATATCTATCTTGCTCATCGCAATCGACCAATCTATGTTCCAACATCGCTGGAAGCCGACAATATTGAGCGATATCGCAGCCAACTCGATCCCATCAAGCGTTATGTATTAATCGCAGGAGCTGCAGCGGTCTTCTACTTTGCAGGAATGGCAGGGTCACGGCTCTGGCAGATCTGGCTGCCATTCAAGAACTCCACACCCTTTGGCGTGAAGGATCCGCAATTTGGATTAGATATCTCCTTCTTTGCATTTAAGTTGCCGCTCTATGAATCACTTATTGGTTGGGCAATCTCCACACTACTTCTTACTTTGATTGTGACTGCAGGCGTCCATTACCTCTACGGCGGAATCCGCCCACAGGTGCAAGAAGATCGCACCTCAGTTGCGGCGCGCGTTCAACTCTCAGTCCTATTGGGAGCGCTCGTCCTCGTGAAGGCGCTCGCGTATTGGTTCGATCGCTACACCTTGGCGCTGAAATCTGGACGTTTGATCACTGGACTTTCCTATACCGATGTCAATGCCACCTTGCCAGCGAAGGCGATTCTCGCTGGGATAGCAGTCGTCTGCGCACTTCTCTTCTTCGCAAATATTGTTCGTCGTTCATGGGTCCTACCCGCTGCTGGCGTATCACTTATGGTGATCTCATCACTCTTGATCGCTGGTATCTACCCAGCCTTTATTCAACAGTTCCAAGTAAAGCCATCTGAATCATCTAAGGAAGCGCCATTTATTCAACGCAATATTGATGCAACGCGCGCTGCATATGGCCTCGATAAGGTCACGATCAAGGATTATCAGGCGACCACATCAGTGGCTTCTGGCCAATTAGCTGGCGATTCAAACTCAGTTTCAAATACTCGCTTACTCGATCCAAACGTAGTCTCTGCAACATTTAGACAACTTCAGCAGATTAAGCCGTATTACACATTCCCAGATTCACTCGATATGGATCGCTATACAGTCAACGGCAAGAGTCGCGACACAGTTGTAGCGGTTCGAGAATTAAATATTGCTGGTAGCCCCGTGCGAAATTGGATTAACGACCACTTGGTTTATACCCATGGCTTTGGCTTTGTTGGAGCGTATTCAAATACCGTCGATGCCGATGGAAAGCCAAGTTTTGTCGTTGGAAATATTCCTCCAACCAATGGTTTGGGAACCTTCCAACCTCGAATCTACTTTGGTGAGAATGTTCCGGATTATTCGATCATCGGCGGAGCAAAGAGCTCAACAGCTACCGAGCTTGATTATCCAGATGATACCTCTGCAAATGGGCAGAAGAACTACACCTATACCGGCACTGGTGGAGTCCCTATGGGCTCAGTCTTCTCTCGCTTGCTCTTTGCCATTAAATATAAAGAGCAGCGAATTGTGCTCTCAAACTTGATCAACAAGGATTCCAAGATTCTCTTCAATCGCAATCCCATGGATCGTGTTCAGAAGGTTGCGCCATGGTTGACCTTGGATGGAAATGAGTACCCAGCAGTCGTTAATGGCCATATCGTCTGGATTATCGATGGCTATACAACATCGGCTGGCTACCCATATGCGAAGGTGACGAACCTAGCGGCGGCAACAACGAACTCAGTGAGCGCCGCTACAACATCAGTTGCTCCACTAGCAGATCAAAATGTGAATTACATTCGTAACTCAGTAAAGGCTACTGTCGATGCATATGATGGAACTGTCCATCTTTACCAATGGGATACTAAAGATCCAGTCTTAAAGACTTGGTCGAAGGCTTATCCAGGAACAGTTGAGCCAAAGAGTGCAATCTCTCCCGCTCTACTCAAACACATTCGCTATCCAGAAGATCTCTTCAATGTTCAACGCGATGTGCTCAGCACCTATCACGTTGATTCTGCCAGCGCCTTCTACGGTGGCCAAGATTTCTGGCGTATTCCAAGTGATCCTTCATCACTCGGTGCGAATGCAGCAACTCAGCCGCCTTACTATCAGACAATGCAATTGCCTGGTGCGAAGAGTGAAGCATTTTCGCTCTCGACCAGCTTTGTACCAAAGGGTGGCCGTCAGAACCTCACCGCATTTGCAGTTGTGAACTCTGATGCTGGTGCTGATTACGGAAAGATCACCGTGCTTCAACTACCACGATCTACCAATATCTCTGGACCATCACAGGTTGCTTCAAACTTTGAAGCGAAGCCGGATGTTGCACAGGCGCTCTCACTTCTTCGCCAAGGTGGATCGGATGTAGTCCTTGGAAACCTTGTGACCTTGCCGGTCGGAAGTGGTCTGCTCTACGTGCAGCCAGTCTATGTTCGTGCAACTGCTAACTCAGCGGCCTATCCATTGCTTCAGAAAGTTTTGATTAGCTTTGGAGATCAAATTGGATTTGATAACACCTTGCAAGGTGCTCTCGATCAGGTATTTGGAGGAAATGCAGGAACTGCGCTCGGCAACAACTCATCTCCAACAACAAATACCTCAGGTGGAGTTGCAGGAAATACCGGTTCAAATACCTCATTGAAATCTGCACTTGCAGCAGCGCAAGCAGCTCTCGCAGATTCACAGAGTGCATTAAAGAATGGCGACTTCACCGCCTATGGTCAGGCACAGAGCAGATTGAAATCTGCAATTGCTGCGGCAATTCGCGCACAGTCAGGAAAGTAAGGGGAGTTGAACCTGGATTGGGAGATTTGAAGAGTTTCCTTTAAGATGAGACTACCGACGCGGGGTGGAGCAGCTCGGTAGCTCGCTGGGCTCATAACCCAGAGGTCATAGGTTCAAATCCTGTCCCCGCTACTAGTACATGAGATCTGGCTCATAGTGTGCGACTCTTTCGAGAGTTCCACTCTATGAGCCAGATTTTTTTTATCGTCATGAGGCGAATACTCTTCTACATATGAGTCAAACTTCGGGAAGTTCATACTCGCAAAACATTCATCAACTCTTCGATCCGTCATCGGATCAACTCGTCTCTCTCGTCGCCGATCGAACCGTTGCAGCGATCATCCATGCTTGGCGTGAGGGGCGAGAGGCACAGATTGTTCTTACTGGTGGCCGTACCGGACTATCGATTGCCAAGTCCGTGGATGTTGCCCTCTTCCGCGCTACTTCACAGAGCGATGGCGAATCGTTCAAAGATTCTCGCCTCCGCATCTGGTTTAGCGATGAGCGATTTGTCCTCAATGATTCGCCTGATCGATCTGATACATCATTGATATCTGGATTCGAGAAGTCTCTGCCACGGATTCACTTTGAGAGAGTTGCCGGACCAGAGTCGACAACGGTTGAGGAAGCTGCCCGCGATTATGCGTTAGCTCTCGAGACCCGAGTTGGAGCAGAGTCTCGGTTCGATGCCGTGATCCTCAGCATGGGTGAAGACGGTCACATTGCCTCGCTCTTCCCGGGGCACACGGAGCAGCTCAATTCAACGGAATCCGCCATCTCGGTAGATAATTCTCCTAAGCCTCCCGCTGTGCGGGTATCGATCGGTGTCGCTCGACTGGCCAAGGCCTCCGCTATTTATATCTTCGCCCTCGGCGAGGGCAAGCGTGAGCCGCTGGCAGCGCTCCTTGCTGGAACTTCGGCTGCAAGCGAGGGCCCCATCTCAATGTTGAGAAAGAATTCACCTGCCACACAGATCTTTATTGCCACTGATTTAAAGCTGTAGTTTATTTTTACTAATCGATTACGAGACAACTGACGGAGAGACGACGATGAGCAATCAAGAACTTCAATTCACAATGGTCGGCCTAGGGCGTATGGGTGCAAATATTGTCCGCCGTATCTCAGGACACATTGATACCGCTCATCCAGTAAAGATCAGCGTCTTCGACGTTAATCCAGATACCGTCAAGGCGGTCGCAGCAGAGGGCCACACCGGACTCGCCTCGCTCGCAGACCTCGCCGGTCAAAATAGCGATAGCAATCCACAAATTGTCTGGGTGATGGTTCCAGCAGAGGTAACGAAGCAGACTATTCATGCGGTCGCAGAACACCTCGCGCCAGGTTCAACAATTATTGATGGTGGAAATACTTTTTATCGTGATGACATCGCTAATGCAGCTTGGCTTGCTACCAAGGGAATTAACTTCGTTGATGTCGGAACTTCTGGTGGCGTCTATGGACTTGAGCGTGGATATTCATTGATGATCGGTGGCGATAAGGCAGTTGTCGAACGCCTTAACCCAATCTTCAAGGCTCTTGCCCCTGGATTTGATGCCGCAGAGCGCACACCAGGACGCGAAGGTGCACCATCTAACTCCGAACTCGGTTTCTATCACTGCGGTCCCGTTGGCTCTGGTCACTTCGTCAAGATGGTCCACAACGGAATTGAATATGGTGCGATGGCCGCATATGCAGAAGGCCTCAATATCTTTAAGGCCGCTGAAAAGGGCATCAAGCACCCAACAGCAGTTGGCGACCACGATGAGACAAAGTATGACCTCGATATGCGCGAAATCACTGAGGTATGGCGCCGTGGATCAGTCGTTGCGTCATGGTTACTCGATCTCACTGCAATTGCATATCAAGAAGATCCCGAGCTCGATGGTTACGAGGGCTCAGTCTCTGATTCGGGTGAGGGTCGCTGGACAGTTGCAACAGCTATCGATGCGGGTGTGCCTGCAAATGTGTTGAGCGCCTCACTCATGGGCCGCTTCTCTTCACGTGGGAATGATCTCTACGCAAATAAGGTTCTCTCTGCAATGCGCAAAAAATTCGGTGGTCACATCGAAGCGAAGAAGAAGTAAAGGAAGCCAATGGCACCCCGCAAAAAGAAGCTTGCTGATGCAGATGTACTCGTTCTCTTTGGAGCAACTGGTGATCTTGCCAAGAAGAAGCTCTTCCCAGCTTTGTACAACATGGCTCGCAGTGGATTCCTCACTACTGAGGTAATCGGTGTCGCTTCTACAAAGTGGAACCATGAAGAGTTTGTGAACTATGCCTTTGATTCCATCAAAAATACTGTTAAAGCCCCTGATGACAAAGTCCTTGAGTTTCTCGATAAGCACCTTGATCTCGTTGTCGGAAAGTATGAAGAGCAAGCTCTCTACGACAATCTTGCCAAGCGCCTTGATGGTAAGAAGAACATTGTTATCTACCTCGCGATTCCGCCATCAGCCTTTGAACAAGTTACTCGCGGACTTCATAATGCAGGATTGATGGAGTTTGTCCGTCTCGTTGTCGAGAAGCCTTTTGGTCGCGATCTGAAGTCAGCGATTCACCTTCAGGATTCACTCGAAGCAGTGCTTCCAGAAGAGCGCATCTTCCGTATCGATCACTACTTGGGTAAAGAATCTGTTGAAGATATCTTGGTCTTCCGCTTTGCAAACTCGATTTGGGAACCGGTCTGGAACCATCGATATATCTCAAGCGTCCAGATCACAATGGCCGAAGATTTCGGCATCGAAGGTCGTGGCGCCTTCTACGATGGTGTGGGCGCACTACGCGATGTCTTACAGAACCACCTTCTCCAGGTGCTTGCCCTCATTGCGATGGAGCCACCATCAGAGATCAATGCCCACAACATGGAAGACGAGAAGCTCAAGATCTTCCGCGCTATTGCACCTTTGCATCCAGATAGCGTCGTTCGCGGTCAGTATGTTGGCTACCTCGATGAGCCTGGCGTAAAGGATCATTCAGATACCGAGACCTTTGCTGCAGCACTAGTTCATATCGATAACTGGCGTTGGGCAGGTGTGCCGTTCTATCTCCGTACCGGTAAGGCGCTTGCCGAAACCACTCTCGAAGTTATTATCGAATTTAAGCAACCACCTCGTATGCTCTTTGCAGAGTCTCAAGCTGGTGCGCCGAATATTCTCCGATTCCGTCTTGGAAAGAAAGATGGTGTGGATATCGAACTCCAAGCAAAATCTCCTGGAGATTCACTTTCAACGCAACCGGTTCAACTCAATGTGGAATTCTCAGCGGCACTTGGTGAACGCCAAGAGGCTTATGAGCGTTTACTCCGAGCCGCTATGGCTGGCGATCACATGCGCTTTACGCGTATCGACTCAGTACTTGAAACCTGGCGAATCCTCGAGAACGTTATCTCGGGCGAACCTGCGCTCTTCCCATACTTTGTTGGATCATGGGGCCCAGAGCGAGCAAATGAACTTGTCGGTGGCGAATGGATTGATCTCTGATCACCAGAGGATATTTTTTTATTGAAGTTCAGATGTGAATCGTAGATGCGCGTAGGCGATCCCGTCGATCGCCAACACGAAGGTCTCTCCCTGCCCAATCGAGGATTGAACTGCTTCAGTAATATCGCTGTGAAAGGGCGTGCTCGCGCGAGCAACCGGAGCTGCCTGACCATAGAGAATGGTGAATTTCTTTCCATCAGCGCTCATCCGGGCGGAGTAGCCGAGAGCTGGATCGAAGGTAAGCCCAACGATCTCGTGGTGAGCCAATGAAAGATCTTCAGCAGCAGCCTTTGAGGTAAGGATTTGGGCAGATTCAAAGAAGAGGGAAGAAGAGTTCTCCGGCTCTTGATGAAGGCGGGAGATCGCCTGAGCAATAGATATTAAAGAGCTATAGAGAAATGGCCGTTCCAGAATCGTTCCAGGAGTTTCACCAAGCGGGTGGGTGACTATGGTCAATGATGCAAGGCTGTGGTGCCAGACTTTCACTGGCGTTGGTTCCACTCTTTGACGAGTTGAAGAAGATTGATCAGATTGATCAACGCGTGAAGCTTGATTTTTTTTCTTGCGTGAGAAGAATGAGAAGAGACCCATGGCGCCTGTGAGCTCTCTAATTCACGGCATCAAGGAATGCTTGATGCAATTTTCCATTAGTGGAAACTCCATTAGGTCCATGTGCGCCTCGACCACCATCGAGATCTCCAAATATTCCACCAGCCTCTTCCACGATGATGGCATTTGCTGCCATATCCCAAAGCGCTAATACTGGCTCAACTGCAATCTCTACCGCGCCTTCAGCGACGAGCATGTGCGACCAGAAATCACCGAGGCCACGAGTTCTCCAGATGCGCTCTTGAAGATCGATGAACTTCTGACGACGATCACCCCAGCCGACGAGATCTGAATATGAGATAGAGGCATCCTCAAGTTTCGAGATCCCAGAGACATGGATCCGGCGAGGATCTGCGCCATTCTCACTGACAAATGCTCCGCCACCTTTATGAGCAAACCAACGACGATAGATCGCTGGCGCACTCACAACACCGACAACAACTTCGTGGGCAGGGTTGACGAGTGCAATTAGCGTTCCCCAGGTCGGTACACCGCGCACAAAGTTTTTCGTGCCATCGATCGGATCGACGACCCAATAATATTTTTCATTCGTTGGCGCTAACGCCTCATCTCTTCCACCAAACTCTTCACCGATTACGAGGTCGAGTGGACGCTCTTGCGAGAGGACATCGCGAATCATAAATTCAATGCCTTTATCGGCATCGGTGACAGGAGTGAGATCTGGCTTAGTCTCGATCACGAGTTCGCTCGAGCGATATTTTACCATCGACATGGCATCAGCGGCATCAGCGAGGCGCTGAGCAAGGGCTAGATCGAGTGCAAGATCTCTCATGGGGAGAGTCTAACTTGTCTGAATGGAGCAATTACTTGCCTGGGAGAAGTAGTTACTTCGTTCCCTCAGCAAGAAGTCGGCGAAGATTCGCTAGCCGTGAGATCGCGCTCTCGGAGAGATCTGGCCAATGGTTGAGAGCACAGCTCTCTTCGTCGTGGGAGCAGTTGCGTGGGCAATGTTCAATCGCCGGTGCGAACTCAGGAAATGCACCAATAACACGATCCCGCTCAACGTGTGCAAGGCCGAAGGATCGAACACCTGGCGTATCGATAATCCAACCTGTCTCGTTTGCATCAAGATCGATCTTGAGAGCAACTGCGCTCGATGAGGTGTGTCGACCACGCCCGGTTGCGGCGTTTACATCCCCAGTGGCACGGCTCTCACTCTGAGTGAGAGCATTAACGAGCGTGGACTTACCTACTCCCGAATGACCGAGAAGAACTGTTCGCTTATGTCGAAGGGTTGCTCGTAGATCTGTGAGATCCCAACCGCGCGCGATCTTGAGAATAGGAATATCGAGCTCGTTATACATGGCGAGAAACTCTGATGGATCGGCGAGGTCGCACTTAGTCACGATAATAAGTGGCGCGATTCCTTGGTCGAAGGCGACTACTAATGCACGATCGACAAATCCATGACGTGGTTCGGGATCTGCCGCCGCAATCACGATCGCAATCTGATCGACATTAGAGACGATCATCCGCTCAAATTCAGCAACATCATCAACAGTTCGCGTAAGGACATTCGCTCGCGGTTGGACTGCAACTATTCGGGCGAGTGATCCTTCGGCACCGGAGAGATCGCCAACGACACCGACGAGATCACCAACGACGACAGATTTACGACCGAGCTCCCGCGATTTCATTGCTGTGAGAACGAGCCCATTCTCTTCAATGAGACAAGTGGTGCGACCTCGGTCGACGCCTATAACGCGTGCGATCTGCGAGTTTGAGTAATCGGGGCGATCTTTGGTGCGAGGCCGGGTGCGCTCTTTGGGGCGGATACGGACATCATCCTCATCAAATTCGCGTGGGGTCATGTAATGGCCGGATTCACTTACTGTCCAAGGAGATCTACCCAAGCGCCAGGGAAGTCGGGAAGAGTCTTCTTGGTGGTCTCAATATTCTCAACGTTAATACCAGGAATACGCAATCCAATCATCGCGCCAGCGGTCGCTAAGCGATGATCTTCATAACTATGGAAGGTGCCGCCATGAAGTGGCGCTGGTGAAATATGGAGAGCGCTCTCTTCCTCATCCACATCTCCACCAAGAGCATTAATCTCCGCGGCGAGAGCAGCGAGTCGATCAGTTTCGTGAAGTCGGAGATGGCCGATTCCTCGTAGTGATGATGGTGAATCGGCGAGGGCGCAGAGCGCGGCAATCGATGGAGTGAGTTCACCAACATCATGGAGATCGGCATCGATTCCGTGAATTGTCCCATCACTCGTGATGGTGAGGTCACTTCCATCTTCATTTTCAGTGAAAGAGATCGTGGCACCCATCCGAGTAAAGATTCCTCGAAGCTCATCACCTGGTTGAGTAGTCTGCTTCGGCCAATCAGTAATAGTGACTGAACCTCCGCAGATCATCGCAGCCCCCATAAAAGGTGCAGCGTTGGAGAGATCTGGTTCAATCGTAATTTCGCGACCCTGCATCAGAGTTGGTGCAACGCGCCATTCCACGCCATTAATGACATCAACAGTGACTCCAACTTCACGGAGCATCTGAACTGTCATCTCGATATGCGGCATTGATGGCAGTGTCGAGCCAGTATGGCGGACCGTGATTCCCTCTTTCGTTGCTGGTGCAACAAGTAAAAGCGCTGAAATAAATTGACTTGATGATGAAGCATCAACATCAACTACTCCGCCACGCAACTGTCCATTTGCATTGATAGTGAGAGGAAGCGAGTAGCGAGAGCCATGTTCAATCGATACACCAAGGGACTCTAAGGCAGCAATAACCGGGCCGAGTGGTCGCTCATGGGAACGTGGGTCGCCATCAAAGTGGATGAGGCCATTAGCCATTGCCGCAACTGGCGGAAGAAAGCGCATTACTGTTCCAGCGTTACCAACATCGACGTGGGCGGGTCCGTAGAGCTTGCCAGGGGTTACGGTGAGATCGCCATTAGCTGCTTCATCAATTCCTACACCAATCGCCTTGAGGCCGGCGATCATTAACGCCGAGTCGCGTGAGTGCAAGGGCTTGCGGAGCAATGAAGGGGATTGGGCGAGTGCTGCCAAGATCAGCGCCCGATTAGTGACGGACTTTGAACCTGGAATTGTGATGCGCGCATGTACTGGAGTATTGCCCCGGTATGGGGCGGGCCAGAGTTGCGTCATGTGTGAATCCTACAGTGAGCCGCTACTCTCTCATTCATGTGCGGTCGATATGCGCTCTCTAAGCTCCCTGAGGAGTTACTCGCAGAGTTTGAGATCCATTCTGGCTCGACCCAACTTCCTATCCTTCCCGCCGATTGGAATATCGCTCCCACGCGCGAGATATATAT
>CAJBLC010000106.1 GCA_903953805.1 uncultured Actinomycetes bacterium | reverse complement strand
CCTTCGAATTTTTCTACACCAACACCGGCGGTCTTACAGACAGCGCCTTCAGGTGCAAGTGATCCACCAAGGATGGTGATTCCGCCACCAGCAGAGAGTGGACTCTTAATTGCATGGAGGACATCGCCATCTGGATCAAGCGGAGTGAGATCAGCGAGATTCTCTGCCATGGTCTTTCCGGTGACGGTAAGACAATCGCCGTGCAAGAAACCTGCATCAAGCAGCGCGCGAAGAACAACTGGGATTCCACCAACGCGATCAATATCAGTCATGACGTACTTACCGAATGGCTTGAGATCACCGAGTAGTGGAGTGCGTTCGCTAATACGTTGGAAATCTTCGAGTGTGAGTTCAACTTCTGCTTCATTTGCAATTGCTAACAAGTGAAGAACCGCATTCGTTGAGCCACCGAGTGCCATGACAATGGTGATCGCATTCTCAAATGCCTTCTTCGTCAAGATATCGCGAGTGGTGATTCCCTTTCGAATAAGTTCGACGACTGCTGCACCTGCCTGGACTGCATAATCATCGCGACGACGATCGACAGCAGCAGGAGAGGCTGATCCTGGAAGTGAGAGTCCGATAGCTTCGCCAACGGCGGCCATGGTGTTTGCGGTGTACATACCGCCACATGCACCTTCACCTGGGCAGATCGCACGTTCGATCTCATCGACCTTCTCTTGTGAGATAAGTCCACGAGCACATGCGCCGACAGCTTCGAAGGCATCGATGATGGTGACATCGCGTCCATCAACTTGGCCGGCAAGGGTAGAACCTGCATAAACAAAGACGCTAGCAACATCGATACGCGCAGCTGCCATCATCATTCCTGGAAGAGATTTATCGCAACCAGCGAAGGTCACCATTCCGTCAAGGCGTTCTGCCTGCATCACTGTTTCAACGGAGTCAGCGATTACTTCACGAGAGACGAGTGAGAAGTGCATGCCTTCGTGGCCCATCGAAATGCCATCAGATACAGAGATGGTTCCGAATTGCATCGGGAAGCCGCCTGCTTCAATAACGCCTTTACGAGATGCCTTAGCGAGGCGATCGAGTGAGAGGTTGCATGGTGTGATCTCATTCCACGACGACGCAATACCAATCTGTGGCTTCTTAAAATCTTCATCCTTCATACCGACAGCGCGAAGCATGCCGCGTGCTGGTGCGCGTTCAAGACCATCAGTGACGAGCCCGGAACGAGGCTTCATAGAGTTCTTTTCGCTGCTCATGGCTTCTACCCCTGACCTAGATGCTTCAGTAACAATTCACGAACCTTCGCTGCATCGGCTTGTCCACCAGTTGCCTTCATGACTGCACCGATAAGTGCGCCAGCTGCTGGAATATTTCCACCACGAACGCGCTCTGCAGTCTCTGGTTGTGAAGCAATGGCAGCTTCGATAGCGACCATAAGTGCTGAATCATCAGAGACAACTTTGAGGCCACGCTTCTCAATCACCATACGTGGGTTGCCCTCACCATTGATGACACCTTCGACAACTTGGCGAGCAAGCTTGTCAGTGAGTTCACCTGATGCAATAAGTGCAATGATCTCGGCAATCTCAGATGGCTGAACTAATGAGGTAGGAGTAACGCCCTTTTCATTAGCAAGACGCGAAACTTCACCAAGCCACCAGCTGCGAGCCTTTGTTGGTTCGGCGCCAAGGTTGACGGTCTCTTCAACGGTATCGAGAAGTTCAGCATTAACCATCGCCGCCATCTCTTTATCGGGAACGCCCCACGCCTCTTGCAACTTCTTACGGCGGATCGATGGCTTCTCTGGAAGTGCAGCTTTGAGCTCTTCTACCCATGCAGGATCAGCGACGATCGGAAGGAGATCTGGCTCTGGGAAGTAACGGTAATCCTCAGCAGTCTCCTTGGAACGACCAGAACGAGTCTCGCCAGATTCTTCTTGGAAGTGACGAGTCTCTTGAACGATTCGCTCCCCTGCTTCGAGGCGATTTGCCTGGCGAATGATCTCGCCGCGAACAGCGCGCTCAACCGAACGGAGTGAGTTCACATTCTTTGTCTCAGAGCGAGTACCAAGTACACCACTGCCACGAGGTGAGATCGAAAGGTTTGCATCACAACGAAGTGAGCCCTGCTCCATCTTCACATCAGAGACGCCAAGGGAGCGCAAGATATCGCGAAGTTCCGCAACGTAAGCGCGGGCGACTTCTGGTGCGTACTTATCAGTGCCAGGAATGATTCGAGTAACGATTTCAACGAGCGGGATACCGGCACGGTTGTAATCAAGGAGTGAGTGCTCAGCACCGTGGATACGACCGGTTGCGCCTCCGACGTGAAGTGACTTACCAGTGTCTTCTTCCATGTGAACGCGCTCGATATCGACGCGGAAGACCTTTGGACCTTCATCGGTATCGATCGTTACATCGAGATAGCCGTTGACACAGATTGGTTCGTCATATTGCGAAGTCTGGAAGTTCTTCGGCATATCTGGATAGAAGTAGTTCTTTCGTGCGAATCGACTAAAGGGTGTGATCGAGCAGTTCAGTGCCAATCCGATACGAATCGAAGATTCAACTGCCTTCGCATTAACGACTGGAAGTGAACCAGGTAGGCCAAGGCAGACTGGGCAGGTCTGAGTATTTGGTGAAGCACCAAACTCAGTCGCGCAGCCGCAGAACATCTTTGAATTGGTATTGAGTTCGACGTGAACTTCAAGACCGAGCGTTGGCTCATACTTCTCGATCGCTTGATCGTAATTGAGGGCCATTACTTCACCGCCAACTCTGGTGCAGATGCATAAAGTGGCTTGCCCCATGACGATTCAAGTGCAGCTTCAAGGGTTCCGCCGACTTGGTACATCAACTCATCTTTCATCGCCGGCGACATGATCTGGAATCCAACTGGGAGGCCATCTTCAGGAGCGAGGCCACATGGCAAGCTCATTCCACCGATGCCAGCGAGGTTAATAGGAATAGTGCAGACATCGTTGAGATACATCGCGACTGGATCATCGGACTTCTCGCCGATCTTAAATGCTGTTGTTGGACAGGTTGGCGATACAAGAACATCAACCTTTGCAAATGCTGCTTCGTAATCGCGCTTGATCAAGGTGCGAACCTTCTGCGCTGATCCGTAATAGGCATCGTAGTAACCAGAGGAGAGGGCGTATGTACCGAGAATGATGCGGCGCTTTACCTCTTTACCGAAGCCAACTTCGCGGGTCATATTCATGACCTCTTCAGCGCTTCGTGAACCATCATCGCCAATACGAATTCCGTAACGCATCGAGTCGAAGCGTGCGAGATTAGATGAGGTCTCAGATGGTGCGATCAAGTAATACGCAGCGAGCGCATATTCAAAGCTTGGTGCTGAGACTTCAACGATCTCGGCACCAGCAGAGACAAGTGCCTCAAGCGCTTCATTGAATCGTGTGAGCACGCCTGCTTGATAACCCTCACCAGCGAGTTCTTTGACGACGCCAATCTTCATTCCTTTGACATCAAGCTTCTTCGCAGCCTCAACCATCTTGCCGACTGGAGCATTGATAGATGTGGAATCCTTTGGATCGTAGCCAGCGATTACTTCGTGGAGCATCGCAGTATCGAGAACGGTACGTGCACATGGTCCGGCCTGATCAAGGCTCGATGAGAATGCAACAAGGCCGTAGCGCGAGACCGCACCGTATGTTGGCTTCACTCCGACAGTTCCGGTAACCGCTGCTGGTTGGCGGATCGAACCACCAGTATCTGTTCCAATTGCGAGCGGCGCTTCAAAAGCAGCAAGCGCAGCGGATGATCCACCGCCAGAACCGCCAGGGATACGTGAGAGATCCCACGGGTTATGTGTCGCTCCGTACGCGGAATTCTCTGTTGATGAACCCATAGCGAATTCATCCATATTGGTCTTACCGAGGATTATTACGCCAGCCTTCTTAAGGTTTGTAACGACGGTTGAGTCATATGGTGGGCGCCAACCTTCAAGCATCTTGGAGCCGCACGTAGTTGGTACACCCTTCTGGGTGAGGACATCTTTAAGTGCAAGCGGAACACCGGCTAGTGGGTGGAGCTTCTCCCCTGCCTTGCGAGATGCATCGACAGCAGATGCTTGTGCGAGTGCACCTTCACGATCAACGTGGAGGAAGGCATGAACATCACCATCAACAGCGGCAATACGATCAAAGTGAGCATTGGCTAGATCAACTGCAGTGACAGCTCCCGATGCGAGATCGGCAGACATCTGCGCAGCGGTCTGATGAATAATTTTCTCGCTCACTCTTCACCTAAAATCTGTGGAACCTTGAAGCGATCTTCTTCACGGGCTGGGGCGCCAGAGAGCGCTTCTTCGGGAGTAAGACTGGGAACCACTACATCTGGACGCATCACGTTCTGCATCGCGATCGCATGGGATGTAGGAGGAATATCGGCACCTGCAACGCCCTGAACACGAGAGACTGATTCGAGGATCAGATCCATTTCAGAGGCAAGGTGGTCTAGTTCAGCATCTGTCATTTCGATGCGAGCTAGTCGCGCAAGATGCGCTACTTCATCTCGGGAGATAGCGGCCATTTCTTAACCTTATCGGATCTGGCCCTCGCCCCGAACAATCCAGGTTGTGGTGGTCATCTGCTCAAGTCCCATTGGTCCACGTGCGTGGAGCTTCTGATTTGAAATGCCGATCTCGGCCCCAAAGCCCATCTGCTCGCCATCGGTGAAGCGAGTCGATGCATTCACCATAACGGCGGCGCTATCTGAGAGTGCGATGAACTGATTAGCGTGATCTTCATTCTCGGTGACGATCGCCTCAGTGTGGTGAGTGCCATATTTTTCAATATGGTCGGCAGCGCCCACAACATCTTTCACAACGGCAACATTCATCTCGAGCGCGTTGTACTCGGTGCTCCAGTTCTCTTCCGAAGCGAGTTCGACCTTAATTCCGTGAGCCTTAGCGATCGCATCGGTCTTCCCATCCACATGGAGAATCACGCCGTGAGAGGCGAGAGCTTCAAGAGCAGTTGGGAGGAATTTCTCGGCAACGTGTTCATGGACAAGGAGAGTCTCTGCCGCATTACAAACACTAGGACGATCGGTCTTAGAGTTAATGAGAATTGGCAAGGCTTTATTGAAGTCAGCGGCATCATCAACATAGACATGGCAGACTCCAGCGCCAGTTTCAATTGTTGGCACAGTCGCCTCATCGACAACCATCCGAATGAGCGATGCGCTTCCACGAGGGATAACGAGATCAACTTCGCCGCGAGCATGAAGAAGTGCAGTCACGGTGGCGCGATCTTCGTCAGGAATGTTCTGAATAACATCTGGAGAGATCGATGTCGTTGCAAGAACTTCTCGCATGATTTCAACAAGTACCTTGTTGCTCGCTGTTGCAGATGATGATCCGCGCAAAAGGGCTGAGTTTCCAGATTTTAATAAGATTGCAGCAGCATCGACTGTCACATTGGGACGAGCTTCATAGACCATACCCACAACACCAAAAGGAACGCTTCGCTGAGTTAGTTTCAATCCATTTGGAAGTGTCCGAGCATTGATCGTGCGCCCAAGTGGATCTGGCAGGTCGGCTACCTGACGCGCGCCATCAGCCATTCCTTCGATTCGCTTTACGGTGAGAAGGAGGCGATCCTTCATCGATTGCGCCATTCCGCTCTCATCTGCCCGCTTCATATCTTGAGCATTGGCAGCGAGAATGCGATCGGCCTGACGGGTCAACTCACCAGAAATTTTATAGAGGGCAGCGCTGCGCTGATCATTGCTAGCCGCAACCAGGGTTCGGTTCGCTAGGCGCGCACGCTTCGCTGCTTCGGAAATAATCTGGGCTGCATCCACAATCTAAGGTTACTGGCAATTACCATCTCCTCATGCGCCTTTTATGGAAGATCCTGCGAAACACCCTCATTGGCTTGGTCATCTTTGCACTCGGTCTCACCGGGTTCTTCAAAGTAATCCACTACCCAAACCCAATCGCGGCGATCAAACTTGGATTGGCGCCAGCATCGAAGACTCCAACCCTCCTTCCATGGCATGTGGTTGCGCCAGCCGAGAAGCCAATCGTGCTACCGACATCACATGAGGCGATGCCTGCGACAGTTGAGTGGCTGGGTAAGACAATCACCTGGCAACAGTTCTTGGATACATCAAACACCAATGCTTTTCTTGTTATCCGTAATGGCGTTCTCACATACGAGTACTACAACACGAAGAATGGGATCACGCCAACTACACAGCTTCCTTCGTACTCCGTTGCAAAGACGTTGACATCTATTATCGCTGGCCAACTCATCGCCCAAGGTAAGTTAAAGGAGAGCGATAGATTCATCGATTACTTCCCTGAATATAAGACTGGAACCTCTTTCGATCAGGTGACCGTGCAATCGCTCCTTGATATGGAGAGCGGCGTCGGGGTCTCTGATAATTATCCATCCGGGCCCCAGGGTTGGGGCGTTGCGATCGCGCAGATGTATGCCACAACAGATATGAACTGGTTTATCAAACATAATCGCAAGATGGCATTTACTCCCGATAGCAAGGCTGAATATCGAAGCGTTGATACTCAACTCCTTGGCATGATCATCCATCGTATTACTGGAATGAGAGTTGCGGATTACTTCAGCAAGAATGTCTGGCAGCCAGTCGGGGCAGCTACTGCTGCAACATGGAATGTTGACCATATCGGCGGAGTTGAAAAAACCTTCTGTTGTTTTAATGCCAGTGCTCGCGATTATGCAAAGGTAGGGCTCATGCTTCTCAACAATGGAAGTACTGCTGCAAACCACATCGTCTCTGCCGAATGGATCAAGCGCTTAAGCACACCAGTTGTGAAGCTCGATAATGGTTGGGGTTATGGCGCATTTATGTGGCACCCATACCCAGGAATCAACCTGATGCATGGCCTTCATGGGCAGTTTGTCTTGATGAACCCAGCGACAAAATCAGTTGTTGTAAAGCTCAGCGACAACCCAACAAATGCTGATCCAGATGTTGCTGAAGTACGAGTGATGTACCAACTCTCAAATAAGTAAGGGTTAGATCAAGACCAAGTCGTCACGGTGGACGAGTTCACGTTCGTACTCTGCTCCAAGTTCGGCAGCGAGTTCCTTGGTGGATCGACCGAGCATCCGTGGAATTTCGGTCGAATCAAAGGCAACGAGTCCACGAGCAATGACCTGGCCATGATCAGAGATCAGTTCCACAGTATCGCCTGCCAGGAATTCACCTTCAACGGCTGTTACACCAGCAGCTAAGAGTGAGACTCCGCGCTCTTTGATAGCGATCGTTGCGCCTTGGTCGAGAATTAACTTGCCATGTGGGGTTGCGGCATGGGCAAGCCAAAGTAAGCGAGATGGTCGCTTATCGTGAATAGCGTGGAAGATCGTTCCGTAATCTTCGCCCGCTATCGCATCAGTGAGTTGTTCGAGAGTCGTAAGTAGCATGGCAACACCAGCACCCGTCGCAATACGTGCCGCTTCAATCTTGGTGACCATGCCGCCAGATCCAACACCGGATGAGCCAACTCCCCCGATCTCAATATCGCGCATCACGGTGACATCTTTTACTTCAGAGATCCGCTTTGCATGGGCATGTGATGGTGGCGCGTCATAAAGGCCATCTACATCAGTAACAAGGACAAGCAGATCAGCGTTTACCAGATGAGCGACAAGTGCTGCTAAGCGATCATTATCGCCAAAGCGAATCTCTTGAACTCCAACTGAATCGTTCTCATTAATAATTGGAGTGACATCAAGCTGTAGCAGCTTGAGCAAGGTGCGCTGAGCATTTTGATAATGGGAGCGACGCACAACATCATCGATCGTTAAAAGTACTTGTGATGATACGAGTGAATGGCGAGAGAAGGATCGGTTGTAGTCAGCGATCAATCGGCCTTGGCCGACAGATGCAGCAGCCTGTGCGGTTGCGAGATCCTTTGGACGAGAAGTGAGCCCTAATGGCGCGAGACCAGCGGCGATTGCACCAGATGAGACGAGAACGACTTCTTTTCCATCAGCGCGGAGGGCGGCGATGGTGTCGACAAGTGCATCTACAGCAGCTGAGTTAAGACCCGACCCAGCGTTGCCCGTAAGAGTAGATGAACCCACCTTGATGACGATGCGCTTAGCGCTCTTTACATCAGATCTGTTCATTATTCGGTCTCGATCACCGGAGTCTTAGGGTTTGCAATGTTGTATTCCCATTGCATAGAAATCTCATCATCATTGAGCTGATCGAGTGCATCTTCGACATAGCGACCGGCCCATGGTGATTCCAAGCGACGATCTGTTCCACGTGCACCGGCGAGAAGTTCTGCGCCAGCTTCAATAGATGGTTCCCAATCAAAGATCACAGCATCATCGCCATAGCCAATGCGGACTTCATCCTTCGCCTTTGCACCCTTCTTGAAGAGTTCTTTCTCAACTCCGAGCGCAGCGAGACGATCTGCAAGATAACCAACTGCTTCTGGATTATGGAAATCTGTTTGGCGAACAAAGCGAAGTGGCTTCTCACCAAGGACGCTAAAGGAACCATCTTCATTTGCAACGACCTTGAAGCCGGCATCATTAACAGCAACAGGGCGGAGAACGATACGAGTCTTCTCTTCTTTCGCCGCGTTGTTACGAGCATCTTGAATGATGCGCGCCATTGCGTAATTTAATTCAGTCAATCCAATATGAGACGCTGCGGAAATTTGATAGACCTCATAGCCGCGAGCTTCAAGAAGTGGCTGGACCATATCGGCCATCGCCTTGCCATCTGGCAGGTCGACCTTGTTCAGAGCAATGATGCGTGGGCGTTCGGAGAGGCCGTTTCCATACTCAGCGAGTTCGGCTTCAATGATGTCGAAATCTTTTACTGGATCGCGATCAGTTTCGAGAGTTCCACAGTCGAGCACTTGAACAAGAGCTGCGCAGCGTTCTACATGGCGCAAGAATTCAAGGCCAAGACCCTTTCCCTGCGATGCACCTGGAATAAGGCCAGGAACGTCAGCAACAGTGAAGCGCGTATCGCCTGCTTGAACAACACCAAGGTTTGGAACCAGTGTTGTGAATGGATAATCAGCAATCTTTGGGCGCGCTGCAGAGATCGATGCAATCACAGAAGATTTTCCTGCGCTTGGGAAGCCAATGAGTCCAATATCTGCAACAGATTTAAGTTCAAGAATAAGTGTGCGCTCTTCGCCTGGCTCGCCCTTCAGTGCAAAACCTGGTGCACGACGCTTCGAAGATGAGAGTGCAGCATTTCCGAGGCCACCCTTACCGCCTTGAGCTGCAATAAAGCGAGTGCCCTGTCCAACTAAATCTGCGAGAGTGTTACCAGCAAGATCCTTCACAACAGTTCCATTAGGAACCTTGAGGATCATGTCGTTGCCCTCGCCACCATTGCAGTAATCACCATAGCCTGGGCGACCGCCAGTTGCCTTGCGATGTGGTGAGTGGTGGAAATCTAAGAGTGTTGTGACATCGGTATCGACAACGAGAATGATGTCGCCACCACGTCCGCCATTGCCGCCATCTGGTCCACCCAGTGGCTTAAATTTTTCACGGTGGATAGAGACGCAACCATCGCCACCATTGCCGGCAGAGGCATTGAGCGTTACGCGATCAACAAATGAAGCCATTGCCTTACCTCTCCCTTCTCAACTCTTCTTACAATCTTCTTACAATCTTCTTACAATAAAAAAGCGGGCCCGCAGAGCGCGGACCCGCTAAATAAAAATCCGCTCTTTAGGCGACCGGAGCTGCAACGATGTTGACGACCTTACGACCGCGTGCGCGACCGAACTCAACAACACCAGCTG
>CAJBLC010000105.1 GCA_903953805.1 uncultured Actinomycetes bacterium | reverse complement strand
GATCCCGAAAGCGAACGGAGAGAGAAACTCGCTGCGTTAGCTCCATATCAAGTCAATGGTCACCTCATGGGCTTAGCTGAAAAAGATGCCATCTTTATGCACTGCCTCCCTGCCCACCGCGGTGAAGAAGTGACTGCTGATGTGATTGATGGTGAGCGCTCCTACATTTGGCGCGAGGCCTATCACCGCCGCACCACGATTCAATCCATCCTCTACCACCTAGTCCGGGGCGAACTCACGGGGCGCAACTAACTCTCTTGAGCGTACGGCAACTAAGTTGCCAGCTTGTTGCCAGGTATTTCCAGAGATTAACCGCTGACAAATGGTCTATCGGCCTATAGCGTTCCGCTATGCGAGTAGCTGTTCCCAAAGAGAGCCGGTCCGGCGAGAAGCGCGTTGCGCTCGTGCCCGACATCATCAATAAATTAACGAGAGCAGGGCTTGAGGTCATCATTGAATCAGGTGCTGGTGTTAGCGCCGAGTTCTCTGATGATCAATATGCCGCTGCTGGTGCCACCATTAAAAGTGGAGATGTCATATCGGGCGCTGATGTGATCGCATCTGTTCAACCACTTACTCCCGACCAGATGAAATCCTTGAAGAAGGGTGCCATCACTATCTCATTCCTCTCCCCTACTACTGCTGTTGATTCGATTGAAGCTGCAGCAGGTGCGGGAGTCACTGCGATCTCGTTAGAGCTCGTACCAAGAATTTCTCGTGCCCAATCTATGGATGCTCTGACTTCACAAGCGCTCTGTGCTGGTTATAAAGCGGCACTTGTAGGTGCCGAACTCTCGCCTCGATTCTTTCCACTGTTGATGACCGCTGCTGGAACTGTTACTCCAGCAAAGGTTGTTGTTCTCGGTGCAGGTGTCGCCGGGTTGCAAGCGATTGCAACTGCGAAGCGACTTGGTGCTGTTGTAAGCGCTTATGACGTCCGCCCAGCATCAGCAGACGAAGTGAAGTCGATGGGTGCAAAGTTCATTACCCTTGAATTAGAAGCGCTCGAAGGCGCAGGCGGTTATGCCCGTGAGATGACGGAAGAGCGCGCAGCGAAACAGCGTGAACTTCTCACACCATATATATCTGAAGCTGATGTTCTCATCACAACCGCAGCTGTACCAGGACGAGCAGCACCTCGACTTGTGACTGCTGAGATGGTTGCAACCATGGCGCCTGGATCGGTCGTCGTTGATCTCGCTGCGGAGACTGGTGGAAACGTTGAAGGCACTAAGCCTGGCGAAATTGTTGTCACGTCACATGGAGTACGCATGTGGGGCGGCAAAGATGTTCCAAGTCAGCTTGCGACCCATGCCTCGATGCTCTTCTCTCGCAATGTGGTCAATCTCCTCTTATTAATGGCCTCATCCGTGGACGGTAAGCCAACCGGTGAGATCACCCCAGATTTCAGCGATGAGATCATCGATTCAGCAACGCTCACATTTAATGGATCTCGCCGCACACCAGAAGGAGCTAAGAAATGAGTAATGGCCTCGCACTCCTCTCGATCTTTGTTCTCTCTGTCTTTGTGGGCTTTGAAGTCGTCGCAAAGGTCTCAACGACCTTGCACACACCTCTTATGTCAGGTGCAAATGCCATCCACGGAATCATCTTGGTCGGTGCGATCGCAGTAGCGAACAACGCAACCAGCAATCTCCAACTCATTCTCTCGATCCTCGCAGTTGTTCTTGCGACCATCAATATGGTCGGTGGATTTGTCGTAACGGACCGAATGCTCGAAATGTTTAAGGGCAAGAAGAAGGAGGTGAAGTAAGTGAATCGCAATCTCTATGACTTACTCGGCCTCGTTGCTGCCATCTGCTTCATCATGGCGCTTAAGGGTCTCTCATCACCAAAATCTGCCCGTCGCGGAAATATCATCGGCGCGGTCGGCGCGACCTTGGGAACTGTTCTCGTCTTCTGGGCGCCAGGAAGTTCACATAAACATCTACCGTTGATTCTTGGAGCTATTGCCTTTGGCGTTCTCGTCGGAGTTCCAGCTGCTCGTCGAATTCAGATGACACAGATGCCACAACTCGTTGCTCTCTTTAATGGTGTTGGTGGCGGTGCAGCTGCACTCGTTTCAACTGTTGAGTACCTCAAACTCGGCAACGGTGCAACGACTGCCGAGATCCTCGCGACTGTCTTCACGGTCGTCGTTGGTTGTATCTCATTCTCAGGTTCGATCATTACCTTCTTGAAGTTGCAGGAGTTGATGACAACGCGTCCCGTCGTCTTCCCTGGCGGTCGCTTTGTTATCGCTGCGACCCTTGCAGGAGTAGTTGGAACTGCCGGTTGGGTGATCAACTCTGGTGGCACATCACCGCTTCTGATTATGGGTGGGCTCTCCCTCGCATTCGGCGTGCTCTTTGTGCTCCCTGTTGGCGGCGCAGATGTTCCAATCGTTATCTCATTGCTCAATGCCTTCACTGGTCTGACCGTTGCTGCCAGCGGTTACGTTCTTCAAGCGACTCTCTTGATCGTTGCCGGAACGCTCGTTGGTGCATCCGGAACAATTCTTACTCGCTTGATGGCCGCGGCTATGGGTCGCTCACTCTTTGGCACCCTCTTCGGTGCATTTACTGCAAAACCACAAGAGAGTTCGGGCGCGGCTGAAGTTCGTCCGGTGAAATCTGGCTCTGCCGATGACGTTGCCATTCTTTTGAACTACGCCCAACGCGTCGTTATCGTTCCTGGTTTCGGTCTCGCCGTTGCTCAAGCTCAACATACGGTTCGCGAACTTGCTGATCTCTTGAGCGCAAAAGGTATCGAAGTTGCCTATGGAATCCATCCCGTGGCCGGTCGCATGCCAGGTCATATGAATGTCTTGCTTGCTGAAGCGAATGTTCCGTACGAACAGCTCGTCGAGATGGAAGAAGTGAATCCAACCTTCCCTCAGACCGATGTCGTTCTCGTTGTTGGCGCAAATGACGTAGTTAATCCAGCGGCCAAGACAACACCTGGTTGCCCTATCTATGGAATGCCGATTCTGGATGTTGCTCAAGCTGGCAATGTGATTTTCTTAAAGCGATCGATGCGTCCGGGCTTTGCTGGTATCGAGAATGAACTTCTCTACGATGCTAAGACAACACTTCTCTTTGGTGATGCGAAAGAGTCGTTAACGAAAGTTGTTTCTGCTCTTAAAGCGCTCTAGTTCACATTCCTTGAGCGATTGCATCGTTCAAGGAATATAAAATTCCAATGTCTAAGAGCGCTTGCCTCGTACGATCTGAATGGGCCACTTCACTTCTTGACCAAGTTGTGCGGCTGCCTCAAGTGGCCAACGTGGGTTGCGTAAGAATTCGCGCGCCATCATGACTGCATCTGCCTGACCTGATGCAACAATTTCTTCCGCCTGAGCAGGTTCAGTGATCATGCCAACTGCTGAGGTTGTTGCCCCGCCAGCGCTCTTTACTGCATGGGCAAAGTGAACCTGATAACCAGGTCCCACAGTGATATTTGCTTTCGAAACATTTCCACCGCTTGAAACATCAATGAGATCCACGCCAAGTGCGGTGAGTTCTGGTGCAAGTTGGACGCTCTCTTGCTCAGTCCATCCGCCTTCGGTCCAATCAGATGCCGAGATTCGAACAAAGAGCGGCATTGAATCGGGAATGACTGAGCGAACGTGTTGGGTGACTTCTTTGAGGAATCGGGTTCGGTTCTCATAAGAACCGCCATATTCATCTGTGCGAGCGTTTGAAAGTGGTGAGTAAAATTCGTGTAGGAGATATCCATGTGCTGCATGAATTTCTACAAGGTCGAATCCAGCAGCAACTGCACGTTTTGCAGCCTCGCCAAATTCGCGAACAAGTGATTTTACTTCTGCGTTTGTCAGTTCTCGTGGTTCTGGATAGCCAGGGAATGCGATTGGTGATGGTGCGACAGTCTGCCATCCACCTTCTTCAGGTGTTGCAATCGGGCGATCAGCTCCGAGTGCTGCCGCTCCACCTTTACGGCCAGCATGCGCGAGTTGAATTCCAATTTTTACACCTTGAGAGTGAACAAAATCTGTAACCCGTTTCCAAGCGGCTACTTGAGCATCGTTATAAAGACCAGGACAGCCAATCGAGATTCTTCCTTCTGGGACTACAGCGGTCGCTTCAGCAACTATCAAGCCTGTTCCACCGGTAGCAAAGGAGCCAAGGTGAACGAGGTGCCAATCACCGATAATTCCATCCTTTGCGGAGTACTGGCACATCGGACTTACCCAGATGCGGTTCGCAATAGTCGTTCCTCGAAGTGTGATGGGATCGAATAGATGCGGCACTACTTCTCCTGAATTCCATCAGGAGTGTTATGAACTTTCTTAATATCGCCACCGAGCTTTGCACCTTCACCACTGCGATTGAGTGGCTTCTTCTCGTGTTGGTGCTCTGCTGGCACAGTTCCGAGTACACCTTTTTGGAAATCTTCAAAGGCTTGGAGAACTTCTGCCTTGGTATTCATAACGAACGGTCCCATCCAAGCGACAGGTTCGCTAATTGGTTGGCCACCAAGGATTAGAACATCCATCTGCGGGCTACGTGACTCTTGAACATTGTTTGCTTGAATAACGAGAGTATCGCCATCGGTCATCACTGCGAGTTGACCCATCTGAACTGGTTGGCGATTTTCGCCGACTGTGCCCTTACCATTGAGTGTGTAGACGAGTGCGTTGTAGTCGGGACGCCATGGAAGGCGGAGTTCAGCTCCCGGCGCAATAGTTGCGTGGACAAGAGTGATGGGTGTTTGAGTTGAACCTGGGCCTTGATGGCCATCAACTTCTCCGGCAATGACACGGATAAGTGATGTTCCATCAGCGCTGGTTAAGAGTGCGACATCTTTTGCGCGCAGATCTTGATAAGCAGGTGCCGACCACTTCTTTGCCGCTGGGAGATTTACCCAGAGTTGGAAGCCATGGAAGAGGCCACCGGACATAACGAGATGCTCTGGTGGTGTTTCAATGTGGAGAATGCCAGCGCCAGCGGTCATCCATTGAGTATCGCCATCGGTGATGGTTCCGCCGCCACCGTGATTATCTTTGTGGTCGAAGATGCCATCGATAATGTAAGTAACAGTTTCAAATCCGCGGTGCGGGTGCCAGGGAGTTCCCTTAGGTTCGCCAGGTGCGTACTCAACTTCACCCATTTGATCGAGATGGATAAATGGATCGAGATCGGCGAGATCAACACCAGCAAATGCGCGGCGGACTGGGAAGCCTTCACCTTCAAATCCTTGCGGAGCAGTGGTTACAGATTTCACGCGACGTGGGCG
>CAJBLC010000104.1 GCA_903953805.1 uncultured Actinomycetes bacterium | reverse complement strand
TTGGAATCTGTAATTCAATTAACTTCTTTGACAATCTCGATGGTGGCGCAGCCGGAACGGTTGCTATCTCTGCTATCGGGCTAACAAAACTTGGAATTGATGGCCACCAATATTTAGTAGGCGGATTGGCAGCTGTTACTGCTGGTGCAACGATTGGATTCTTAATCTGGAATAAGAGCCCAGCGCGCATCTATATGGGTGATGCTGGTGCGCTCTTCTTAGGGATCTTGATCGCAACGCTCACTATTCGATTGCATCCCAATTCCGAGACTAAGTGGACCTCATTTGCCACTCCGATATTGCTCGTTGCGGTGCCGATTTTGGATACATCCGTTGCAGTTCTTTCGAGATTGCGCCGAAATATCTCACCATTCCAAGGCGGTCGCGATCACTTAAGCCATCGCTTAGTTCGGGCTGGATTGCAGCGCCCAACTGCGGCAATCACTCTCTGGGCGCTCTCTGGCTTCTTCGCCTTCTGCGCAATCTTGATCCCACTCACCAATCGCGCGACTGAACAGTTCATCACTGGTTTCGCTGCGCTTGCGTGGGGATCGCTCTTTATCTATTTCTTCAGAACTGCCGACTCCGAGTAACCTCACACCATGAGTAAGGGCAACCAGGTTGAGTTCACAATCTGGCTACGCGAGCGCGAAAGCGCCTTGTTGCGCGCTGCCCGTGCGATCGCATTCGATGCTCAGAATGCTGAAGATATCTTGCAAGAAGCTCTCGCTGATGTCTATCAACGCTGGAACAAGGTTAAAGACCATGAGAACCCCGAGGCATATGTCATCCGTGTGATGGTCTCAAAGCATGCAGATATGCGTCGCAAATGGTGGCGCAGACAGCAAGAGAATGAGACTCCATGGGAGTTGGCCGAAGATGTTCGCAATATCGCAGACCAATCCGATGATGTAGTTCAGCGCCTCTTAGTTCAATCAGCGCTCAAGACTCTCACTGCTGCACAACGCGCAGTGCTTGTGCTGGTCTACGAACATGGGCTGGTTCTTCGTGAAGTTGCCGATATCTTAGAACTTCCGATGGGAACAGTTGCATCGCACCTTGCTCGCGGTAAGGCAGCGGTCGCCGCGCACCTTGAACTCGTTCCAGAATTTGAAAAGTCGATCAAGAAAGAGTTGCCGCCGCTTCTCAAGAGTGAGAAGAGTGGATCACTTGAATCTTCATTGGCAGAGGTAGTTCTTGGAGAGGTGGTGGAAGAGTAATGACTGATATCGATTCCTTAATCCGACGCGAGCTCGAGTTGATGGGCAATGGCCGCTACTCCGGAAAAGACCTGGCTAGTACTGTCTTTACAAAGGTCCGCCGCCGTCGAATCCGCCGACTCATTATTGCCATCTCAACAGTGATGGTATTCACCGTATCTTCGGTCGGAATTTATGCACTTGGTAAGGCAGTTTCTGAACACAATTTTGCCGCTACTAATACCGGCAACAATGGTGCAGTCGGATCGACAGATTCACATGCGCTCCAACCAAGCCAGATCGACCATCTGATCTCTGATTACCCCGTGACGTGGGAGCAGAGCGTTGGTGATTTGACCGCAATTTCTAAGGCTGGCGGCATCGGTGACACGCTCGGTGGACTCACTGCTGCTGGTTTAAAGGTGACATGGCAGGCCTGTTCTACTGGTGCATGTCCGACATCATGGATTCTTAATGTTGAAAATCGCACTGGCGATATCGTTACTGCAAATCCAGCACTGATGTTGTTCGTTAATCACGAACCATTAGAGAGTTCGTCAAGACCAGTCACAGTTACACCAGGTAGCTCGGCACTCCTAGTATTCACTTTCCCTGAGTTGTCGAAAGGCCTTACTGTTGGCTCTAATTCAACATGGCAGTGGAACTGGTTCTTAACACCAGCTCACTAACGAGATTATTTTGGGGAGTTGTACTTGTGATTCGTTCTAACATGGCAAAGAAGATTGTTCATTCACTTCTTTCACTTGGTGTTATTGCATCTGGATTTGTTGCGACTTCACCAGCGCATGCGGCAATCACACTTCCTACCGGATCTTTCCAACCATGTTCATCAGGCGTTACTAACTATTGCATTGAAAGCGTGAGCATTACCAAGACCGGACAGAAGCCAATTGTTTTAGTGTGGACACCAGCGGGATCCTCAGGACCATCTGCTGGTAATAACACTGGCGTAGTTGCAGGTAAGGCAACCTTGCCTGGTCGTTGGACCGCCCCAGGAGCGTTTGATTCCAATAACTATGACGGAGTTTATATTGATGCAAAGGCAGCAAATGCCTTTGTTCCGTGGGTCTATGTCGATACTCAGCCGACGCTCTCATCTGGCGGCGGTGTTAATCTTGCTGCGCAAGCAAGTAATACCAACTATGCGGTAAACCTTGATTCTGAAGCTGCGATTGATATCAAGATTCATACTGGCGACATTAAGCCAGGTGTGACCTTTGGTGTTGGTACTGATGCGACGCTCGATATTCAAAGTGCCTCCGGTTATTCAACTGTTGAGATCTCTGGCTACCCAGTAAGTGTGCCACTCGCAAAGTCATCGAAGGATTGTTCTGGTGATGCAGGAGTTGCAACTGCACTTGTTACTCAATTCCAGTCCGTGATTGTTCCAGCGAATGACCCACTTGGATTCTCGGTCGAAGGTGCGAGCGGCAAAATGTATGTCGGATCAAATGGAATTTGTAAGTTATCCACCCCAACATGGGATGCCGATAAGAAGGCCTTCAAATATTCTGCATCTGCACCGAAGTTGGCACCAGATGGAACAACAACAAACAAGGGTTTCTATCACACGGTGATCTCCTTCGCTGATGCAACTGCGCTTTGGGGCCTCAAGAACCCAGCTGATGCTGCCTCTGCACTTGTTGTATCGATCACCACATCTGCCGGTGGTTCTGTCGCGGCAACGAAATCTGTCTCGGCTCGCAACAACCAGATCATCATCGATGTCTCGGGCTTTAACTTCCCGGATCCGCTCTTGGATATCACTCTCAATCCGGATTACAACATGAATACGACTGCGGTGACCAAGCCGTTGGTAACAGGCACCCCAAAGCCAACTCCATCCCCAACGGTCGCGGCGAAGAAGATCACCGTCACCTGTGTGAAGGGCGTCATCACCAAGAAGATCACCGCCGTGAACGCCACCTGTCCAGCGGGTTACCGAAAGAAGTAATTCCGTCCCTTTTGCCCCCATTGGACGGATATGACCACTCATAACCTCGTTCCGACTGAGGAAAGTGCATAA
>CAJBLC010000103.1 GCA_903953805.1 uncultured Actinomycetes bacterium | reverse complement strand
TTTGCCTCATGTTTACCAACCAAAACCGCTGGTTTTGATGCGCCTGTGAAATCAATCTCAACAAATGGTGTGCCAAGTGCTTGGAGACCATCGGTGAGGTACTGAGGATTGAATGCAATGGCGATTGGCTCGCCGGTGTAGGAGATTTCAATCTCTTCAGTTGCTTGTGCTTCTTCACCAGCTCCTGCTTCAAGGCGGAGGATTCCTGGTCCAAAATCAAGACGTAATGGAACGGTCTTATCTGTCACAAGCGCTACACGACGAACTGAATCTAAGAAATCAGCAACGTTGATTGTTGCTTGTGCAACAGATTCAGATGGAAGTAGATGGCGGAATGGTGGGAATGTGCCATCGAGTGTTCGTGATGTCATTGTTTTTAACTCAGAGACAAAACCAACCAACCGCTCATTTGATCCGGTTGGTGAGAGCGCAAGAGTTACTTGTGAATGTGTTGCGGTTAATGACTTGGCGGCATCAGAAAGTGTGCGAGCGCGTAGAAGTGTTGTCGCTTCAATCTCATTGTTCTTTGCCTGCCATGAGAGTTCGCGGACCGCTAACCGATAACGATCAGTCGCTGCAAGTGTGATGTTATTTTTATTGATTTCAATATGAACACCAGTAAGTGTTGGCAATGAATCATCTTTACCAGCAGCTATTGCAACCTGGTTGACCGCAGTCGCGAATACATCACTAGCAATAAGTCCTGCAGTCTCTGGAATCTCAGGAAGGTTTGGGTACTCCATTGTTGAAAGTGTTGGGAGTGTGAACTTCGCAGCTCCCGCGGTAACAACTACTCGGGTGCCTTCAAGTGTGAAGGTGATTGGCTTTGCAGGAAGGGATCGTGAGATCTCAGTTAGAAGGCGACCAGGAACTAAGACTTTTCCTTTTGCGGTGATCTCTGCTTTTAAGATCGCTTTTGTTGATGTCTCTAAATCTGACCCGGTGAGGGTGATGGAGGTATCGACATCGATCATGATCCCAAGGAGCTCAGGTTTAATAGGGCGAGTTGAGAGGCTGCGGGCGACCCAGTTCACGGCATCGACGAGCTCTTCTCTTTCAACAACGAACTTCATACTCTCCCCTTGTCTGAGATGAGAGCCTTTCACAGGTTCTCTCTATCCTCAATCTAAATATCTTTAATAAAGGTATTCGTAATAACCAGCCCACTTCTCTGTGGAGAAGATGGAAAAGTGCTGGTCAGGCTGTGTTTCACCACCCCCACTGGTTGTGGGAAAGGCTGTGGAAATTTGGGATAACTCGCCTTTCACCCCGCTCTACCCTCTTACGAAAGAGAAGGGAGAGGGAAAAGAGAGGGTTTATCCACAGTTATCCACAAGTTACCCCCAGAGATTTGGGGATAACCAGGTAACTCTTATTTAGTTTTTACTCTGCTGCTTGATCCGGTTGGTGAGCTCAGTGACCTGGTTATAGATCGAACGACGCTCAGCCATCAACTGGCGGATCTTCCGATCGGCATGCATCACTGTGGTGTGGTCGCGCCCACCAAAGCTCTGGCCGATCTTAGGAAGGCTCAACTCAGTTAACTCTCGGCAAAGGTACATCGCGATCTGGCGGGCGTTCACCAGAACCCGGCTCCGGTTGCTGCCACAAAGATCATCGATCGAGAGGCTGAAGTAAGTCGCAGTCTGAGCCATGATCGTTCCAGCGGTGATCTCTGGGCCGGCCTGATCAGGAATCAAATCTTTAAGAACGATCTCGGCCAATCCCAAATCAACTGGTTGGCGATTGAGTGATGCGAAGGCGGTAACACGAATTAATGCGCCTTCAAGTTCACGAATATTGGATGAGATCTTTGAAGCGATGTACTCAAGAACTTCATCAGGAGCATTCAACTTATCTTGCGCAGCCTTCTTACGAAGAATAGCAATACGAGTCTCAAGCTCTGGTGGTTGGATATCAGTAATCAAACCCCATTCAAAACGAGAGCGAAGGCGATCTTCCAAAGTTGTTAATTGCTTTGGCGGGCGGTCGCTTGAGATAACAATCTGCTTATTCGCGTTATAAAGAGTATTGAAGGTATGGAAGAACTCTTCTTGAGTTGCTTCCTTGTTCTCTAAGAATTGAATATCGTCAACTAGGAGAATGTCGAGATCGCGATAACGCTGTTTAAAAACTGCCGCCTTATCATCACGAATCGAGTTAATAAAATCATTAGTGAACTCTTCTGATGAAACATATCGAACACGCACTGAGCCATAAAGCTCTTTCGCATATGCGCCAATAGCGTGTAATAAGTGGGTTTTTCCAAGGCCAGACTCACCATAAATAAAGAGTGGGTTGTATGCCTTTGCTGGTGCCTCTGCAACTGCTACTGCGGCGGCATGTGCAAAGCGATTCGATGCACCAATAACAAAAGTTTCAAAGATGTAGCGCGGGTTAAGTTGTGATGGTTCTTGTGGACGCTTTGAATCGGCGCCACGACCAGTTCCTTGGCGATGGGTCTCTAGATTTGGAGTAGTTGGGTCGGCTTCTACTTCTTCAACACTCTCAACTTCAAGAGCTTCATTCACTTGAACAGCGATAGTGATTGTCTGATTAAATTTCTGCGAGAGAATTTCATTGAGTGACGATTTAATTTTTAGTTCGAGAAAATCTTTTGTAAAAGTATTGGGCGCTTCCAACAAGAACGTTGCGCCATTTTCACGTTGAAGTAATCCCAGTGCTTGTGTTGTATTTAAAAAGCCACGGTTTGAAGGAGCAGCTGCACTCAACTCATCAATGACCTCGCGCCATACCGCGCTGATATCAGGGGTAGTACTGGTCTCGGCGCCTGGTAAGGCGGCATCCACTACAGACATCTCGTTCCTCAATCTGGTCCAACAAGGACTTTCTGGTAGAGCCACAGAAACCCGGTGGGGCCTGGCTGGGCTTTAGAGTTTTCCCCAAAGATATCCACAGCCTGTGGTCTAAACCCAAGGTTGAGACTCACCTGAGAGCCCCACCCTGTGGATAGAGGGTGAAAGTATGGGGTTGGCTCCGAAAAAGCAAGTAGTTATCCACAAAATCTTTCTATCTGGAGACCCTCGTTTGACCCTTATCAACAGCCTTCTGTACCCTGCTCCTCTACCCGCTGTGGCCCGGTCCAGAGCACGCTCGACCGGAGAAACTGGAGTTCATCATGACAAAGCGCACCTTCCAACCAAATAACCGCAAGCGCGCCAAGAAGCATGGCTTCCGCGCTCGCATGGCAACCCGTGGTGGACGCGCAGTTCTCTCATCACGTCGTGCCAAGGGCCGCACTCGCATCTCTGCATAACGTCTACTAGATAAGCACTGCGATATCTCGTGCTCCCAGCACTGAACCGACTTCGCTCGAGTAAAGATTTTGCACGCGTCACAAAAACTGGCCACCGTGCAACAACAGCTTCACTCGTGATCTATCTCAAAAACGATCAAGGTTTCCAACCAGAACCACAAATTGGTCTCATCGTCTCGAAAGTTGTTGGGGGATCAGTCACCCGTCACCGAATCGCCCGCCAACTTCGACATGCAGCTCGCGAACACTTACTAGTAATCCCACCACACTCACAGGTTGTTATCCGTGTGATCAAAGATGGTGGCGATTACATCAACGAACTTCACCATGGGATCGCAAAGATCGCACAGAGAATCTCTGGAACAGGAGTAGCACAATGAAGTACATCTTCATCTTTGCAATCCGCGGTTACCAGAAATTCATCTCCCCTTTCTTCGCTCCCCGTTGTAAGTACTACCCAACATGTTCACAATATTCAATCGATGCGATCCGTGAATATGGATCGATTCGTGGAATCGCTATGACCGCATGGCGGCTAGTGCGTTGTAACCCACTCTCACATGGCGGCGTGGATTATGCAGTGAAAACCCATTCAACAATCACACCAGTGAAGGCGAGTGCTTAATGTCAACGATCCTCAACCCTATATATTTCGCTGTTTCTTGGGTTATCGTCACGCTTCATAATCTTCTTGGTTATATCGTTGGTAAGAATGCGCATGAGTCACTCAAGTGGTCGCTTGCGATCATCGGTCTCGTAGTTCTCATCCGTATTATTTTGATCCCACTCTTTGTTAAGCAGATCAAATCTCAACGCGCACTCACAGCTCTTCAACCAAAGATGAAAGAGATTCAGAAGCGTTATAAGGATGATCGTCAGAAGCAATCAGAAGAGATGATGAAGCTCTATAAAGAGCACAAGACAAACCCACTCTCATCATGTTTCCCAATCCTTGCGCAGGCACCAATCTTCTTCTCACTCTTCACAGTGTTAAATGGAATTGCACATAACCACCCACACGGTGTCTTCAAAGCGAGCAATGGACTTGGAACTGCAGCATTCTTATCTGCACAGAAAGCAAAGTTCTTTGGTGCGAGCCTCTCTGATACTTTCTTAAATACACATGTCACTTCAACAAAACTTGTCACAGTTGCATTGATCGTCTTTATGTCAGCTACAACATTTACTACTCAACGTCAGTTGATGGTGAAGGGTATGCCAAAGAATGAAGGCAGCAATGACATGATGGCGCAGCAACAGAAGATCATGTTGTATGTATTCCCTGTTATCTTCGCGGTATCTGGTGTGAACTTCCCAGTCGGTGTTTTAATTTATTGGGGTACAACGAATCTCTGGACATTTGGTCAGCAGTATTACGTGATTAAGCGAAACCCAACTCCAGGTTCACCCGCCTATATCGAACTCATGGAGAAGCGGGCGAAGAAGGGTCTTCCAACCCCTGAGAGCCAGGCAACCAGTACAGCGACCGGCACGACCTTGGAAGCTCCTAAAGAGCCAACATCTCCACAACGAAAGCAGCCAAAGAAGCGGAAGCCGAAAAAGTAGTCTAAAACACCCCAAAACGGTATAAAAAGGTATAAATACCCCCACTACATAGTTTTCAAGCGGAGAGACCGCTTAAGAGAGGCAAATATGAGCGAAGTTGATCTAAAAGAGGAATCCACCCCAAAGAAGAGCCAGGTCGAGCGCCTTGAAGAAGAGGGCGATGTAGCAGCTGACTATCTTGAGGCGCTACTGGATATCACTGATCTTGATGGCGATATCGATATCGATATTGAGAATGGGCGCGCAGCGCTAGCAATCGCCGGCGGCAAGCTTGGCCACCTCGTGGGAAACAATGGTGAGGTCCTCGATGCTCTCCAAGAGCTCACTCGCTTGGCAGTCCAAACAAGCCTTGGAGATCGCTCTCGCTTGATGCTCGATATCGATAACTTCCGCTCGGATAAGAAAGAGGAGCTTGCCAAGCTCGCCCACGAGACCGCTGATGAAGTGAAGTCAACTGGAACCGCGATCAAACTC
>CAJBLC010000102.1 GCA_903953805.1 uncultured Actinomycetes bacterium | reverse complement strand
GCGCTCTGGATTTCGAGCTCTGCGTCATTTCCGGCATCGATACGAACGGATGCAGCATCGGTGACACTCTGCAAGAACGCGGCAGCAGAGATTGGGTTCTTCACGCCAGTTTCTTCAAGTGCCTTACGAAGCGGAGCCATCAACTTTCGGTGGCCGAGTGAGATCTCTTCCTTACGATATGCAGGTGTCTGAATCGTGTTGAGCGACTTCACCAACATATGGCGACCATCTGCCACATAACGCAGTCCTTCAGCGATCCAGAGTTCGATCTGCTCAAAGGGATCAGTCGCATCTTTAATTGCAGCAGCAAGGCGCTCGGTGTAGTAATCGAGCTCTTCGATCACGAGATCGGCAACGAGGTCGGCAGAACTTTCAAAGTATTCATAGACTGATGAGCGAGCAAGGCCAGCCTTTGCAGCTACGGCAGCGACAGTGATCGCCGCAGCACCTTCGTTCATCGCAAGTTCCATCGCAGCGCTCATCAATTGCTGACGGCGGAGTTCGCGGTGAGCAACGAGAGTAGGGGCTTGGATCTTTGGCACGGGCTAATTATCCCTTGCGGGCTTCGAAATAGCGACTGATAGCGATCGATCCGATCGTCATGAGCACGCCAGTAATGAGGTAACTGCTCACAGAGGTATTCGCTGCTGGCGCGAGCCAATCCAGGAGAAGTGCACCGGTGAGCTGACCTGTGACGCTCGCCAATATGAAGTTGAGCACTCCTAAGTGCTTAATCGTTGCAGCTGACACTGCGATGAAGACAACCCCGATAGTGCCACCGGCATAGAGCCATGGGTTATGTGGGAAGTGACCAACAGTTCCGCCATTGGCAAGGTTTATCGTGAGTGCAATAAGAAGAACGATCGAACCCATCAAGAAGTTGAGGAATGCAGTTGCAAGTGGGCGTGTAGCGACAACATTGACGCGCCCATTGAGTGCTTGTTGAACTGCAATAACGATTCCAACGACTAAGACCATGAGAACGGGAATGAAGGTAAAGGTTGCATTTGTTAAATCAGGGAAGACCGCCAACGTCACTGCAATCAGGGTAAAGATCGCGGCAAATACGCGCGGAACCGTTACTTGTTTCTTACCAGAAGGTCCGAGACCAATTTTATCGACCAGCAAAGAAGAAAGAGTCTGGCCACCCACGGTACAGATCGTAAAGATAGCAACGCCAAGTTTTGGAACAGTAATTGATTGAGTAGCAACGAAGAATCCGCCACCCATGCCGCCGATAACTTCCCACGTCTTAAGTCGACCAGATGTGAGGCCCTTCCAAATATTGCGAAGTCCAGCACGTTCTTTCTTGATACCAAAGGAGAGGATGAAGAGCAGAATCCAGCCGGTACCGAAAGAGACAACGGCAGCCATCAAGCCATTATGAATATCTTTCGAGAGTTGGCCGTTGATGCGCGATTGAACAGCGGTAAGTGCTCCAACAATGATTGCGAGTAGTGGATAGAGCATTAATTAACGCACGGAATCTTTGAACCATCAACACCGGTGCCATTGGCCAGGTGAGCGTAATTAAGCTTCGTTGGCTTTGGCGATGCTGTCGTTGATGGAGTTGCTGAAGGTGTTGCCTTCACTGGATAGAAGAGATCATGGACAAATTTACGGACGGTCGGTACATCAATCTTGTTCACTGATTGCCGATTGATCATGGTGTAGCCCTCGATAGGGAGGGTATGGAAGGTGATATTTCCACCGGTGAGTGCCTTTGCCTGTGGCAAGAAGCCAAGTACATCCCAACCGCTATCGATCACAACATCCTTCTTTGCAACATTGAGAAGTGCAGAGAGCTTGCCGATATCGCCAAAGATTCCTTGGCTACGGAACTTAGTGATCACACCAGTGATGAATGCCTGCTGGCGATGGGTGCGGTCGAGGTCACCGTTAGGCAGACCGTGGCGTTGGCGAACAAACTTGAGCGCATCGACACCGGTGATGGTCTGCAATCCTGCAGGGAAGACTGCACCTGAATATTGAGTGTCATTGACCGCGTGATTTAAGCAGACCTGGATTCCACCAACAGCATTCGCTAAGTCGTAGAAGCCAACGAGGTTAACTTCGGCGAAGTGATCGATCGGGACTTGAAGTAAGTTGGAGATTGTTTTGATGGTAGCGGTTCGACCAGCTTCACGTGATTGAGCTTCTAATTCAGGATTCTTGACACCCTGCTTATAGAGCGCAGATTCAGCTTGGTACTTCGCGTAGCCGTAAGCTTCTTTAATCTTCTTCGGCGATTGCCCTGGAACATCGACGTAGTCATCGCGCGGGATTGATATTGCAACAGCCTTCTTGCCATCAGCTGGGATATGAATCAAGATCATGGTGTTGGTGTTGTAACCACCAACCTGACTTGTGGATCCAACGTGCATCAAATCGAGGAGTTTGCGAGGCAGATTCGATCCGTCATTGGCGCGACGTGAATCGAGACCAAGTAAGAGAATATTGGTATCTCCGCCGCCTGATTGGGCAGCGCCATTGAGCGCATGCGAACGAGGGATTGCCGAACCTGCAGTCTTTGCAAAGAATCCGAAGGCGACCGAGAGAACCACAATGCCCACTGAAAGTGAGGCCAGGATCTTCGATGGTAAACCGCGCATTTAACCAATTGTACTGGCTGAGTAGTCATTCATAGCCAACTGTTCGTGTGATTGCCGACGTGGAAGCCTGAGAATTCGCAGAAAGCGACGTAAAATCACCGTTATGAGCAAGATCGATACATTTAATCAAAAGCTTGCCGCAAAGATCACCAGCGGCGTTGCAACGATGTGGTGTGCATATCTCTTTGCAGCTATTGCCTTGGTTTCATTCCCAGCAGCTATTAGAAGCCATGACCTCATCACAATTGTCTCCTGGGTCGCACAAACTTTCTTACAACTTGTCCTACTCTCGATCATTATGGTGGGTCAGAATGTCGCATCGGCCTCTGTTGAACAGAAGATCAACGAGACTCATACCGCATCGCTCGGTGAATTCGAATTAGCAAAAGAGGCTCGTTTGCTCGCCAATCAAGAGTTGGCAGAACTCAAGGTAATTGCTGCAGAGATCCATCGACTTATGAAAGATATTGAAGGCAAAGATAAGTGAGTTCAGTACGCGCAATCCTGTCGCGTAGAAACTTTCAGAAATTTCTCGCGGCCCGTTTAATCTCTAACTTTGGCAATGGCATGGGCACGATCGCCCTTGCATTCGGAATTTTGCATATGCGCGGTGGCTCTGCGACTGAACTTGGCATTGTTGTTGGATCAACGACTGTTGCTTATCTCTTTGTTAGTCCATTGGGTGGAGTAATTGCAGATCGGTATGGCCGTATTCGAATGGCTGCAATCACAGATATTTGGGGTGGAGTAGTACTCCTTATTCAAGCAATCTGGTTCACAACTGGCCATGTGCCATTCTGGTTCTTGCTGCTAGCGCAGATGAACTTTGGCGTGATGTGGGCGATCTTCTGGCCATCACTGGCCGGTGTTGTCCCCGCGCTCGTTGAAGAAGACCAATTAACGAGTGGCAATGCACTCACGCAGATGATGTCGAATCTAATGTTGATCCTTGGATCAACTGTTGGTGGATGGATTATCGCAACGCATGGAAGTTCTGCCGCTCTGATTATCGACGCATCAACATTTATTGTTGCTGGTGGCATTGTTATTACTTTGCGCCATTTAACACTTGCCCCTGATCCAACCGAAAATACGATGCTTGATGATCTCTTGCATGGCTGGAAGGTCTTTCTCTCATTCCGCTGGATCGTGATTGTTGTCTTTGGCTTCTCATCAGTCTTTATGTGCTGGTCCGCTATCGATTCAGTATTGGGGCCACTTCTTGCAATTAAGAAGTTCCATGGCGCATCATCATGGGCAACGATTCTCGCCGCTGAATTCTTTGGCTACTTAGCTGGCTCACTCATCGCGATCAAGATTCGTCCAAAATACCCAATGCGATTCTTATTGCTTGGCACCTACGCGATCTGCGGATATTTACTTGCGCTGGCTTTCAGTAACTCAGTCTTCGTCATCGCGATCTTCGCCTTCGCCTTTGGCGTTAACTTCGACTTATGGGGAGCGATCTGGAGCTCTGCCTTGCAACGCGAAGTTCCGAAAGAGTCACTCTCTCGGGTATCGGCCTTTGACGGCATGGGAACTCTCTTAACGCGGCCGATCGGCGTCGCTCTCGCTGGCCCACTCTCGAGCTCCATCGGCTTGAAGAGCACATTTGTGTGGATGGCAGTTCTCAGCGCACTCGTGGTGACCGCCATGCTCGCCTCGCCATCGGTCTGGCGGATGCAGCTCACAGAGAACTCTTAGTTTTCATTGATTATTCTTGGAGGTAGATCGGCTTATATAGAGCCCTGATAACACACGAGATTCAAACGAATACAGGAGAGTAATATGCGCTTCACAAGTACTGCATCCAAGGTAGCGATCGGATTTGTTGTAGGAGCCTCAACGGTCGGCGGCATCGCCACGGCAGCAGGAACCTTTTCGGGATCCACAGCGGTTGCTTGTGCAGATAACCGCACGGGTGCTCTTTATGTATCCAAGGATGGCACTTGTACCTCGACCCGTACCGCTATCGCGCTAGGTTCGGCCGCAGGTTCGATTAAGGGAATCGTTGCAAAGGTCTCACCGAGCGTTGTGACTGTTAACGTGACGACTCCATCTGGTGGAGATACTGGCTCTGGCTCAATCATTCAGAGCACAGCCACCTATTCATACGTATTAACTAATAATCACGTGATCGATGCCGCAACTAATGGTGGTGGAACAGTTGCTGTTGAATTCAATAATGGCGATACCGCTGATGCCACCATCGTCGGTCGCGATCTCAACTATGACCTTGCAGTGTTAAAGATCAATAAAGGTAATCTCACACCGATCACGATTGGCGATTCTTCATCAATCTCTATCGGAGATCAAGCGATCGCCTTTGGATCACCACTGGGACTCTCTAACACAGTCACATCAGGAATTATCTCGGCACTCAATCGCCCTGTAACAACTCAGCAAACCGGCGGAGTCAACTCCTACGTTGATGCGATTCAGACTGATGCTGCGATCAATCCAGGTAACTCTGGCGGACCGCTCACAGATGGAAGTGGTGCGTTGATCGGCGTGAACTCAGCGATTGCTTCTACAGGCTCATCATCGCTTGGTGGCCAATCAGGAAATATTGGTTTGGGCTTTGCAATTCCAATTAACGAAGCAAAGCGCGTCTATACCGAGATCATCAACTCACCGACCCACCAATCGACTCGCCCATTCCTTGGCGTTAGCTTCGATCCTAACTACACCGGTGTTGGTGCAAAGGTGCTCTCTCTTGTTGCTGGTGAGGCAGCACAGAAGGCTGGTATTCCAGTCGGTGCCATCATCACTGAGATCGATGGCGTGAAGATTCCTGATCAAGTTACTGCGATCGTTCGCATTCGTGCCAATGCACCAGGTGCAACAGTGAAGATCAAGGCGACGCTTCCGGATGGATCTACCAAGACATACTCCGTTGTATTAGGCGGCACTACTAACTAAGAGTTCGATCGAGCTTGCGAAGGCCCCAACGTTGAATGGGGCCTTCAAAGCATCTATTGGTGATAAATGTGGCCAGGATGGCAAAGAAGCAGACAAGTGAAGACTTCTCAATAAAGTAGATCAACCAGGTGTGGTCGCTCTTAAATGAGTTTGGTGTGCGGATCATATGAGCGGTGAGATCGATCGCTACTTGGTGAAATGCATAGATTCCATACGAGTATCTCCCCATAAATCCTGCGAACTTCCCGACAATGCTCTCTGCACGTAGCTCGTAACGAGATACCTGCAAGATCAAGAAGGCATAGATCAATCCGACAAAGTAGGTGTTGTTATAACCGTATCTCTGATCGCTAAAGAGCGACCACCACGCCGCATATCCACCGACCACAAGAAAGAGTGGATTACGTAGGCGATATAACTTCTTTAAATTTTTGCGTAGTAGTAGTCCGATTCCAAAGCCGATGAGTGCACGGCCGATCGCTTCAAAGCCGCGAATGGGACCAATAAAACCAATCCACCCTTGGTCCATGGTGAGCCCAATATTCAGTGCCAGATAACCAGCGAGAACCAGGTAGATCAGTGCCTTATTGCCCTTAATGAGAGTAAATGGCGCATAAAAGATATTGGCAATCAGCTCCGCGGAGAGCGACCAGAGTGGAACGACCATAAACATCGATGTCGAAACAATAGTCTGCAGAAAGAGAAGTGCAGCAATCAGATAACCCCAACGGCGATTTGGATCGAAGCGCCACTCATGCGTTACGTAATGAGTAATGAGATACATGATGTTGGAAGTTACTATGACGGCGATCAACATCGGCCAGAGTCTGAGTAAGCGGCGTACGATGAATTGTCGAAGATCTCTCAGTGCGTTTAGAGAGCTCTGAGGTAGCGATGGGTAGAGAACAAAACCGCTCAGCACGAAGAAGAAGTCAACGAGCACATAAAGTCCATTGAGTTGTGGTCGATGATTAACAACGACGTGGAAACTGAGTACACCAAGCGCTGCCGCCCCACGCAATAAATCAAGCCATAGGAATCTCTGCTTCTTCATTAATCGACCGCCCCAACTGCGATACCGCGAGAGAGGGTGCGCTGGAAGAGTAAGAAGAAGATGATCGATGGAATAGCGCTTAGGACACATCCCATCGCCATGATGCTGACATTCATGCCTGGCGAACCAGTATCGGGATTGCCACCAAGTGCGGTGGCGATAATGATTGGAAGCGTCTGGGTATTGTTATTGGGAAGGAGAATGAGCGGCATCATGTACTCGTTCCAGTCCCAGATAAAGATCATCGCTGCCAGGGTCGCAAGAGTTGGGCGAATCAACGGGAATATAATGCTGCGCAGCAGCCTCCAACTCGAGACGCCATCGACGTAGGCAGCCTCAAGGATCTCCTTCGGGAACTCACTCAAAACTGTCGTTAATAGGTATGTCGCAAATGCGCTGTAGAGGATGCCAAGAATCAGGATTACCCCGATCTGGTTGCCATAGATATTGATCGCTTCGGTGAACTTAAACCAAGGGAAGACGATCGCTTCTTGTGGAATGGCATAGATGACCATGCAGATGGTCAAAATAAGAGTGCGATGCTTTGGTTTTCCGATGCCCAGCGAGAAGGCTGTGAAAAATGCCAGGCCGATACTAATCGCCGTTGCAACCGAACTTATGTAGAGCGAGTTGAAGAACTTTGGTGTGAGATCGCCCCATTGCCAGGCTTGGATGAAGTAACTGGCATTGAAGGAGTGCGGCGGTGCCCAGAGACTTGTTGACGTTTGATCAACCGGGGATTTGATCGCATATGTAAAGACTAAATAGTACGGAATGGTCCAGATTGCAACGCCAGTTGTGACAAAGAAGAGGACGACCCAGGACATCGGATTACGGCGCTTCATATCTTCATCACCTGACCGCGACGCTGAAACTTCATGAGGCCAGCAGTAAAGAGACCAACAAGGAGTGCGAAGACTGTGGCAATCGCCGAAGCGCTACCAACATTGCTGCCGTTATAGAACTGATGGAAAACATAGGTAGATGGCACATCGGTTGCGCCACGTGGCCCACCATGAGTTATCCAATAGACCGGTGCAAAAATCTTGAGCGAGCTAATAGATGTGGTGAGGAGAACAATTGCAATCTCTGTACGTAATAGTGGAAGTAAAATTAATCTAAATTGCGTAAACCACTTTGCGCCATCAAGCTGCGCAGCTTCAAGGATGTTGGTATCGATACGAGATAGACCAGCGATAAAAATAAGTAGTGTGAATCCAAGTTGAAGCCAGATCAGAATAAGCGCAAAGATGATCTGCGTCGTGAGTTGACTCTCCATCCAGGCGATATGCCACCGAGCACCATGATCATGAAGATATTGATTAAGCAATCCCGTCTTGGAGTCGAGGAGCCAATTCCATACGACACCTGTCATTGCAAGTGGAACTATCTGTGGCAGATAGAGCAGCCCTCGAAATCTTGATGCGATTGTTTGCCCAAAGCGGGGTGAGATGTAATCGAAGAGAATGGCAGCGATAAAACAGCCCAGGAATGTTGGGATGATCGCAAAGGGAATAATCGCAGCGATCGCATGGAGGGCGGTCTGGCGAATAGCGGGATTTTGCAGCATATAACGGTAGTTTCGGAGCCAGACCCATTGTGGGGTTCCAAAGCCGATCCATCGTGTGAAGCTGTAATAGAAGTTAAAGGCGAGTGCACCGCCTACGGTGGCAACAAGAATCAACAGACCCGGAATTGCAAAGAGTTGATGGTGAGCCCGTTTCTTCTGGCGAAGATAGAGAGGCTTGCGTGGCATTAGGTGCGCTGAATTTCTCGAGTGCGTGGAGCGGTTGTAGTTCCGCGAATCTCTAGCTCACCGCCGTAAAGTTGTTGATGCGGTTTCGTGCTACGACCTTCGAGTTCATCAATAAGTGCGATGACCGCGTCACGTCCCATGAGATCTGCCGGAACGCTCACAGTTGTGAGTGGTGGCCAGGAAAGAGTGATCTGGGTTGTCGGAGTTGAGAGCGATAAAATTGAGAGTTCATCAGGAATGCGTACTCCGAACTCTGTCGCTGCGGAAAGTAAACCGATTGTCGAGACGTCACTTAATCCAACGACTGCCGTAACAAAGGGAAGCTTCTCAAGAATCTCTGTCATAGCTTTCCGACCTGCGGCAGGATTATTCTCCGCCAGAATTTCGTAGGCATTCATGCCATGAGCATTTGCAACCGCAACTACTGTTTCGTGGAATCGAACGTCGACGCTTAATTCAGAGACGCCACGACCACGAGCGGTATTGATATATGCAATCTCCTTATGTCCAAGGGTCTCGAGATAAGCAATGCCAGTTTCAGCGGCTGCTTCAAAATCTCGATCGGTGTAATTCAACTTTCTGTTATCGGCAACCCGCCCGATCATCGCAAATGGAATCTTTTCTCGGACAAGAACTTCTACTCGTTTATCATCAAGCTTCGTCTCCATCAGAAGTGCACCGGCAAGGAGACCGCTCTTCACAAGATTATTAATTTCGTTGATCGCTTCATCGCCGCTCGGCCAGAGAACTAAGTGGTAGCCATTTTCAGTAGCTGCGGATTCAGCACCGTTCACATATTCGAGTGCACCGGATGAGATGCCAACATCTCCAAAGGAGAGGGCGATCGATTTCGACTTGGCGCCGGCTAGGAGTCCTGCGGCGAAGTGGGGCTTGTAGTCGAGTTTTTTGACCGCTTCGAGGACCCGATCGCGGGTCTCTTGCGAGATCGAGCGCTTACCGTTGAGGGCGTAGGAGACTGTCGATTCGGAGACCCCTGCCATCTTCGCCACATCTGCCCTCGTTGCCATGCGTGGAAGATACCCGTACCACGGTTTTTTGTCGACCAGCGTCGACGAATAACGCTCTATAACGATCCGATTACATTTGATTATCCACGCTCAAAGCCACTTTTACGCTTAAAAACTTTGGGATACAGTCCATCTAGTTTTCGACGCGTGTCGACAACATGGCGTAAAAGCCGCACCCCCGATCGAAAGGTATGAACTTCATGAAGTTCAATGCAAAGAAAGCATTGCGCGTTGTAGCAGTTGCATCAGTTGCAGCTCTCTCTACAACAGCATTGTCTACTGGTGCACATGCTGCACCTAAGAAGACATTCAACGTCTGGTGGTACGAAAAGGGTACTGCTATGGCAACAGTTTGGAACGATGCCCTCACTGAGTTCAAGAAGGCACATCCAGATGTACAGGTTAACTTCCAGCTCAAGACTTGGGCACAGCTCCAGAACGCTGGAAACGCACTTCTTTCATCATCTTCTGCTCCAGATCTTTCTGAGTGGAACAAGGGAAATGCAACAGCAGGTAGCGCATCACAAGCTAACTTGCTTACAGATCTCACACCATGGGCAACTAAGTACAAGTGGGACAACACACTCGTTCCATCAGTAAAGCTCTATGGTCAGTACACAAATGGCATCATGGGCTCAGGAAAGCTTTATGGAGTTCCTTCATACGGTGAGTACGTTTCATGGTTCTACAACAAGGATATGTTCGCTAAGTACGGCGTAACAGTTCCAAAGACTGCTGCAGACCTAGAGGCTGCACTTGCTAAGTTCAAGGCTGCTGGAGTTACTCCAATGGCTCTTGCCGGTAAGGATTACCTCATCGTTCACCTTGCTTACGGTCTTGTTGCTTCACAGGCAAACCTCCAGTGGGTACGTGACTTCCAGTCATTTGCTCATCCAGTTAACTTCACTGGACCAGAGTGGTCCTACGCTGCAAATAAGATCGCAGCATGGAACAAGGCTGGATACTTCGAGCCAAATGCTTCAGGTGTAGATGCAACAACGGCTGTATCTGACTTCCAAAAGGGCACATACCCACTTCTCTTCGGTGGAACATGGCTTGATCAGGATATGCAGGCGAAGGCAACTTCATTTGCATGGGGTAAGTTCGCTAACCCAGGCAAGCTTTCAGTTGGTTCAGCTGGTAACTTGCTTGTTATCCCTGCAAAGTCAAAGCAGAAGGATCTTGCTGCAGAGTTCATCAACATGATCCTCTCAACGAAGTATCAGAACGAGCTTGCAAAGCTTGGCGGTCTTCCAATCGCTGCTGATCCAAAGTACGTAGCAACAGTTAAGGATCCAGTCGCATTGCTTACAAACACTGTCTTCCAGAACATCGTGAAGAACCAGGGCTTGGCAATGTACCCAGACTGGCCTGTAAACGGTTACTACAACAACCTTCTTGCTGCAGGAACACAGTTGT
>CAJBLC010000101.1 GCA_903953805.1 uncultured Actinomycetes bacterium | reverse complement strand
CTTTGCCGTTGATGGCAGTGATGCGATCTCCGGGAAGAATGCCAGCAGCCTTAGCGGGAAGAATAGGTCCAGTCGATGGACACTTTCCATTCAGTGTTGTGTAGCAACTGGCGACCGATTCAACGTTTGGTGTGATCGCTGCAGTACCTACCGCTGCAAAGAGCGTGAAGAGAAGTACGAAGCCCAGAACAAAATGAAGTGCGGATCCTGCACCGAGAACGATGAGTCGCTTGCCGACCGATGCCTTGTAGAAAGCGCGATCGGTGTCTTCGACAGGCAGCTCTTCGCGAGCTGACATTCCGACGATCCGGCAGTAACCACCAGCAGGAATCGCTTTGATACCGAATTCCGTCTCACCTTTTGTGAAGGACCAGAGGCGCTTTCCAAAACCTAAGAAGAACTCGGTGACCTTCATGCCATAGCGCTTGGCGAAGAGGAAGTGGCCAAGCTCGTGGAGCATGACAGAGAAGAGAAGTGCGAAGATAAAGGCGAGAACTCCAATAATGGCGAGCATTAGCGGCTGAGCTCCTCAATATAAGTGGCTGCGATCATACGGGCATTTAACTCGACTGCACTGACATCATCGAGATCGCGTACATCTACTTGTCCACCACCATGAGAATCAACTCGAGTGAGAGTATGTTCGACAACATTCACGATATCTGTAAATTGAATTCGGCCATCAATAAAGGCGGCTACCGCAACTTCATTGGCGGCGTTGAGCGTTGCTGTTGAAACAGAACCGCTCTCCCCTGCTGTGCGAGCGATGCCGATCGCTGGGAAGCGAGAGATATCGACTGGAGCGAAGTTCCAGGCATGGCCCTGACTCCAATCAACTGGTGTCGTTGATCGCTTCAATCGATCTGGATAGTTCAGCGCGTAGCCAATCGGCCCCTTCATATTGGGAGGGCTGAGTTGAGCAATCGTTGAACCATCGATGAACTCAACCATCGAGTGAATGACGGATTGAGGGTGGATCACGGCTTCGATCTGCGAGTACGGAAGATCAAAGAGGTAGTGAGCTTCAATAATCTCCAGACCCTTATTCATCAGGGTGGCAGAGTTAATGGTGACCATTGGGCCCATCGACCAGGTGGGATGAGCGAGAGCCTCTTGAAGTGTGACTCCGGATAGATCGGCGCGATCTCTAAATGCACCACCACTTGCTGTGATAATAAATTTCTTTACCTCACTCCGCTTACCAGCAAGAAGCGCCTGGAAGAGAGCAGAGTGTTCTGAGTCGACTGGGATGATTCGATCGCTACCAAATGCCTTTACTAGTGGTCCGCCAGCGACGAGTGACTCTTTATTTGCTAACGCGACCTTATTGCCAGCGGCAAGCGCTGAGAGTGTTGGCCCAAGGCCAATCGATCCGGTAATTCCATTTAAGACAATGTCACAACTAATTGCGGCGATCTCGGTTGATGCTGATGGGCCATCGATGACAGCGAGACCGTCAGCGAGACCTTCCCATGCGCTTCGTGGCGCGGTCGTACCTACGATCGGGACCTGAAATTTTCGGGCTTGTTGAAAGAGAAGTTCGAGATTGCCTGATCCAGCGCTAATACCTACAACGCGGAAGAGATCGGGGTTGGCAGCGACGAGTTCAAGCGCTTGCACGCCAATGGAACCGGTCGAACCAAGAATGACAATATCGCGCACGCAATAAGCCTACCCGTTGAGGTTAGTCATCACATGCTTGATGCGTGTGTAATCCTCAAAACCGTAACTTCCGAGATCTTTGCCATAACCAGAGTGCTTGAAACCACCATGTGGCATCTCAGCTACTAGTGGAATGTGGGTATTGATCCAGACGCAGCCAAAATCAAATGCCTTTGCCATGCGCATCGCACGTGAATGATTGCTTGTCCAGACCGATGATGCAAGTCCATATGCAACGCCATTCGCAAAGCGAACTGCTTCCTTCTCATCGACAAATTTCTGAATAGTGATAACCGGTCCGAAGATCTCGTTCTGAATCATCTCATCGTCTTGGCGAAGGCCAGCAACAACTGTTGGGTTCCAGAAGTATCCAGCACGGTCCACCTGCGTTCCACCTGCGACCACGGTTGCATGTGAAGGTGTTCGCTCAATAAAGCCGGCTACTCGAGCGAGTTGATTCGCATTGTTCACGGGGCCGTAGAGAACATCCTCTGTCGGACCACCAGTTGCAATATTTTCACGGGCTTGTTGACCTAAGAGCGCGACAAAATCATCGTAAGCAGATGCTTCAACCATTACTCGTGTTGCTGCTGTGCAATCTTGACCAGCATTGAAGTATCCAGCGATGGCAATCGCTTCGGCGGCGGCAGCGAGATCAGCATCTGCAAAGACAACGACCGGTGCTTTGCCACCTAGTTCAAGGTGAACCTTCTTGAGGTCCTTCGCTGCATTTGTTGCAACTTCCATACCCGCACGAACTGAACCAGTGATAGAAACCATTTGCGGGGTTGCATGATCTACAAGTGCGCGACCAGTATCACGATCGCCACAGACGACGTTAAATACACCAGCAGGTAAGAACTCCGCCATCACTTCAGCCATCCACGATGTTGATGCAGGTGTCGTGTCACTTGGCTTGAGTACAACGGTATTTCCGGCGGCAATGGCTGGCGCCCATTTCCAGACCGCCATCATCATTGGGTAGTTCCATGGTGTTACTTGAGCGCAGACACCGATCGGTTCGCGGCGAATAAAAGAGGTCATGCCCTTCATATATTCACCAGCAGATCGTCCCTCTAAATTGCGAGCTGCACCTGCGAAGAAGCGAATCTGGTCGACCATAGGTGGAACTTCTTCTGAAGCAGTAAGTGCGATTGGCTTTCCACAGTTCTCAGATTCAATAGCAACGAGTTCATCTGCACGTGCCTCGAAGGCATCGGCAATTTTTAAGAGGGCACGTTGACGCTCAGATGGAGTTGAATCTCGCCACTCTTCAAAGGCCGATGATGCCGCCTTCATCGCGAGATCTACATCGGCAGCTGTTGAGACTGGTGCAGTTGCATATGCCTGCCCCGTCGCTGGATTGATGACCTCGGATGCTGCGCCTGAGAGCGCTGGGGTGGATTTACCGTTGATGAAGTTGGAGAGAGATTTCATGCCTCAGAGGTTACTTCGGCGGCGGCCAATTGGCCACATGCACCGTCGATATCGCGGCCGCGAGTATCGCGAACCGTGACAGGCACCCCGTACGTCTCAAGGATGCGAACAAACTCTGCCTCATCTTCTGGGCGAGATGCGGTCCACTTAGAGCCAGGTGTTGGGTTGAGTGGGATGAGGTTTACGTGGGCATTTCTATTTTTCAATAGTCGGCCAAGGAGATCGGAGCGCCAAGCCTGATCATTAATATCTTTGATCATTGCATATTCAATCGAATAGCGGCGTCCCGTCTTATCTGCATAAGCATCAGCAGCATCGAGAACTTCTTTAACCTTCCAACGTGAGTTGATCGGAACCAACGTGTCGCGCAGTTCATCATCAGGAGTGTGTAGTGAGATTGCCAAGGTGACAGGAATATCTTCATCGAGCAACTTCTCGATACCATTCACAAGACCAACAGTTGAAAGCGTTACCGATCGTGCGCTAATGCCAAGCCCATCAGGTTGTGGTGCGGTGATATTTCTAATCGTGCGCATCACGGCGTTGTAGTTCGCCATCGGTTCGCCCATGCCCATGAAGACAACATTGGAGAGACGAGTCTCTCCCCCAGGTAATTCACCTTCAGCACAAGCGCGCGCTGCCGCAACTACTTGAGCAGTGATTTCACCGGCCGTGAGATTACGCGTTAATCCGCCCTGGCCAGTCGCACAGAATGGACAGTTCATTCCGCAACCAGCTTGGGAAGAGATGCAGACTGTTGTGCGATCGCTATAACGCATCAAAACAGATTCAACGAGAACGCCATCATGTAGCTTCCAGAGATCCTTACGGGTACGACCACCATCTGCAGAAACAGAGCGCACAAGAGTGATCATCTTTGGAGTGAACTTCTCGGCCATGACCGAACGAAGATCTTTAGGAATATCGCTCCACGATTCAGTGTCATCGTTGTAGTGATTAAAGAAGTGAACGGCAGCTTGATTGGCGCGGAATGCAGGAATACCAAGTTCTACGGCGAGCGCCTTACGGCCCTCTGGATCAAGGTCCGCGAAGTGCTTTGGCGGCTTTACTCGCTGCTTTGGCTCATCAAAGACGAGTTTGATCTCAGGTAGGTCACTCATAATTGATATCGATTCACGAGTTCAAGCACAGCCCACACAGCAGGTGCTGTGAAGAGAATGGAGTCAAGGCGATCGAGGATTCCGCCATGGCCCGGTAAGAAGTTACTCATATCTTTGATGTGGAGATCCCGCTTCATTGCAGATTCAATGAGGTCACCACAGGTAGCAGTTGCCACTGCCATTAAGCCGATAAGCGCACCAAGCCACCAATGGCGATGGAGTGCAAAATGGAAGACGAGTGACGCGCCAACAGTTGTTGCTGCAACCGAGCCAATCAGGCCCTCCCAGGTCTTCTTGGGGCTGATATGTGGCGCAAGTGGATGTTTTCCGAAGAGCACACCCGAGAGATAAGCAAAGGTGTCATTGCAACTCGTGAGCACGACGAGGGTCAAGATACGCGCAACTGAATTATCGTGATGTGCAAGCAGCACCAGGAAGCCACCAAGGAAAGGAATATAGAAGATTGCAAAGACTGCGGCAGTTGACCGTTTCACAAAGTCAGCTGGATTGAGGAACATCAAGATCACCATGACATTGGTGGTGACGAATGCGAGAGCAACTGCAAGTAAGGAGACTTTGCCAAGCCATGCGGCACCGATTGTGATGGGCACAGATGCTACGAGGAGCCAATCAGGGATCGATACCCCGCCGGTCCGGTAAGCATGATTGAGTTCACGAATTGCAATCATCAACGCGACCGCAACGAGAACAGCAAAGATCGCTGGATTGATAGCAAGAGATCCAAAGACGAGTGCAATGATCGTCGCTGAAACCAATATTGATGAGCCTAGATTTCTGCCAGCTCTCTTATTGATCGCGTTCTGGATCGAATGAATATCTTCCATTTTAGACTTCGAGAAGTTCAGTCTCTTTATGCTTTAAGAGCTTATCGATCTCATTGACATGCTCAGTTGTGATCTTCTCAAGATCCTTCTCGGAGCGAGCAATATCGTCTTTGCCGACATCGCCATCCTTCTCCATCTTCGCCATGAGATCCATCGCTGCGCGACGAATATTGCGGATCGAGATCTTTGAATCTTCAGCCTTACCGCGAGCAACCTTGATGTAATCCTTGCGGCGCTCTTCAGTAAGTTGTGGGAAGTTAACACGGATGACTGCGCCATCTGTTGCTGGGTTTACGCCGAGATCAGATTCGCGGATTGCGCGCTCAATGAGCCCCATTGCGCTCTTGTCATATGGCGAAACGAGCGCCATACGCGCCTCTGGCACTTGGAAGGATGCGAGCTGAGCAAGTGGTGTGAGCGTGCCGTAGTAATCAACCATGATCTTCGAGAACATGCCTGGGTGAGCGCGTCCGGTACGGATCGCACCAAAGTCCTCTTTCGCTACCTCGATCGCCTTCGCCATCTTCGCTGAGGCATCGACGAGGATTTCATTCAGATCAGGCATTTCATTTCCTCACGTTAAGAGATTGGTAGTACTGATTACTTGCTAGAAGAGACGAGAGTTCCGATCGCATCGCCACGAACTGCGCGACCAATATTGCCGTTGTTCTTAAGATCGAAGACAACGATAGGAAGATTATTTTCGCGGCAGAGGCTGAAGGCAGCGGCATCTGCAACCGCAAGGGATTTTGCAATCACGTCATCGAAGCTAATTGCGTCGTACTTTGTCGCAGATGGATCCTTCTTTGGATCTGCGGTATAGACACCATCGACGCCGCTCTTGGCGAGTAGAAGTGCATCTGCGTGAATTTCAAGTGCGCGCTGCGCAGCAACGGTATCCGTTGTGAAGAATGGCATTCCTGCACCTGCACCGAAGATCACAACGCGATTCTTCTCAAGGTGGCGGATGGCACGGAGCGGAATGTAAGGCTCTGCGACCTGACCCATGGTGATGGCGGTCTGCACGCGGGTTTGAATCCCGGCTTTTTCAAGGAAATCTTGGAGTGCGAGGCAGTTCATGACGGTACCGAGCATGCCCATGTAATCGGCACGTGCGCGATCCATACCTAGTTGTTGGAGTTCAGCGCCACGGAAGTAATTTCCGCCGCCGACAACGATCGCAATCTGAGTTCCAGAATTAACAACATCGGCGATCTGCTTTGCGATATCGGCTACAACATCGGGATCAACACCGATGCCCTTCTCGCCGCCAAATACCTCACCAGAAAGCTTGAGGAGCACTCTCTTATAACCACTGCGGGCCATCGAGGGTGCTCCTTTCGCTTGAATTTCTGGCTGTACTACTTACCCCAGTTTAAGGGTTTACTGTCCAACCTTGAAACGGTGAAACGCCGAAACAGCAGTCTTTGCCTCATCGAGGATCTGCTGGACGGTCTTCTTTGCATCCTTTGCGAATGCCTGCTCGAGGAGAGAGACTTCCTTGACGAATCCAGTCACGCGACCTTCAACGATCTTTGAAAGTGATGCCTCTGGCTTACCTTCAGCGCGGGCAGTCTCTTCAGCGATACGACGCTCTGACTCGATCGCATCGGCAGGAATATCCTCGCGGCGGACGTACTGTGGAGCGAAGGCTGCGATGTGCTGTGCAACATCCTTACCTGCTTCAAGTGCATCTGATGCGAGCTGAACTAAGACACCAAGCTGTGGTGGTAGGTCAGGGCTTGTGCGGTGCAAGTAGAGAGCGACTGGTGAACCATCGAGTACAACGACGCGACGGATCTCAATCTTCTCACCAAGTGTTGCATTACCTTCATCAATGCGCTCCTGAACAGTCTTACCTGTTGGAAGCTTTGACTCGAGGAATGCAGCAAGGTCAGCAACCTTTGATGCTTCGAGGTGTGCAATAAGTTCATCAGCGAGTTCCTGGAATCGCTCACCCTTCGCTACGAAATCTGTTTCGCAGTTGAGTTCGAGCATTACTCCGAGGTTGCCTGATGCACGTGCAACAACGAGACCATTTGAGGTTGTGCGGCCTTCACGCTTGGTGACGCCCTTCAAACCTTTAACGCGGATGATCTCAACGGCTTTATCGAAATCGCCATTTGCTTCATCGAGCGCCTTCTTGCAATCAAGCATGCCTGCTGCAGTTGCTTCGCGAAGCTTCTTTACATCTTCTGCTGTGTAAGCCAATTGATTATTCCCCTACTTTTTCGGTTGCGGTTTCGGTAGCTGGCGCTGCAGCTTCAATCATTGCGCTCTCAACTTCTGCAATCGCTGCATCTGCTGCTGGAGCCTTATCGGCAACTGCTGCACCTGCTGCTGAGCGAGCTGCAAGACCTGCAACTGCTGCATCAGCGATGACGCGAGTCAACAAACCGATTGAACGGATTGCATCGTCATTACCTGGAATCTTGTAATCAACTTCATCTGGATCGCAGTTTGTATCCAAGATTGCAACAACTGGAATACCGAGCTTGTGAGCTTCCTGAACTGCAAGGTGCTCCTTCTTGGTATCGACTACCCAGATTGCTGAAGGCAACTTGGTCATGTTGCGGATACCTTCGAGGTTCTTCGTGAGCTTCTCGCGCTCGCGACGGAGAACTAGAAGTTCCTTCTTTGTAAGAACGAGATCGTTCTTGGTCTCGAGCTCTTCGAGCTCCTTGAGACGCTGAATACGCTTGTAAACAGTTGGGAAGTTGGTGAGCATTCCACCGAGCCAGCGCTCTGTAACGTAAGGCATGCCTACGCGAGCTGCTTGTTCAATGATTGGCTGGTGTGCTTGCTTCTTTGTGCCCACAAAGAGAATGTGGCCACCCTTAGCAACTGTGTCCTTGATGAAGTCATAAGCACTATCAATGAGTGCAAGTGACTGCTGGATATCGATGATGTAAATACCGTTGCGCTCAGCGAAGATAAAGCGCTTCATCTTTGGATTCCAACGACGAGTCT
>CAJBLC010000100.1 GCA_903953805.1 uncultured Actinomycetes bacterium | reverse complement strand
CAACTCAGCCATTACTGCATCCGGCAGGGTCTCCCCCGTCTTATGCCAGTATTTAGCGCCGAGCTCGTACTCGGTCTTCTCAAAGGTGAGGCCATGCTTTGCAGCAACAACATCTAATACTTTGAGTCCTTCAACAACAACCTCGGGTCCGATGCCATCGCCTGGGATGACCGCTAATTTATAAGCAGCCATTATGAAACCAAGTTCACTGAACGAACGAAGTCAGCACCAGTCTCTTTCGCAACTGCAGAGAGAACGTCAGCTGAGATAGATGAATCGACGGTGATCGCCATAAGCGCTTCGCCACCTTCAACATCGCGAGCAACCTGCATACCTGCAATATTGACGCCAGCTTTTCCAAGCACGCTACCGACTGCACCAACGACACCTGGGCGATCGCCATAACGAAGGAAGAGTAGGTTTGCAGTTGGTGGAAGATCGAGATCGAACTTATCGATTGCGATGATCTTCTCAACTTTGCGGATACCCATCAGAGTTCCATCAACGATGATGCTCTTGCCATTAGGAAGTGCTGCATGCAAGGAGATCATGCTGCGATAGAGCGGTGACTCTGGATCAGTTGTGACTGTTGCGGTGATACCGCGATCAGCAGCAAGACCTGGGGCGTTCACATAGGTGACATCCTCAGATCCAGTTGCAATGAGCGCACCCTTAATCGCACTTGTTGCCAAGATGCTTGAGTCGTATTCAGAGATATCGCCACGAACTTGAACGCTGATACTGGCTGGCAGTTCGCCGCCGAGTGTTGTTGCAAGTTGTGCCATCTTCTCAACGAGTGGAAGGCTGGGACGAATCTCTTCGTGGATCGCTCCACCCTTAACGTTGACTGCATCAGGAACGAGTTCCCCAGCTAGTGCCTTACGGACAGATACTGCTACTGCAATACCAGCGCGCTCTTGGGCTTCATCAGTTGATGCGCCAAGGTGAGGCGTTGCAACGACAGCGTCGAGCTCAAAGAGTGGTGAATCAGTGCATGGCTCAGTAGAAAATACATCGAGTCCAGCGCCGGCAACGCGGCCTTCCTTAATAGCGTTATAAAGAGCGGTTTCATCAAGGACGCCGCCACGAGCCGCATTGATAATGCGCACCGTTGGCTTTACCTTCTTGAGCGCTTCTTCTCCGATGAGATTCGCAGTCTCTTTTGTCTTAGGAAGATGGATCGTGATGAAATCTGAGACACGAAGCAGCTCATCGAGATCGACGAGACGAACATTGAGCTGTGCAGCGCGAGCAGGGGCTAGGTAAGGATCGTAAGCAACGACATCCATTCCAAAGGCCTGCATACGAGCAGCCACGAGTTGACCGATACGGCCAAAGCCGACGATGCCAAGTGTCTTCTCAAAGATTTCAGCGCCGGTGTACTTCGAGCGAGCCCACTTGCCATTACGGAGTGCAGCATGTGCTGGTGATACATAACGAGCTGAAGCTAAGAGAAGAGTGATTGCGAGTTCTGCTGCTGAGACGATATTTGATGTTGGAGCGTTAACAACCATCACACCTGCTGCAGTTGCAGCTGGGATCTCGACGTTATCAAGTCCAACACCGGCACGAGCAATGACTTTGAGGCCCTTTGCTGCGGCGATCGCTTCTGCATCCATCTTGGTTGCAGAACGAATAAGAACTGCATCTACTCCGGCAGCGAGCGCGGCGAGTAACTCGCCGCGATCTGCGCCATTGCAATGACGTACTTCAAAATCAGGACCGAGCGCCTCCATTGTGGCAGGGCTGAGCTCCTCTGCTATGAGGACGACAGGTTTAGCCACGTGCAGCGTGACCTTCCTGGTAATCATCCTTGTTGTTGCCCTTGACCCATGACATCATCTTGCGAAGTTCACGGCCAACAGCTTCGATTGGATGAGCCTCACCCTTGGCACGGAGTGCCTTGAACTCTGGTGCGCCGGCTTCTTGATCATCGATGAAGCGCTTTGCAAATGAGCCATTCTGAATATCAGTAAGAACTGCCTTCATATTAGCTTTTACGCTTGGGTCGATGACGCGTGGGCCAGAGACATAATCTCCGTACTCTGCAGTGTCAGATACTGACCAACGCTGCTTTGCGATTCCGCCTTCGTACATAAGATCAACAATGAGCTTGAGCTCATGCAAGCACTCGAAGTAAGCAACTTCTGGCTGGTAGCCAGCTTCGATAAGAGTTTCGAATCCGTACTGGACGAGCTGTGATGCTCCACCACAAAGTACGGACTGCTCACCAAAGAGATCGGTCTCGCACTCTTCTGTGAAGGTTGTGAGGATTCCACCGGCGCGAAGTCCGCCGATCGCCTTTGCATAGGAAAGTGTCAACGGCCAAGCGTTGCCGGTTGCATCTTGTTCAACAGCAACGAGTACTGGAACACCGCGACCTGCTGAATATTCACGACGGACAAGGTGTCCTGGACCCTTTGGTGCGACCATTGCAATATCAATGTTTGCCTCTGGCTTGATGTAACCGAAGCGGATATTGAATCCGTGGCCGAAGAAGAGTGCTGAACCTGGCTTGAGGTTTGGCTTGATTGAATCGTTGTAGATGTGGCGCTGAACGTGGTCTGGCGCAAGGAGCATGACAACATCTGCTTCCTTCACTGCATCTGCAACTGAGAGAACGCGCAAACCTTCGGACTCAGCCTTTGCCTTTGATGAT
>CAJBLC010000099.1 GCA_903953805.1 uncultured Actinomycetes bacterium | reverse complement strand
CATGATTTCATAATGACGCATGCGTTAACCCAACCTCCTCTGGACTAAAGCGGCCGCAGGATTTCTGCGGCAGGAGGGTTACTGCTCCCCAAACTACAGATCTGACGGGTGCCAGGCCTTGTAAGGGGAAGGCTAAGCGTAGCCGCCGCTCTGGGAGATGAGAAATTCGAGGTTCTGGGGATGGGCCGAGCGTGTGGATACGCGTGCCGCGAAGAAGATCGTCGCCCCAATCCGGATCAGGGTCGCCGCCGCATAGGCCTTAGCCGGGAGGCCAAAGTGGCTCCCTGAATAAGAAGCCAAGTACTCCCAAATAGCGAGGTGGTAGATCAGCTCCGCCCCCTGCCAGATCCAGAAGGCTGGTCGATCTTTCTTATCGCGCATCGCCAAGATCGCCAACGGGGTTAACCAGAGAACATATTGTGGTGAATAGACCTTGCTTGAAATCGTAAAGATGGCAACGACGATAAATGATGTTGATGCCAACGTTGGCAATTGCCCAAGTCCAAAGAAGTAAACGGCATAAGCAGCGATGCCAATTAAGAATAGGAGAATCGAAAGCGTGTTGAGGTTGCTCGTAGAAATCCCGAAAAGATTGAGGGCATACCAGAGCGAACCAAAATCAACACCGCGCTCGCCATTCATCTTAAAGAAGCGCCACCATCCAGTCTGGTTAAAGATAATGAAAGGCGCGTTGATAAGTAACCAGGTTCCAGCCGTCACGATCAAATATCGAATTGCATCTCGTAATTGCCCACGGCGATAAAAGATGAGTGCGATTGGTGCAAGGAGAACGATCGGGAAGAACTTTGTTGCGATCGAAAGTCCTAGGGCCAGAGCGCTGTAATCATAAAGTCGTCGATCAAAGTAATAGATCGCAAGCACCGCAGATGCGACAGCCCACAGATCCCAATTGATATAGAGCGAACCAATCACAGCAGGAGCTACGGGCAATAAATACCAGAGCTCGGGTTTCATCTTCGCAACTAGTAAAACTGTTCCTATAAATAAGAGCGCGATGAGTCCAACGTTGATCAGAAAATAGATCTTGTCGCTATGAGTTGGTAGCGCGCTTGCCCACATCACTAAGCCGGTGATGGGTGGATATTCCACCGAGTTCGATGCGCTTGCATAAGGCCAGACATGATTGATGAGATCACGTGCCCCAAATAATGCGGGTAGATCTGAATAACACGCGTGTGTGTAGACATCTGGTGTCGCGAAGTTGGTATTGAGGCAATGATCAAACTTCACGAAAGAGAAGAGTGCGCTGAGAAAGGCGAGAACGATGATCGACTTCGTTGCGTACTTCATAACCCCAAAAGCCCTGTTAATTAATTCTTTTTAGCTTTGGTCTTAGGTGAAGGTGTTGGCTTAAAGGCCGTTGCTACTGGCGTTGGTTTCTCGGCCAGTCCTGGATCAAGTGTCGGTACCGCTTGCGTCATATCAACTGGATCAGTGCCACCAATATTTGCAGGAGCAGGGAAGTCCACAACAGGTAGTTTTGCAAGTGTGGTCTTCATGAAGAGGTTCCAGATACTCGCAGGGTATGAACCACCTGTCACTGAGTTCAGACCGCCAATACCGTTGAGTGACTGGGTGGCATCGTCACGGAACATGGCAACTGTTGCCTCCATCTGAGGTGTGTAGCCGTTGAACCAAGCCGATGCGTTATCAGATGTTGTTCCGGTCTTTCCGGCAGATGGTCGACCAAAACCAGTGAGTGCGCCAGCTGCTGTTCCGAATTTTGTCACTCCCTGAAGCGCTGCAGTTGTATCTGCCATAACATCGGCAGCAAAGACTTGATTTGCTTGGATGCGTGATTCGTAGAGCACGCCTTGGTTTGCTCCCAAAACTTCTTTCACGATAAATGGTTTGGCATAAACACCTTGAGCAGCGATTGTTGCGTAGGCTGATGCGACGTCGATGACGTGTGGACTTGCCACACCAAGTGTCACAGATGGCGTTGCAATCATGTTCACGCTCTCTGGAATTCCTGCGCGACGAGCAACATCAATCACCTTATCGGGCCCGACCTTGATGCCGAGTGGTACATAGACAGTATTGACTGAGTGTGCTGTTGCATCGGCAAGTGAGACTTTAGGGAATTGCTCATTGCCATAATTGAAGACTGAGTAATTCTTCTGAGCACCAGCATCGTAGAAGACCGCAGGTGAACTTCCATTCCATACGGATTGAAGTGAGATTCCTTGTTCAAGGGCTGCGATGAGAGCAAATGGTTTGAAGGATGATCCGGCTTGCGCAGTTGCTTGAGTTGCATTGTTTAACTGCTGCTTGAGGTAATCCTGACCGCCATAAAGTGCTGTTATTTCGCCAGTTCCAGGGCGAAGTGCAATGAGAGCGATACGGAGATTTGCTGGCGCATTCGCTGGAGTCTTCTTAGCAACGGCATCGACAGCTGCCTGCTGAGCGACCTTATCGATCGTCGTCTTTACGACGAGTCCGCCGACTTGGATCTGTTGATCGGTAAATCCTAGATTGAGAAGTTCGTGTTGTACCCATGAGACGACATATCCCTTAGGTCCGCCAAGCGCACCCCCGAGTGTGCGTGGTTCAATAAATGGGAACTTCTGCTTAGCAGCTTGTGCAGGTGTAATCCATTTCGCCTTCACCATCTCATTAATAACATATGAGAAACGGCTCTTTAATCGACGAAGGCCATTTTTGCTTTGAGGATCGTAATAGCCAGGTGAGTTAAGAATTGCGGCAATGACTGCATCTTGAGCAATGCTCAATTGATCGACGCTGCGATTGAAATAAACCTGCGCTGCAGTAGAGACTCCATAAGAGCCGCGACCGAAGTAAATTGTGTTGAGATAATTTTCAAAGATCTGATCTTTAGATTGTTGGCTCTCTAATTTTGTAGCAATCACAATCTCTTTGATCTTGCGAGTAACTGTTCGACTTTGAGTCAGAAATGCCGTCTTTGCATATTGCTGTGTGATTGTTGATCCACCTTGCAATGTGCCACCAGTGAGGTTGTGATAGACCGCGCGCAAAATTCCGGTTGGGCTAAATGCAGATTCAGAGTAGAAATTCTTATCTTCGGCAGCGAGAACTGCATGACGAAGATTGATTGGAATATTCGCTAATTTAATAATGGTCCGGTTCTCAGAGCCGATTCGGCCGAGCTCACTGCCATCGGCATATTGAATAATGGTTGATTGGCTATTTACAAAGGCATTTGGATCTGGAATCTTCACCGTGAAGTAGGCAAAGCCAAAGAGAAGTGCGCCTGCCACAAAGCCGCCACCGATGCTAAAGATCGCGCCACGGATCAGCCAGGTCTTCCAATTGAGCATAAGTGGAAGGTTACTCCCTCAATCAACTGGTTTTACGGGGTGGTTTACGAGTCTGACCATCGCCTAATTTGAAGGAGTAGATGAGGTGGTGCCAATCGCAACCACGACATACCTCTACGACATAGACGCGGAATTCGCCATATTCACTCTGCATCTCATTGAGCTCACCAATCGACTTAATGCGACCTGAGTACTGTCCGAGTTGATCGCCAAATGCATAATGTAGGACGACCATCTCTTGTTTACGACAGACGGGGCAGGGGCGCTCAACCGCTTCACCATGATGTTTAGCGGCAAGTCGGAGATATGGGTCAGCGTCGCAGATATCTACTTTCGCCTGCGCACCTTTGAAATAGGAGACTAACGTGGCGCGACGTTTCAATGAATAATCGATTGAATCGCGCCGAGACCACATATGTAAAAGAATAATAGGTATTGAGTAACT
>CAJBLC010000098.1 GCA_903953805.1 uncultured Actinomycetes bacterium | reverse complement strand
GCAAGAACGTGTGCAGTCGAGTGGCGTAGGACCGCCAATCCTTCTGGAGATTCGATGGTGATTGATTCAACGCGATCGCCTTCAGCGAGCTCGGTCCAGAGGTCACGGATCTCGCCATTTATTCGGGCGACAACAACGTTGCTCTGATCTGCAAATAAATGGGTGGGGCGTTGATCTGGCGCAATCTGCTGCGGAATCCCATTTACCGTTACCGAAATTGCTGCGCTCATGGGCTCAGGTTAGCAACAGTTACAGGCGAGACCACGGTTGGCGCGGGATGGGGTCTGTGCGCTAGATTTCACCCTCTGATGTTGGAGCGAGGCTTCAACTTCGGTACGCGGACGTAGCGCAGTTGGTAGCGCGGAACCTTGCCAAGGTTCAGGTCGCCGGTTCGAACCCGGTCGTCCGCTCGCAGGAGAAATGGTCGGATGGCCGAGAGGCGAGGCTCAGGACTGCAAATCCTGCCACACGGGTTCAAATCCCGTTCCGACCTCCACCTGCACTGATTGATGGATGTTCAAGTAAGGCAGTAAGAGATGTAAGACCGTAGTAACAAGGACGATTGGCTCAGCGGTAGAGCACCACATTGACATTGTGGGGGTCACTGGTTCGATCCCAGTATCGTCCACTCTTATAGGTATCAGGCAACAAACTCCGAAAGTTCAATCTTTCCCATCGATCGCAAGGCCTGCCAATTTCTCTGCGCCTTCTCGGGATCATGGTTGCCGAGATAATCTCGCATCTGTACTGGCGTGATCTGCCAGCTCACTCCCCATTTATCTGTGCACCAACCACATTGACCAACCTTACCCTCTGCAGTGATCGCAGCCCAGAGTCGATCTGTCTCCTCCTGGCCATCGCATTGGATCGAGAGTGAAATCGCAGTGTTGAATACCGGTCCGCCTTCGATACTCATTCCAATAAATTGTTGGCCATAAATTGAGAAATCCGCGGTGAAAAGCGGAGCTCCTTCTCCCATTCGATTCTCTTCATAAATCTCTACATCTTTGAAGGTCTCTTTGTAGAAATTCAGAGCTTCTTCGAGATTGCTTTGAAACCAGAGAAAAGTTTTGAGGGAGGCGGGTTTAGTCATAGCGTCAGACTAACTATGCGATTGAACAAATGCGAGTGAGTCTCGAAAGATCTTTTCAGCGTCATAATCAAGATTCGCGACGTGATAACTATTGGATAGTTCCACTCGCTCCTTCTGGACAGAGCCAATCTCGTTCATGATGATTTCGGTGTTTGTAACTGGCAACACATGATCATCTTGAGAGTGAAAGAGAAGCAACGGTGCAGTTATGTTCTTGAGTGCCGCGCGGGTTGCTTTCAGCATTTTATTGAGTTGAATAACTCCCTTAGTTGGCAGGACGTCATATCCCCATTCAGTAACGCCCGGCTTCTTAATGTCATCCCCTACCGAAGCTCTGCCGGGTTGAAGCATGGCGATGAGGGGTGCGAATTTAATTAACTGTCCTGGGATGTGAATCATTGGGTTCACCAGGACTAACCCATCAATCTCATTCCGAGCGGCAATATTGAGAGTTGTTCCGCCGCCCATGGACAAGCCGAATACAAATACTTTTTTACAACTCTTCTTAAGTGCCGCTAATTCTTCTTCAGCCTTGGCTGGCCACTCTTGCCACGATGTCTTATTCAGATCCTGCCACTCGCGCCCATGACCCGGTAGTCGTGGAACTCGAACGGTGTATCCATTCTCATTCAGGAAATGTGCCCACGGACGCATCGAAGCCGGCGAACCAGTGAAGCCATGAATCAAAAGTATTCCAACATCTGCATTGGTCGTACCTGGTGCAGAGAAATCCTCGAGCCAACCTGCTGGTGCTTGTGAAGTAGACATAGAGAAAATCTATTACCCAGCTGAGATAAGGGCAATGCCTGTGACGGCAAAGATCACGCCAAGATACTGGGCTCGGTGCAATCGTTCATGAAGAAATTTATAAGCCAGCAGAGTTGTGACTACAGGGAAGAGAGAACCAAGGACCATGGCTACCGATACCAAGCCCTTAGTGGACGCCAAACCTAGTGTGTAGTTCGCAAGGAAATCAGTTGAGCCAATCACGATCAACATAAACAGAGAGCTCTTACCGAACCCGCCATAGGTTCGCAGTGCAAGGGCGATAAGAAGCGAGATGGCTACCGTCTCACATCGCATCGTGGTCATGGTGAGGAGAGCACCCTGTTTCGATCCGCGCG
>CAJBLC010000097.1 GCA_903953805.1 uncultured Actinomycetes bacterium | reverse complement strand
CTGGAATTCTTGCCCTTCTCCTACGCGCTGAGCTCGCGCGCCCAGGCCTTCAATTCCTCAGCACAGAGCAGTACAACCAAATCTTCACCATGCACGGAACGATTATGTTGCTGATGTTTGCGACACCGCTCTTCGTAGGTTTCGCCAACGTCATCATGCCTCTCCAAATTGGCGCAGCAGATGTGGCATTCCCACGTCTCAACATGCTTTCTTACTGGCTCTACCTCTTCGGCGGAATGATGGCCTTCGGCGGATTCCTCTCACCAGGGGGAGCGGCATCATTTGGTTGGACCGCGTACGCACCACTTTCAAATGCACAATACTCACCAGGAATTGGTGGCGACCTATGGGTTATCGGTCTTGCAATCGGTGGTCTCGGAACAATCCTCGGTGGCGTTAACTTCATTACAACAATCTTCACGATGCGCGCACCAGGTATGACGATGTTCCGTATGTCGATCTTCTCGTGGAACGTTCTCCTCACATCGATCTTGGTCTTGCTAGCATTCCCACCATTAGCTGCAGCTTTCTTGGCACTTGAAGCCGATCGACTCTTTGGTTCGCATATCTTTGATCCAGCAAATGGTGGAGCGATGCTCTGGCAACACCTCTTCTGGTTCTTCGGGCACCCTGAGGTTTATATCCTCGCGTTGCCTTTCTTTGGAATCGCAACTGAGATTCTTCCGGTCTTCAGCCGTAAGCCAGTCTTTGGTTATAAGGGTTTGATCGCCGCAACTATTGGTATCTCAGCACTTTCAGTCTCGGTCTGGGCTCACCACATGTTCGCGAGCGGACAAGTTCTCCTTCCATTCTTCTCATTCATGACATTTTTGATCGGTGTTCCAACTGGCGTGAAGTTCTTCAACTGGATTGGAACAATGTGGAATGGCTCGCTCACATTTGAAACTCCGATGCTCTTCATTCTCGGCTTCCTCGTAACATTCCTCTTCGGTGGTTTGACAGGCATCATCTTGGCTAGCCCACCAATGGACTTCGCAGTCTCGGCTTCATACTTTGTGGTTGCTCACTTCCACTACGTTCTCTTCGGTACCGTTGTCTTTGCGATGTTTGGCGGCTTCTACTTCTGGTGGCCAAAGATGACCGGAAAGATGTTGAACGAGCGCCTTGGAAAGATCCATTTCTGGACGCTCTTCTTCGGCTTCCACCTCACCTTCTTGATCCAGCACTGGGTCGGAATTAAGGGAATGCCACGTCGTTACGCGGATTACCTCTCAACTGATGGCTTTACATTCATGAACGAGGTCTCTACCGTCGGCTCATTCCTTCTCGCACTTTCGATGATTCCATTCCTCATCAATATCTGGATTACTCGTAAGTCACCTATGGTCGGTGTCGATGATCCATGGGGTTATGGGGCCTCACTGGAATGGGCGACATCATGTCCACCACCACGACATAACTTCCTTTCGATGCCACGCATTCGCTCTGAGCGTCCGGCATTTGATCTCCACCACCCAGAAGCAGCAGCCTTGGAGGGTAATCACTAATGAAAGCTAGTTACCGTCTCTTTGTCGGCCTCTCGGTCTTCTACGCCATCATGGCTGTCATCTACTACTACGTTGGTGGTGAAGCTGTTGGTATCACCTGCATCAGCTTGAGCTCAGGCTTGGCTGGCATCGTGGGCTTCTATGTCTGGTTCAACAGCAATCGCATGGGACTACTCCCACAAGATAACCTTCGCGCCGAGATCGCTGATGGCGCAGGAGAACTTGGCTTCTACTCGCCTCACTCTTGGTGGCCGCTTCCAGTTGCACTCTCTGCATGCGCAGCAGGCTTAGGGCTACTCATGGGATGGTGGCTCACATTGATCGCAGTAGGAGCTCTCTTTGTCTCAATCTTTGGCTTTGTACTCGAGTACGAGAAGCCATCTGCCTCAACTCACTAATTACTGCGTAACGCTCCCGCCACTCTCAAAGTACTCTCCAATTAAAAGGGGAGTGCAGCAAGCCTTGTAAGGGCTTCACCGCTCACTCTAAAGGTCGTCCACTCATCCATAGGGACCGCACCCAGAGATTTATAGAAGTTGATGGATGGTTCGTTCCAATCGAGTACCCACCACTGGAATCTTTGCCAGCCATTCTCAACACACTTTCTCGCTAAGTGAATGAGAAGAGCCTTGCCATAACCCTTTCCGCGATGGTCAGGTTGAATAAAGAGATCCTCTAGGTAGATACCAGGGGTTCCCGTCCAGGTGGAGAAGTTCTTAAACCATAAAGCGAAACCAACAATCGCACCATCGGACTCTTCAACAAGTTCACAGTAGGCAGTCGGATCACTTCCAAAGAGCGCACTGTCGATCTGATCGAAAGTTGCCTGAGCTTGCGCCTCTTCCTTCTCATAAATAGCGAGGTCCCGGATCAAATCCAGAATTATCTGAATATCACCGGGACCTGCACTACGAATCTTCATGAGCGAACTCTATTAGTGATGTCCGCCTTCAAGTTCTTGAAGTTCGACAGCGGTTGGAGCGGGAACCTGCTCGGCATTCGCGGCGCTCATACGTGCACGCAACTTGCCCTTAATTCCAGCCTTAGAGGATGTGCCATTAGCATCAACGGTTGGGGCGCTGAGTGCGGCTGGCTGTTCGTGCTGAGTGAGCGTCCACTTCTTCTCCGCTGAGAGCTCCTCATGGACTTCAATGAATTCACCTTCTGGCGTCATCACCAAGCGACCGGTTTCACGACCATGGAGCACGATCTCGCAATCGGCACGTTGGAGTGAGAGACAGATTCGCTTTGTAACAATGAAGACGATCGGCGGAACGATGAAGAGACCAAAGCGGGTGAACCACATGATTCCATTGATTGTCAGATGGAAGTGGGTCGCGATGATGTCATTTCCACCATTTGCAAGCGAGATGATCATGAAGCTCAATGACATTGCACCAAGAGCGGTTCGGTTAGGAACGTTACGTGGACGATCTAAGAGATGGTGTTCGCGGTTATCGCCTGAGATCCATGATTCGATAAATGGATAGAGCGCCATTCCAGTAAAGAGGATTCCAGGAATGATGAGGCCCGGAATGAGAATGTTCCATGAGATGGTGTGGCCAAAGGCATGTGTCTCTAATGGTGGAGCCATACGAACCAGACCATCGAGCCAACCCATGTACCAGTCAGGTTGTGAACCGGCCGAAATCTGCCCTGGCGTATAAGGACCATAGAGCCAGATTGGGTTGATAAATGCGACAGCGCCGAGGAATGCTGTAACACCGAAGACGATGAAGAAGAAGCCACCAGCTTTTGCCATATAAACCGGCATAAGCGGATAACCAACGACATTGGTCTCTTTGCGACCTGGACCAGGATATTGAGTGTGCTTCTGGTACCAGACGAGCATGAGGTGAACAGTGATTAAAGCAAGGAATATTCCTGGAAGAAGAAGAACGTGGACAATATAGATACGTGGGATAAAGACGTGTCCAGGGAATGCGCCACCAAAGGCGAAGAACGATAGGTAGGAGCCAACCACTGGGATCGCTTGAATGATCGCTTCGGCGATACGGATACCAGTTCCAGAGAGAAGGTCATCTGGAAGCGAGTAGCCCAAGAAGCCTTCAACGATGCCCAGTGTGAGAAGACCAATTCCGATCAACCAGTTTGCTTCACGTGGCTTGCGGAATGCGCCGGTGAAGAAGACGCGGAGTAGGTGAACGACGATCGCTGCCATGAAGATGAGGGCTGCCCAGTGGTGAATCTGTCGCATCAAGAGTCCGCCGCGCACATCAAAGGAGATGTGAAGGGTTGAGGCATATGAAGCAGACATAGATACATGGGAGAGAGGCGCATAAGCGCCGTTATAAACAACTTCTTGCTGTGATGGATCGAACCAAAATGTTAGGAATGTGCCAGACAATAACAAGATAACGAAAGAGTAGAGCGCGATCTCACCGAGCATAAAGGACCAGTGATCAGGGAAGACCTTGGTCAGGTTCTTCTTTGCCCAACCAGCTGCGCCGGTACGGTCATCGATATAGCTTGCGACATTTCCTGCTATGCGTTCACTTTGTTTCATGCTGAATTACGCTCCCAGAAGCTAGGTCCGACAGGTTCAGTAAAGCCTTGCTTTGCTACGAGATAACCATCGGCATCAAGCGTCAACGCCAACTGAGGAAGTGGGCGAGCAGCTGGTCCGAAGATTACTTTTGCAGCTCGTGTGACATCGAATGTTGATTGATGGCATGGGCAGAGAAGGTGTTTTGTCTGCTGTTCGTAGAGTGCTACTGCGCAACCCATATGCGAACAAATCTTTGAGAAGGCGATGATTCCATCGTGGGTCCAGGAGAGGCGCTCGGCGTCGAGATTGAACTCTTCTGGGCGGATGCGGATTAAGAGAACAGCATCCTTTCCAATGTTTTCGAGGTTTCGCTCAGTCCCAGCAGGGAGCTCAGGAAGAACTTGAGCAACTGCACCGACTTCAAGGTCAGATGGCTTGATAGGGCGGTCACCTGGATCGGTAACGAGACGGACACCTGAAGCCCAGTTTGTAGTTGAGAGCTGCTTCTTTGGAAGTGGACCGAGATCTCGAAGTAATACCAGTGGAGAGAGGCCGATAAGACCGAGTGCAACTCCCATGGAGCGCTTGATCAATGAACGGCGGCCTAACCCAGCGGCACCGGCGCGCTCTTTGACGGTAGAGACGAAGTCACTGCGATCTTCATCGGAGGAACGGAACTCATGACGTTCTGCAATAACTTCTTCATCTGGCATGAGTGTCTTCGCCCAATGCACCGCAGCGATTCCAATAAAGAAGAGTGAAGCAGCGAGACCAGTACCGAGAGCCAACTGCTGGGCATTGGTATCACCGAGAACTGGGAGATAGATAAATTTCTTCGAATCAATAAAGATATAGGAGGCGATGGTTCCGATCGTTCCGACGGAAGAGAGAAGAAAGAGGACCGCTACTTGTCGCTCTGCACGGTTAGCGGCAATCGCATCGATATCACTTTTGCGATGTTGATGTTCTGGAAGACCTGGATCTTCAAAGCGTGAGATCGCGTTGCTCATCTATTTATCTCGCCTTCGTTGCTAGCCATACGGCTACACCAATAAGTAACCCAAGTCCAAGAGTCCAAACCAAGAGGCCTTCAGTCACGGGACCAACACGACCAAGTGATGCACCACCAATTGCAGGTTCAGACTGTGCGGTCTTGATCCACTTAATGATGGAGAGCTTCTCCGCAGGGGTGATGGTCTTATCTGAAAACTTTGGCATTGATTGTGGGCCCGTGATCATCGCTTCGTAGATGTGCTGTGGTTCAACGCCCATGAGTGATGGTGCGTACTTACCATTGGTGAGTGCTCCACCTTGAGCTGCAAAGTTATGACACATCGCGCAGTTAGTGCGGAAGAGTTCGCCGCCTTGGGCAACATTTCCATCACGTTCCCATGTGAGTGACGCTGGATCTACAGCAGCAGGACCTGGTGCCAATGAAGCGACGTAGGCAGCAAGAGCAGCAGTCTCTGTAGCATCATAAATAGGCTTCTTGCGCATAGCTTGTTGGCTCATATCAGCCATTGGCATGCGACCAGTTCCTACTTGGAAATCAACTGCAGCAGCGCCAACACCAATGAGACTCGGTGCAATGGCTCCGCCTTCAGCGTTAAGCCCATGGCATGAGGAGCAACCCTTTAAGAAGATCTGCTTTCCTTCATCAACCATGGTGCTCTGTGCGGAAACTTCACTCTTCTGCGCACTTGGGAGTGCAGATGCGATCGAGAATGCCGACCCGATAGTGAGGAGAGCCGCAACAACAAGCACTGGTCCGGCAAACTTCTGGCGGCGGAATTTATTCAGGCGCATAACGAATTCAGCTCTCTACTTAATGAGGTAGATCGCAGAGAAGAGTGCGATCCAGACGATATCGACGAAGTGCCAGTAATAGGAGACAACGATTGCCGTTGTCGCTTGTGAGTGACCAAACTTTTGAGCCTTAAAGACGCGGACCATAACGATGAGGAAGGCAATCAATCCGCCTGTTACGTGAAGTCCATGGAAACCGGTCGTGAGATAGAAGACCGATCCATAAGGACGTGAACTAAATGAGAGTCCATCACGAACCAGGTTTGCATACTCATATATCTGTCCGCCGATAAAGAAGGCGCCCATTAAGAAGGTGAGTGCAAACCATTCACGCATTCCCCAGCGAGAGAAGCGCCATAAGGATGCTGTACGACGAGCCTGGAATCGCTCGGCCGCAAATACGCCGAACTGACAGGTGACTGAGGAGAGAACAAGAACGGTTGTATTAACTGCCGCGAACTTCACATTCAACATACCGGTTGATTCAGCCCAGATCTTTGGACCTTGAACAGCACGAGTGGTGAAGTACATGGCGAAGAGTGCTGCGAAGAACATCAACTCACTGGAGAGCCAGACGATCGTTCCGACGGCCACGAGGTTAGGGCGGACGGGTGCTTTATGGGTTGCGGTTGTGCTCACAGGAGGATTATTCCCGATTTGAGAAGAATTGCGGACCAAGAGTGCGTCTGCAACGCCTCGCTTTGGGTGAGACTGATCACCCTCACAAAGTGGCCTCTTCTCGCTAGACTTTTTCCATGAGAACGCCAGTGATCGCGATCTACTCAGATGACCTCACCGTCCGCCAATCCATAGTTTCAGCCCTCGGAAGCCAGGTCGCCTCGGATATCCCCGCCCATAAAACTCTCGAGTTTGCCACTGGGGATGCTCTCCGACTGCACCTCGACGAGAAGGGTCGGATCGATCTCTTTATTCTCGACGGAGAGTCCACTCCGGAGGGTGGTTTGGGAATTGCCCGCCAGCTCAAAGATGAAATTTATCAATGCCCGCCAACCATGGTGATCACAGCTCGGGCAGCAGATGCCTGGCTCGCATCATGGTCGAAAGCAGATGCCTCTGTCATGCATCCTATTGATCCATTCACACTCGCTCATAAGGTTGCAGATCTTTTGAGAGCTCACCTCCCTGCGCGCGTGTAATTGATATTCGATGTCACCATTTTCTTGGAATACCCTCAACGCGCAACTTCGTAATTCGCAAAACCTCACTGCTTTAGAGATGCAATGGGCGATGCACGAGCTTCTCTCTGATCGTGCCCCGAAAGAAGATCTCAAAGATTTCCTCTTGGCGATGTATGCAAAGGGTGAAGCACCGGTTGAGATCGAAGCTGCTATCTCCGAGATGCTGAAATTCTCTTTACCGATCTCTATCCCTGATCGTTCGGTCGATATTGTCGGCACCGGAGGAGATGGTGCACACACAATCAATATTTCGACAACAGCGGCAATCATCATTACTGCCGCGGGTGCCCGAACTGTTAAACATGGTTCTCGTGCCGCTACCTCAAAATCAGGGGCGGCGGATTGTCTTCAAGCGCTCGGGGTTAATATTGATCTTGATGGTGTTGAAGTTGCACAGACCGTCTACAAACTCGGCATCGGTTTCTGTTTCGCGCAAAAATTCCACTCTGCACTTCGGTTTGCAGCACCGGCTCGCAAAGAGATATCGGTGCCGACGATGTTCAATGTTCTTGGCCCATTAGCTAATCCAGCGCAACCGAAGGCGATCGCGCTTGGGGTGGCGAACCCAAAGATGATGCCGGTTATGGCGAAGGTATTGATGGATAGAGGGTGTGAAGGTTTCATCTTCCGGGGCGATGATGGTCTCGATGAGATCTCGCTCGAAACGACAACAACAGTCCTACAAATCCATGATGGGAAAATTCGAGAAGAGAAGTTCGATCCACGCAACCTCAATATTGATTCTTCGCCGCTCAGCGAATTAGTTGGCGGAGAGGCCGAATACAACGCACAGGTAAGTCGTCGGATTTTTGCGGGGGAGCGTGGCGCACCGCGTGATGCTGTTCTTCTCAATGCCGCAGCTGGAATCGCTGCCTTTAAGGCTGACTTCTCATTGAGTGTGGAACAACAGTTTGCGAATGGACTCGTTCTAGCTGCTCAAGCGGTTGACTCCGGAAAGGCGACTACCGTCTTAGAGAACTGGGCGAAGATGTCTCACGAGATCGTTTCTTATCGCTCGATCTAAAACTCTTGTTGTGACTCCCACTGCGTAAATTCTTCTTTAATCTGCCAGTGAACTGCGTATTCTGAAGCTGTTTTCCCTCGGACCGACTTTCGCTTCATCAACGCTAAGAGACCTTCGAATGTGAAGACATCAAGAGATCCGGCTCGCTCGAAGAGCCCGTGTAAAACATCGACTGTTGTCTTCGCATCATCAAGTGCTCGGTGAGTTGGTTGAACCTCTGTCTCAAATAGTTGTGCCAGCGTTGAGAGTTTGCAGTTAGGTGCTTCATCCCGACTCAATAAACGTCGAGCCAATTTCACAGTATCGATGACTTCATAATCTGGCCAGACGATGTCGCAGTCATTAGCCGCGGAGATCAAAAAACCCATATCGAATGGTGAGTTATGGGCAACCAAGATGCTCTCTTCTGGGTCACCGGCAAAGACGAGAAATTCAGGAAGAGCTTCGTCAATAATCGGCGCACGTGCAACCATGGCATTCGTTATTCCAGTGAGTTCGGTGATGTATCCGGGGATTGGGGTTAAAGGATTAACAAAGCTCTCAAACGAGTCGAGAATTGCTCCGCCGCGAACTTTTACTGCGCCGATCTCAGTGATGCCACAACCATTCTTAGGCGATCCACCAGTTGTTTCGAGATCCACGATCACGAAGGTGCACTCAGCGAGTGACCGTTCTCGGAGATGTGGTTTCATTGACTAAAAGTAGTCCGTCCTGCTGACATACTTAAACAATGTTCGCTGGCCTCGCTCTTCTTTCAAGTCTGATGTGGGGGACCGCTGACTTTCTCGGTGGAAAGTTGTCGAAGAAGTTCCATCCCATGGCCGTTACTGGCGCTTCCCAGGTATTCGGCCTCATCGTTGGATTGTCGATGCTCGCTCTGACCTCGGGATTTAGGCGACCCGATCTAGCACTTTCTGGGTATGCGATCTCGGGTCTTATTGCTGGCTTAGCAGGCTTTATCGGATTGATTAGTTACTACGCAGGTTTGGCGACCGGGAAGATGGGCGTAGTGGCTCCCATTACATCTTTGAGCGCTGTCATTCCCTTGATATACGGGATCTATCAAGGTGATCAACCATCAACCTTGCAGATTCTCGGTATGGCT
>CAJBLC010000096.1 GCA_903953805.1 uncultured Actinomycetes bacterium | reverse complement strand
CCAACGAAAGCGAGCGCGCCAGTTACCCAGGTCATCATGCGCTTGCCGCGCCATGCTGCCATCCAGAACTTTCCCCAGAGATGTACAACCATAAAGACGAAGAAGAGCTCAACGCTCCAGAGGTGCACTGAGTTCACGTAGTGCCCAACGTTTGAGGTATGCCACCAGGCTGGTCCTTCTAACGTGAGATAGAGCCCGGAAGCGACCAACATAATGAGTGCGGCAAGGGTGGCAACGCCAAAGATGTAGATCCAGGAAGCGACATAGGCTGGTTGTACTTCAGGCAGGAGATCTTCAGGCTCAAATTTTTCAAGGGTGGCGGCACGAACCCGTCCAGTCCACGAAGATTTAGTACTCATCGCTTCTCGCTCTTAAGCGCTGCGTGCTTCTCTGAATGAGCGTGATCTGGAAAGGGAAGAAAGAGTGCAACAACGAAGATGGCGAACATCGAAATGATGATTGTTAAATTGCCAGTTGATACTGAAAACGGCCCAACGCTCACATAATGAGCCGGGTGATTGAGATTGATCTCAAGGATTCTCAACATAGCGGTGTGACCTCACATTCTTCTCGCAAACTCTTTGCGGAGAAATCATCTCGAATCGAGTGAGTTCTCAGTCAGAATTCGCTTGTGCTAGCACTCATATGAGAGGAAGATGAAGGTGAGAGGTAGCACTCGCCACTTCTCAGTTATGGAGATCATGCAATGGATATCAGGATTTTGATGCGTGATTTAACGCCGTTTGAGCGCCTCGTCGCAGAACATATGTGCGATGGACTCTCTAATGGAGCGATTGCGCGAGAAACTGCTCACACAGACAAGGTGATCGAGAATACGATCTCACGTATGTCGCGAGCCTTTGGAATTCACTCAGGCCCTGATGTGAACCTACGCGTCATGCTCGCTTTGGCTTACCGTGCACAGTTTGGCGATGGTTCCTTTGAGAGGCTTGGAGTTGATTGCGTCCATGCCGAAGTTGGTCCAGATGGCCGTCGTTATTGCAATCGTCACGTTGATTAGAAGTAAGCGTTAGCACTCGTCTTTTTGTACTCACTCAGTTCTTCACTCGTTAATACTTAGAGCCAGATGAGATAGATCGCTATCTCATCTTCATCTATGCGAAGAACAGAGGGTTGAAGATATGAAGAGAAGAGCATTCGACAGAATAACAAGCACAGTTGGCCTACTTTTAGCGGCCATCCTATTTGTTGGTGGCGGATTACTTACGTGGGGTGGCACATTTGCCAATAACCAAGTGAAGGATCAACTAGCAGCACAGAAAATTACCCTCCCCTCTGTCACTCACAATCCCGCTGAGAGTGCATCAGTAACCGCCTTCTTCAAAGTTAATGGTGGCAAAATGATGACAACAGGTAAGCAAGCACAGATGTATGCAGATCATTACATCGCATTCCATCTTCAGGGCATTGGCGCTGGCAAGGTCTACTCCGAGCTCTCCGGTGAAGAGATAGGCCTCAAAGCCCAATTAACTGCTGATCCAACAAATGCCACACTCTCGGCAAAGGTTGCAGCATTGGATGGCCAAGTGAATACCGTCTTTAAGGGTGAGTCACTTCGCGGCATGCTCCTCAATGCATATGCATTCTGGCAACTTGGCCAGATCGCAATGATCGCCTCATGGGTCACTTATATCGGTGGCTTGCTCTTCCTCATCTTGGCGCTGATGGGATTTGCCCACTCACGTCGTACATCAGAAGATGATGCGATTTAACGACATCTTCTGAGCATGAAGAAGGGATCCTCTCGGATTT
>CAJBLC010000095.1 GCA_903953805.1 uncultured Actinomycetes bacterium | reverse complement strand
GGCGCATCAACTGATGAAGCTCAGGAGCGCGCTGGTATTGCAGTAGCGGTATCAGTCCGTAAGGCACTTGCTGGGGAACTCGTTCCTGATGCAGTCAACGTTAAGGGTGGAGCGATCCACGAAGAGATTCGTCCCAGCCTTCCACTCGTTGAGAAGATGGCACAACTTGCAACAACACTTGGGGGCGAATTGCCAGCAAGTATCAGCGTTCAAGTTCGTGGCGATATCTCTGAATACGACTCAAGTATCTTGGCAACAAGTGCGATCAAGGGTGCGCTCATTGCGACTGGATCTGAGGATGTCACTTATGTGAACGCCCCAGGTCTTGCTGCTGATCGCGGAATCACCGCAACAGTCACAACTGATCCAGAGTCACCGCTCTATCGCAGCATGATCTCCTTGCATGCAGCTCTTCCTAATGGCAAGACTGTGGTCGTCGATGGAACTCTTATGGGCATCCGCAAAGTTGAGAAGATCATCGCGATCGATAAGTTCGATCTCGATCTTCCACCAACTGCGAACCTTCTCTTCCTTCGTTACGGCGATCGTCCGGGCGTAGTTGGTAGTGTCGGTAGCGTTCTCGGTTCTGCTGGCGTCAATATTGCCGGTATGCAGGTTGCTCGCAATGAAGTCGGTGGCGAAGCGCTGATGGCTATCACCGTAGATTCACCGCTCTCTGCAGAACTCGTTGCTTCCGTTCAGAAAGAGACTGGTGCTGACTTCGTTCGCTCAGTGAACTTGGTTTCGTAATGGCTCATTACAAGTTAGCCGTTATCCCAGGTGATGGCATCGGACCAGAGGTCGTTGCTGAAGGTCTGAAAGTCCTTGACGTTGTTGCTGCAAAGCATGGCCTCACCTTTGATAAGACCGAGTATGAACTCGGTGCCAAGTACTGGCACAAGACAGGGGAGACCCTTCCTGATTCAGTGATGGCCGACCTTGCAAAGGCCGATGTCATCCTCCTTGGTGCAGTTGGTGATCCATCTGTTCCAAGTGGCGTGCTTGAGCGCGGCTTGCTTCTCAAACTTCGCTTCGCTTTCGATCACTACATCAACCTGCGCCCAACAAAGCTCTATCCAGGAGTCGCATCACCACTTCGCGATCCAGGTGAAGTTGATTTTGTTGTAGTCCGCGAAGGCACTGAAGGTCCATATATCGGTGCCGGTGGCGTGCTCGCATTTGGAACTGAGAATGAGATCGCAACCGAGGAGAGCATCAACACTCGCCGCGGAGCTGAGCGCACAATTCGTTATGCCTTTGAACGCGCAATGGAACGTCCACGCAAGAAGGTGACACTTGTTCATAAGAACAATGTCTTGACTCGTGCTGGAAATCTCTGGACTCGTGCCTTTAACGATGTCGCAAAGGAGTACCCAGCAATCACGACGGATTACATCCACGTTGACGCTGCGGCGATGTTCTTTGTTACTCAGCCTCATCGCTTCGATGTTGTCGTAACTGATAACCTCTTTGGTGACATCATCACTGATATCGCAGCAGCGATAAGCGGTGGTATTGGACTGGCAGCTTCAGGCAATATCAATCCAACGCGCAAATTCCCATCGATGTTCGAACCAATCCATGGTTCAGCACCAGATATTGCTGGCAAGCAACTTGCCGATCCAACTGCGACGATCTCATCGGTTGCCATGATGTTGACCCATCTTGGACACAATGAAGCGGCAGCAGAGATCGCAGCTGCAGTTACTCGTGATCTTGAAACCCGTGGAAGCGCAAAGCGAAGCACAGCTGAAGTTGGCACTGCAATCGCAGAATCTCTCAAAGGATAGGAAGAACTCGACTCACTATGAAGACCATTCTCACTCCTAACCAAAGCCCTGTTAACGATGTCGATCGCACTGCGAAGATCGCTGAAGGCGGATTTGGTAAGCACTACACCGACAATATGGTGATAGCGCATTGGAGTGAAGCCGATGGTTGGAGTGACGCAACGCTGCAGCCATATGGTCCAATCACTTTGGATCCAGCGACTGCCGTCTTCCATTACGGACAAGAGATCTTCGAAGGTATGAAGGCCTATAGCCAACCTGATGGCAGCATCAGCCTCTTCCGTCCAGAAGCGAATGCGAAACGTTTTGCTCGCAGTGCAGCACGTTTGGCACTTCCGGAGATGCCAGTTGATTTCTTTGTTAATACGGTAGAAGAGCTCGTGAAGCAGGATCGCAAGTGGGTTCCAACAAATGTTGGTGAATCCCTCTATATCCGCCCCTTCATGATCGCTACCGAAGTCGGCTTGGGAGTTCGCCCATCCAACAAGGCGATGTATATGTTGATTGCAACACCAGCATCTGCATACTTCAATCCATCCAAGGCCGTGACTGTCTGGATCAGCACTGAATACGTACGCGCTGCTGCTGGCGGAACTGGTGAGGCAAAGTGCGGCGGAAATTATGCAGCATCACTGGTTGCTCAGAAGCAGGCAGCTGCTCAGGGTTGCGATCAAGTTGTCTGGCTCGACGCCAATGAGCGCCGCTGGGTCGAAGAGATGGGCGGCATGAACCTTTACTTCGTCAAGGGTTCAGGTAAAGATGCAACGATCGTTACTCCAAAGCTCACCGGAACACTTCTTCCAGGAATTACTCGCGATTCGATTTTGACGGTGGCCGCAGATCTTGGCTACAAGGTTGAGGAAGTCATGCTCTCTATCGATGATTGGCGCGATGGCGTTGCATCGGGGGAGATCACTGAGATCTTTGCATGTGGCACAGCTGCGGTTGTCTCACCAATCGGTGCAGCAAAGAGCGCGCATGGCACATGGACTACTGGCGATGGAAATCCTGGTCCTATTACCGGTGAGATCCGCAAGACACTCCTTGGAATTCAACATGGCACGATCGAAGATAAGCACGGCTGGAATAAGCGAGTCTGCTAATGCCAGTATCCGATAACTTTCATATCTACGACACCACTCTTCGCGATGGTGCGCAGCAAGAAGGACTGAATCTTTCGGTTCACGACAAGATTGCTATAGCACGCCACCTCGATGATCTCGGCGTCGGATTTATCGAAGGCGGATGGCCCGGAGCTAATCCAAAAGATACTGAGTTCTTCGCTCGCGTAGCGAAGGAAGTAAAGTTTAAGAATGCCACCTTTGTCGCCTTCGGTGCGACTCGTCGCCCAGGTGTGAAGGCGGCAGATGATGCACTTCTACGCGCCCTTCAAGATTCACAAGCTCCAGCAGTCACGATCGTTGCTAAGAGTCACGATCGCCATGTCGATCTTGCGCTGAAGACCAATCTTGATGAGAACCTAGCGATGATCAAGGATTCGATTGAATTCCTACGCGCGGGTGGGCAACGAGTATTTCTCGATGCAGAGCACTTCTTCGACGGTTATAAGTCGAATCGTGCATATGCCCTTGAAGTTGTCCGAACCGCAATGACTGCTGGCGCTGATGTAGTGGCGCTCTGCGATACCAATGGTGGAATGCTTCCTGATGAACTCGCCGATGTCGTTCACGATGTCCTTGGTGCATCATCTGCACGCCTGGGAATTCATTGCCACAACGACACAGGCTGCGCAGTAGCGAACTCACTCGCGGCTGTTGCTGCTGGAGTTACCCATGTTCAAGGAACTCTCAATGGCTATGGCGAGCGAACCGGTAATGCCGATCTCGTCTCGATCATCGCAAACCTAGAATTAAAGAAGAAGCAGGCGGTTCTCCCAGAAGGATCTCTCCGTGAAGCCTTCCGTATCTCACATGCAGTTGCTGAAGTCACCAACGTTGCGCCATCACCACGTCAGCCATATGTAGGAGTATCTGCCTTCGCTCATAAAGCTGGGCTTCATGCATCAGCGATCAAGGTTGATCCGATGCTCTATCAACATGAGAACCCAGAGTCTGTCGGAAACGATATGCGCATGCTCGTCTCCGAGATGGCAGGGCGTGCATCGATCGAACTTAAATCTCGCGAACTTGGTATCGATCTCTCGGATAATAAAGAGGTTGTCACAAAGGTTGTTGAGCGCGTTAAAGAGATGGAAGCTCGTGGATTCACTTTCGAAGCAGCAGATGCCTCCTTTGAACTCTTGCTCCGCGAAGAACTCGATGGCAAGCGCGCGCAATTCTTTACGATCGATGATTGGGCAACCACAGTCAATCGCAATGACTCTGATGAGGTCTCATCACAAGCGACTGTAACTATTACTGCGCTAGGGGAGCGGATCGTTGCAACGGGTACCGGAAATGGCCCAGTTAACGCTATTGATAATGCCCTCCGTTCTGGCCTCGCGAAGTTCTATCCAGAGTTGTCCAAGCTCGAACTTACCGATTACAAGGTTCGTATCCTTGAAGGTCGCCTGGGAACAGGTGCCGTGACTCGGGTACTCGTCGAGACCAGTGATGGCGTTGGCGAGTGGAGCACAATTGGCGTCCACGAGAATGTGATTGCCGCATCGGCGATGGCTTTAGAAGACGCCGTCACCTTCGGATTACTCCGTCAGGGACGTAAGCCAGAGTAGTCTGACTCTCATGTCAGCCGAATTGATTGCCCAATACGAAGAGCATCTAGCTCTCGTGCGCAATCTCGCTGATAACTCCATCCGGGGATATGTCAGCGATCTTGAATCATTTCTCGCTCATATCGAGAAGTTAGGCGTTACGGAATTTCACGAATTAACAATCTCTCATATTCGATCCTGGCTCGCCGAGCTCACTGATAAAGGTGCAGTTCGATCAACGATCGCACGCCGGATCGTCTCAATCCGCGCCTTTACATATTGGGGTGCAAGCCAAGGGTGGCTGAAGGAAGATATTGGCCAAGCACTTGCCATCCCGAAAGCGCATAGAACTCTTCCTGATGTTTTGGATCTCGCTGATACCGAGATCGTTCTCGAATCGATGGCGCAACGAGCAGGGGAAGAGCCCACTGCGCTCAATATCCGCGACCTGGCGATGATCGAAGTTCTTTACGCTTCTGGAATCCGCGTCTCAGAACTCTGCGGTCTCGATGCATCTGGTATTGATACCAATCGCAATACCCTGCAGGTCATTGGTAAAGGCGATAAGGAGCGAACCGTTCCACTCGGGATTCCTGCGATGAAGGCGTTGCAGAACTACATCGCGACCGCACGCCCTCAGTTGGTCAATGAGAAATCCGGTAACGCAATCTTCTTAGGTTCACGTGGCAAGCGCATCGATCAACGAACGGTGCGCGAGGTTGTTTACAGCGCGATGTCAGCAGTTGGTTCGACGATGGGCCCTCATGGATTGCGCCACACAGCTGCTACCCATTTATTGGAAGGCGGCGCGGATTTGCGCACCGTTCAGGAGATCTTGGGACATTCCTCGCTAGCCACGACCCAGATCTACACCCATGTTTCGCCGGAGCGGTTACAGAAGGCTTACCAGCAGGCCCACCCTCGGGCTTAGCAGCAGAGGGAAGGGCTAAGGCCAAGACCAGTAGCAGTCCGACTCCTGCGCTCGCTATCTCAATCTTGTTGATCTCAATCATGGCCAAACCATCGCGGTTTGACCTCCCTCCCGCATGGGCAGAGGGGCTAACTGTGGAAAATGGGGCCCTGTGGGTCAGTTAGACTTCCACCAGCAGATCATCCAGAAATGGGAGATCTGACTTCACGCATCTGACTTGCTTCGGCAAGTAACCATTTCGGTCGTATCGAACCTGATACGTCGGTGTCCAGATGCTAGGGAGCTAACAAATTGTTAGTTCGTCAACCGAGTGCGTGCGCTACTGCATGCAATAAAGGAGTATGCCGTCATGGCAGTTGTAACAATGCGAGAACTCCTCGACAGCGGAGTCCACTTCGGACACCAGACTCGTCGATGGAACCCAAAGATGAAGCGCTTTATTTTTGCAGAGCGCAATGGCATCTACATCATCGATATCCAG
>CAJBLC010000094.1 GCA_903953805.1 uncultured Actinomycetes bacterium | reverse complement strand
TCATGCGCTGTACAGCAAATCCTGGAAGCTGGCGGAGCGCTCCGAGATCTTCGAAGTTCGTTGTAAATGCTGAGAAGTTTCCAGCCTTTAAGAATGTATGAAGCGCTGCTTCGATACTCGCAGAGTATCGGAGAGATTCGTGGCGAGCCCCACCCTTAGCAAGTTCAGGTGCAACTGAGTATCTATCTTGGTATTCAGTAACAAGTTGATCGATCTCTTGAGGGGTTACTTTCTCAATGGCATCAGCAAGAGCATTAATTCCATATGCCTCAATACTCATACCGAAACGCATTTGTGCGCTGGTCTTATCGCCGTCGGTAACAGCGACAAATCGCATATTGTCACCGAAGCGAGCAAGCTTGAGATTTTGAGCGGTATCCCAACCAATCGTTGCGCGAATCCAATCACCAATACGAGAGACAGTCTTTGGCTCAGAGACATGGCCAACAACAACTTTTCTAGGGACTTCTAGGCGAGCGGTGATATGGCCATATTCACGATCGCCATGTGCTGCCTGGTTGAGATTCATGAAATCCATGTCGAGAGTTGCCCACGGAAGCTGCGAATTAGCTTGAGTATTGAGGTGCAAAAGTGGCTTTTGCAGCGCATTTAAGCCAGCGATCCACATCTTTGCTGGCGAGAAGGTATGCATCCAGGTGATGACACCGAGACAGTTCTCATCAGATGATGCATCAAGGAGCGCGCGGCGAATGGTCTCAGGAGTAAGGAGGACTGGCTTCCATACGATCTTTACCGGAACATCTACGTTCGCGCTCAGTGTCTTGAAGACTTCTTGGGATTGCTCAGCTACTTGCTTAAGCGTCTCTTCGCCATAGAGAGATTGGCTTCCAGTGAGGAACCAGATTTCAGCATTTTCACGGATTGTGAGAGTCATGGCTACTTTCCCTTCGATTGACCGTACACATTTTGATAACGGTCGTAGAGCTTTGCGATATCTGATTCTTGTAAACGATGGATCTCGCCAAGTTGAGCGGCGATAAACATCGTCTTGGCAACGTCTTCGCACATCACCGCTGCCTTTACAGCAGCTTGAGCGCTCTTACCAATAGTGAATACTCCGTGGTTTGCCATAAGGACTGCCGGAGAGTTCGAACTCTTGAGAGTTGATACAACGCCCTTACCAATCTCTTCCCCGCCAATGAGAGCGAATGGTCCAAGTGGAATATCTCCACCAAACTCATCGCCCATAGCCGTTAAAGCACATGGGATTGGCTTATTAGCCGCCGCCCAGGCCGAGGCATAATTTGAATGGGTATGCACAATTCCGTTGACATCTGGCATCTCGCGATAGATATATGCGTGAGTCTTTGTATCGCTAGATGGCGCAAGTTCTCCCTCAATGACTTCACCATTGAGATCACAGATGACAAGATCTGCTGGCTTAAGGTCGTCGTACATAACGCCACTAGGTTTGATGATGAAGGATTTTCCATCGGGCAAACGCTCTGAGACATTTCCAGCAGTCCAGGCAACGAGTCCGTACTTCACTAAATCAATATTGAGTGCAGTGACTCGATCGCGGAATTCTTGAAGTTGGGTCACGAGAGCGCCAATCGTTCATCTCTGATGGCACGAAGGTCATGCATCATGTCGCCATTGCCAAAGGACTTATAAAGGGAGCGATAATGCTTATAAATACGCTCATAGACTTTGACCGAGTCAGGGTTTGGCGTAAATGCACCACGGACCAAACGTCCCATCGCATCCGATGCGCTCTCAATATCAGGATAGGCGCCAGCAGCAACTGCTGCATGGATAGCAGAACCGAGCGCCGGACCTTGCTCAGAGCCGATGACGTGAATCGGCATATTGAGAATATCTGCGTAGATCTGCATAACAAATTTATTTTTTGTGAGTCCGCCAGCAGCGATAAATTCCTTAACTGGAACTCCACTCTCAACGAAGGTATCCACGATCGTGCGTGCTCCAAAAGCAGTTGATTCAACGATCGCCTGATAAACCTCTTCAGGTTTTGTTGCGAGAGTTAATCCAACAATGAGGCCGGATAGTTGGTGATCGACCAAAGTTGAGCGATTTCCACCCTGCCAATCCAATGCAACTAAGCCATGCGAACCGATAGCTCGTTCAGATGCCAACTTTGAAAGATAGCTGTGCATATCAAGGCCAGCCTTCTTCGCAGCCTCTTGATAATCAGAATCAATAAAGTTATTAACAAACCAAGCGAAGATATCGCCAACGCCGCTTTGCCCGGCCTCATAACCCCATTTATTAGGGACAATTCCGCCAAAGACGGCGCCGCACATTCCTGGAACTTCAGAGAATTGATCAGAGACCATGACGTGACAGGTGGATGTACCCATGATCGCAACCATTTGACCCGAGTGGGTTGCTTGAGCGGCTGCAGCTGTGACGTGGGCATCAACATTTCCGACAGCGACAACAATGCCAGCAGGTAAACCTGTCCAACTTGCAGCCTCTTCTGTTAAGTGGCCTGCCACTGCACCAAGGTCCGCGATCTCATGTTCAACTTTCTCTTGAACGAAATCTTTAAATGCCGGATTGAGTGCAGCTAAATAATCTTGAGATGGGTAGGCGCCATCTTGGTAGATCGCCTTATAACCTGCGGTACAGATATTTTTTGCGTAGACCCCACTGAGCTGCCAGATAATCCAATCTGCCGCTTCAATCCAGTGATCCATCAAGGCATAAATCTCTGGATCTTCTTCGAGTACCTGAAGGGCTTTGGCAAACTCCCATTCTGATGAGATCTTTCCGCCATAACGCTTGATCCAGGATTCACCACGAGCATGCGCTAACTCATTGATTCGATCAGCATGTGGCTGCGCCGAGTGATGCTTCCAAAGCTTTGGCCACGCATGTGGACGGTTCTCAAATCCAGGAACCTGACAGAGCGGTGTTCCATCAGCTTTCACAGGGAGAATCGTGCAAGCGGTGAAGTCAGTTGCAATACCGATGACATCAGTTGGATCTATGCCGCTCTCTTTGAGCACGGCTGGAATAGCGTTCTTCAGAACTCCAACATAATCAGCGGGGCTTTGGAGAGCCCAATCTGGCGGGAGTTTGATGGTGGTTTGAGGAAGGAGATCTTCGATAACTGCATGAGGGTATTCGTAGACCGCGGTGGCGATCTCTGCACCATCAGAAACTCGAACTAAAAGTGCCCGGCCTGAGAGGGTCCCGTAATCGACACCAATGACGTACTTCTCAGGGCCAGGCATGATTTTTTTCTTAAGCTTCCTCAACTAAGAGATTGATAACCTGCCACGATGCAGGTGGAAGCGAGACTTCCACTCCAGATGTCACAATCTTAGCAGTCTTATCTTTACGTGGAGCCACTGCCTCAGAATTCTGGTAATTGTTAGTCTTTGTAAGATCCTTTTCATCAAGGGTTACTTGATCTAAGACTTCCTTCACTTTAAATCCAGCGAGATTGATAGAGGTTTCTTGAGCATCTGTGAGTGATCGATTGATCAAGAAGATCGCGAGTTGACCAGTCGCTGCGTCATATGTGGTGATGGCATCGACGCCATCGACTGAACCAAATTTATTTGTTTCAATCTTTCCCGCCTCAATACGAGTGGTAAGGGTCTTGCCCTTTCCATACTTTGCAGTATAGGCAAATGGGAAGAAGGTGGTCTGACGCCAAGCAGCCTTGTCAGGCTCGGTACGGATCGGCGCAATGACGTTTACCAGCTGAGCAAGACAAGCCATCTTGACTCTATCGCTGCGTCGCAAGATGCTGATCAGCAAGTTTCCAACGACCAAGGCATCTGCAACGTTGTATTCATCCTCAATAACCTTTGGTGCAATCTCCCACGTCTTTGGACGCTCCATACCCATGTACTCGGAGAGGCGCCAGACATTCCACTCATCAAGTGAGAGTGTGATTGTCTTCTTGCTACGTAGCTTCGCCTTTACGGCATCTGCAATCTCGCAGACCTCGTTAATGAAGTAGTCAAGGTCTACTGAGCAGGCAAGGAACGATTGAATATCGCCATGATCTTCGTAGTACGTATGGAGAGAGATGTGATCGACAAGATCGTATGCATCCTCGAGAACTGTCTCTTCCCATTGACCGAAAGTTGGCATTGCGCGGTTTGAAGATCCACAGATAACAAGTTCGAGATCTTCGCCCATTTGACGCATTCCACGAGCGACATCTCCAGCCACCTTGGCATATTCCTTGGCATTCTTATGACCTAACTGCCATGGCCCATCCATCTCATTTCCAAGGCACCAAACCTTGATGTCATATGGCTTCTTGTTTCCATTCTTCACGCGATATTGAGCCCACTTGGACTCCGCATCAACGTTGGTGTACTCCAATAACTCCAACGCATCCTTGAGCCCAGCGCTACCAAGATTGACCGCCATCATTGGCTCAACGCCGGTCTTCTCCGACCAATCCATAAACTCATCGAGTCCAAATTGATTGGTCTCAAGGCTATGCCAGGCTAAATCAAGGCGCTGTGGCCGATCTTCCTTTGGTCCGACTCCATCTTTCCAGTCATAACCTGAGAGGAAATTACCGCCTGGGTAACGAACGATTGAGACTCCAAGTTCACGAACAAGTTCAATGACATCAGTACGGAAACCATTCTCATCTGCAAAAGGTGAGCCAGGCTCGTAGATACCGCCGTAGACACAGCGACCCATATGTTCAGTAAATGAGCCATAGATACGCTTATCAATCTCCGAAATTTCGAAATGACGATCTACGACGATTTTTACCTTTGCCACTTTATATCCTTTGTTAGATGAGTTGGGAGAAAATTATTTTACTGCGCCAGCATTGATGCCACCGCGCCAGTAACGCTGCAGGAAGAGGAAGGAGATAATAAGCGGCAAGACCGCTACAAGTGCTCCCGTAATAACTAAGTTATAGAGAACGGAGTTTCCAGACTCTTGCGAGGCTTGCGCGAACCAAGCCTGTAATCCAACTGTCACCGGATAGAGATGATTCTCTGAAAGCATTACAAGAGGAAGGAAGAAGTTATTCCAGCTTGCAACGAGAGAGAAGAGAAACACAGTGACGAGAGCTGGTCGTAACATCGGAAGAACAATCTGCCAGAAGATACGAAATTCACCAGCACGATCAATTCTTGCCGCTTGGATAAGCTCTTCAGGAATACTCTCGAGAACATAAACACGAATGAGGAATGCTGCAAACGGATTGAGGAGTGAAGGCAAGATAACAGCCCAAGGAGTATTGACCACGTTGACCTTCGCAAACATTAAATACAAAGGCATAACGAGTGCTGTTGCTGGAACCATGATGAGTCCTAAGACCATAGACTCCAAAAAGACAACGCCTTTAAATTTAAAGCGAGCTAGAGAGTATCCAGCCATCGCGGAGATCAAAGTTGCACCGAGTGCTGATGAAATTGAGTAGATAGCGGTATTTTTGATCCAGATGAGGTAAAGCCCACCATCTTGGGTAAAGAGTGAGTGCAAATTATCAAATAGCTTGAAAGAGTGACCGAACCACAATGAGAATGTTGAGAAGAGGTCTGGCTTTGACTTGGTCGATGCAAGGATTACCCAGATCAACGGCATCATAAAGTAGCCGATACCAAAGATCATGAGGGTATTTGCAGTCTTGCTACGAGGGGTTAAGAGGCTCTTCTGTCCGTGTGAGCTTCTCTTCATGGGCGATTTGATAGACATTATTTATCCGCCATTCTCCGGTTGCGAAGCAGGAAGCCATATGAAATGACAAGGACGATAAGTCCCAGCGCAAATGAGACTGCCGCAGAGTAGTTAAATTGAGATTGGTTAAAGGCCAAGTTAAAGGCGTAGATATTAGGCGTATAACCGAGCGTCACTGCATTGGTATAGCGAGACAAGATTCTTGGCTCGGTGAAGAGCTGCATGGATCCGATCAATGAGAAGAGGACAGTGAGGACAATCGCGCCTCTGATTGCAGGAATCTTAATTCGGAATGCGATCTGCTTCTGACTTGCTCCATCGACAATCGCCGCTTCATAAATTTCACGGGAGATTCCCTGAAGTGCAGAGTAGAGAACGATCATGTTGTACCCGGTCCATGCCCAGAAGGCGATTCCAGAGATCGAGTAAATGAATATATTCGGGTCGAACATATCTAGATTTCGAAAACCTAGTTTCTTTGCAAACCAATAAATGGGACCGAATTGTTGGCTATAGAGGAAGCCCCACATGAGGGCGGCAACTACTCCGGGAACGGCATATGGCATAAAGGCAATGAGTCGGAATACTCGAGCTAAGCGCGTCTGGATAACATCGATTGTTAGAGCGCTTGCGAGTGATACTGAAAGCATAATTGGAATTGAAATGAGTGCGTAAATTGCAACGCGCTTGAGGCCCTCGAGGAAGAGTGGGTCTTTGAATGTATCAATGTAATTTGTAATACCAACAAAGTGTTGGCCGCCAACGAGTGAGTCGGCTTGTGAGCTCAAGTAGCCCGCGTAAATTAACGGGAGGACCAGGAAGAAGAAGACAACTAATACAAATGGCAGAACGAAGAGCCATCCAATCAAAACTTGCCGTCTTTTCACGTTCTTCCTCTCGTTTGAGAAGAACCGCTCCTCAACTAGAAGGAGCGGTTCTCGTTATCTCTCTTATGTCCTGCTGTTATGGAGTTACTTTGAAGCCCTGCTTAGTAGCGTAGGCAACGACCTTTGTCTGAACATTATCCAGAACAGCAGACCATGCTTCCTTCTTCGCCATAGCTTGGGCAGTTTCATCGTGAAGTGTGCTGTAGATGAAGTCCTGGAAAGGAGTCCATTGGAAGGCACCAAGCACCTTTGAAACGTGGATGTAGATTGAATTTGGCTTCTGGTCAGCAAATACTGGGTATGTGTGTGACACAAAAGCAGGGTTGCTTTCAACACTTGTTACAAGTGGATACAAGAATGCTGAGTTGAGACCGATGTCCCAAGGGCTTCCTGCATCAATTGTCTTCTGTGGTGGATACAAGTTCATAGCAACACTTGTAGCTTCCTTTGGATGCTTTGTCTGATTGATGACTGTGAAGGTAGATCCACCCCAGTCACCCTGAGCATCTGCACCAGCAGTCCACTGTGGAGTTGGAGCAACAGCCCACTTACCAGTTGTGGTCTTCAAGACACCGCTGAGGTATCCAGGAGTCCAACCAGCAGCAACCCATGTCCAATACTTTCCAGTATCGAAGTCAGCACCAGCATCAGTTGAGAAGAATGGCTTTGAATCTACGAGGCCTTGTGAAACCAAGTTTCCCCAGTAGTTGATGACATTCTTACATGAAGCGGTGTTGAGTGAGATTCCAACAGTTGCCTTTGCAGTTGAACCGTTGTACTTGTATGGAAGACATCCACCCTGCCACATAAGTCCTGTAGCCCAGCCTGAGTCATTTCCATAAGTAGCGATGTACTGGTTTGCATTCAACTTGTGAATTTGTGCAGCAGCATCTGCATACTCGGCCCATGTTGTAGGAACCTTGATGTTGTTAGCTGCGAAGAGATCCTTGCGATAAAGCATCGCCATTGGACCACCATCAACAGGAATCGCATTTACCTTTGTGCCGCTTGTTGCTTGAGCCCAAGCCCAGCCTGCATAACGACCATCAGCATTAGATGCACCGTACTTACCCATATCAACGAATGGGTTAAGAATTGAGAATGTTGGAAGAGTCTGGAACTCGATCATCGCTACATCAGGGCAACCTGACTTAGCCTTGATACAAGTCTTCAACTTTGTGTATTCATCTCCGCCGGCACCAGCATTAGTCCAGTCAATCTGGATATCTGTGTGAGTGGCGTTGTACTTGGCAACAACTTCCTTGAAGTTTGGATACCAAGCCCATACCTTGACGTGAACTGGTGCAGCTGCGTGAGCTGGTGCTGAAGCACCAATGAAGCCCACGACGCTCGCAACAGCGGCAGTCGTAAAGATGGCTGTTGCCTTCTTAAACGAACCGCTTATGAGGGTCTTTTGCATTGTTCCTTATCCTTCTCTCGCTGGATATGAATGAAGCACTTCTAGTACGTATGCGATCTCCGAGGAGTATTCCCGCTCATAATTGTTAGCGTTAACAATTATGCGCTGAGAATGAGCTCCCTGTGCTTTGATGGAGGAGCTTGAACGCATGTGTGAATTGTTATCGTTAACAAATGGCCAGTCAAGGGCCCGAGAGGAATGTTATTGAAATGTTACTTTCGCGGAACTGGCCCTGAGCTCTCGCGCACCAGCAAGGTCGGCTTAATCGCTTCACGCTTGGCAACAGTCTTGCCGCCCTCAATCTGGCTCACGAGTAACTCCAAACTGGCATGGCCCACATCTTCAAAGGATTGGATCACCGTGGTCAGCGACGGGTGGAAGTAAGAGGCTTCTGGAACATCATCAAAGCCAACCACGCTCATATCTTTAGGAATGGAGAGCCCCTTCTCCGTGAGCGCTTTGATCGCTCCTAAAGCCATTGCATCATTTGAACAAAATATCGCCGTGACCCCTGATTTCTGATCCAAGATGCGCTTCGTAGCGATGTACCCAGACTTTGGCGACCAATCTCCAAGTTCTAAGACCTTCGCCTTAAGTTTCGCTTTCTCTAGTGCGCTTTGCCAACCGGCGACACGAAGATCAGCTTCATACCATCCTTGAGGCCCAGAAATATGGGCGATTTTTCTATGTCCAAGATCGAGCAGGTAATTCACCGCCATCTCAGCACCCAGCTTCTGATCAATGTTGACTGAAGGAATAAATCGCGAACTCTCTCCTTCGATAATTACGCCAGGAAGATTGCCAGGGATTCTTTTGATCAGTGTTGAGTCTTTGGTATGAGGAACAATCATGATGAGACCTTCAACGCCTGTTGCATAGAGATCTTGGATTCCTGAAGTCACAGAGTCGGTATCAGTTGCTTTGAGGGAGACCAGGTTTACCGAATATCCCTTTTCGCGCGCGGCAAGTTGTACAGCATGCAACATCGATGCTGGGCCGTAAAGTGTTGTGTCATAACTAAGGACGCCAATAGAAGATGACTTTCCTGTAACCAAAGTTCGGGCAGCGATGTTTGGGAAATAATTGAGTTCATCCATAGCTGCTAAAACCTTTTTACGAGTCTTATCGCTAACGTTTTTATGGTTGTTTAGGACGCGAGAGACAGTTTGATGCGAGACACCACTCTTATTCGCAACATCGATCATTGAGACAGATCGATTACTGATTGCCACGATTATGCCTCTCGGATAGCCCTTTTACGCTCAATTCTGCGCTGATTGTAGTCCAAGACCGGACTTTCAACATAACGCCAACTGAACACAGCTACTCCCCATGAAATCATGTAAGTGAAGGTAACTAAACCTAACCACCTAAAGAGATCTGGCAAGCCATTCACTGTGAAGTCTGTTGCGATATCGGCTTGAATTATTGTTATGAAGAACCAATGCCAGAGATAGAGTCCGAATGAGATCTTCGCAATATACGTGAAGAATCGATTATCGAACCTCTTTCCTACGCTTGCACCACTCGCAATAGCTGCAAGTCCCAGCCCAATCAATAATGAAAAGATCGGTGCGTTATATGGCTGCTTCGTCAAAGTATCAGGAACACCCGGCGTCTCTCGTACACAGACGAGAATGAATGCAGCAACGAGTGCAAGCACACCGATGAAATCCCATTTTTGTGGAGATAGCCAATTATTCTTCTTGACCATAACAATCAGAAATGCCGCTGCTACTCCGCACAAGTACTGCGCAAAGAATGTTGCAAAGTTCCAATAAGGCATCCAGAGTTTGGCGCCTCCTGTCATGCCATACATCCATCCCTTACCATCCATACCGGTCATGAAGTTATGGATGATGATCGGTTGGAGAATTTGTAAGAGTACGAGCCAACCAAGCAGCCAAGCCCACACTCTCTTTTTCTTCTTTGAAAACTTACAAGAGATAAGAATTACTATCGGCATCACTATGTAACACCACGCTTCGAGTCCAATAGTCCAAAGCGGCCCATCGAATTCGCTTGGAAAAAATGTTTTGTAGTGGAAGCTGAAGATAAAAAATATTCCAGCCATAAACCGAGTCCAGTTCATTGGGTAGTGCAGATGAACGACACCAATATACGTTGTGACAATAAGGGCGAGCCATGCTCCTGGAACAATTCTCGCTATACGGCGACTCAGATACTCACGCAGATTCGGCATTTTGTGATCGTTCACATATGCGCTCCAAAAAGGATATGAGAGCAAGCAACCAGATAAGACAAAGAAGATACTGACGCCAACTTCACCTCTCCAACCAATGAAGAAGATGACCTTTACCCAACGAGGAGCAAAGTCAGCATTCATCCGCTGAATAGCGTGGTGGAGCAGGACCAAGAGGCAGGCGATCGCCCGCATTCCATCTGCTCCGCTAATTCGATTACCTGGCTTCTTCACGTCAAGGTCTTTCGTTCTGCGCATTCGGGGTTCCTTTCGGATTCGGGTTGACGTAGAGGAGTCGTTCCATAAATCTGAGCTCATATGTCGTTGCAGATAGAGATAGGCAATGAGTACGGGAATAGTTGAGACGATAGATCCAGCTATCAAACCGCCGCCGCCCTCGGATGTCCCAAGCCCCACTTGAAGCGTGTACAGCTTCATGTCATTGAGCATCACCAACGGCAAGAAGTAGGCGTTCCAATTGGCAATCAGAATAATCAAAAAGACTATTGCGAGCATGGGCTTTGCGATAGGCATGGCAATTCGCGAAAAGATTCTGAATTCAGATGCACGATCGAGTCTGGCAGCCTGCAAGAGCTCCTGTGGGACTGCTTGTCGTACGTAATACATCATGAAGAAGGCACCGACCGGACTCACCAGCCCCGGCAAGATAACCGCCGCAGGTGTATTCACAATGTTTATTTTTGTGAAGAAGAGAAAAAGTGGCAGGACTATCGTGTTTGGCGGAACCATAATGAGTGAGAGGATCACAAATTGTATGAAGCCGTTACCTTTGAATTTGTAGACCGCCAAGGCATAACCCGCCATCGCCGCAAAGAGCGTGGCGCCGAGCGCTGATATCAATGAATACACAACGCTATTGAGAAACCATCGTCCAAAGAGACTATCTTGGCGAGTAAAGAGATTCACTACATTGTTAAAGAGATCGAAAGGGTTTGCTCCCGAGAAGATTCCATTGCTGGAATCAGATCTAAATCCTTTTGATGAGTTGATAACCAGCCAATACAGGGGATATGCAAAGTAGCAAATACCCACAAAAAGTAAGGCTTTCGCAAGGGGATACTTGCGCCAGGTTTTCACCGCTGAAATCTAGCGGGTAAAGAGTCCATAGGTAAGGCCTATCTTGATCTTTTTCCTATGAACGTCAGATACTGCTTGGAAGATTTTCTTTCACTAACGACCAATCCGGTGGCTGCGAACCCGGCATTGAGACAGCGAGCGCAGACCAATGTGCACCTATCAGCATTGGATTATTCACTTTATCTACGGAATCAATGAGCGCTTTGATGTAACCGGCTAAGAATGAATCTCCCGCACCGGTTGTATCGACAACTTCTTGTACCGGGATTGCTGGTTGATGAAGAACCTTTACTTCCCCATTCTCGCGCCAATATTGCTTCGCGCCATTCGCGCCACCTGTGATCACAATTCGTTCAAAGCGATCGAGATACTGTGATGGATCAAAATTATCGTTTGCGTCAGATCCAGATCCAATACAGATATCGGCTGAGATAAGAGGCTCTTCTTGAAGGGCTTCAATGCCAACAATAATTTTGCAACCGACACTCTGTGCGTATCTCAAATCTTCTAGGAAGTGGCTACGCCATAATACGAAGACAACGTAATCCTCTGGCTTGAGCTCGACGTCGCGAATAGTGACCTGGTCGAGTCGATCGTCAGTTAATCCAACGATAGTTCGTTCGCCCTTCCCATCAATCAAAATCAATACATGGTTCGCCTCACCTGGAAGTTCTTTGACGTGCAGGCTCTCTATCTCGCTCGACTCAAGGCTTTCCAACAATTTTTTACTGAGCTCATCCTGCCCAACGTATCCTGCAAAACCAGTCTTTACTCCAGCGCTTGCTAACCCGACAGCGACATTTGCGGCAGTTCCCCCCGGACGCCCCATCAAGCCGCTACCTTGTACAAATCCACCAGGTTCAGGTAGATGAGAGACATTTAAGACTGTGTCCCACGCCAAAGGCCCGACAATCCACACCCGTGCCATTACTGAGCCCACTCTCTGCGTCGTTTGATCAATAGTTCGATAGCGCCCTTCATCTGCGGAATTTCACTCCAATTCACATCCATTAGCCATGGAATGTCATAGAGCCCGGAATCCTGTCGGAGTGAGGCTGCTACAAGCGCGGCGGAGAGCGCTGCCACGGTATCTGTATCTCCCCCTAATTCGCAGGCTAAGAGATATGCACTCTCAACATCAGCAGATCGAGAAACTACAAAGGTCACAGCTCGATATGTCTCAAGTGGATTGAGGGAGATTCCTTCTTCTGGTGGCGACCAATCCTGGGGCGGATGCGGAACCTCGTAAGAACTTCCATGTGTTACCGCAGAAGCAAAAGCGGCTGAGAGTGAGAGAGCGGCATCAATTGCCATGGGATGAGAGTGTGTTGTTTGAACAGAAGCTCGGACCCAAGCTTCCCGCATCGCCTTCTGTGTAGGGGTGAAGAGTGTTCCGAGTAAGGCAGTTCGCATCATGCCGCCATTACTTACTCCGATGTAGTGGAGTTCTTCTGGCTTCACACTCATTCCAAGAGCGAATCGAGTTGTTGGCCCTAAACCTCGGAGCGACTCCTGAGAATCTTTCAGCGATTGCAGATATTTTTTGGCAGCTGTCTCTGGGTTATCTTGATCAAGGGATTCAATCGTCAGCAATGAGAGGGTCGTGTCATCGCTGACTCCACCAAATGGCCAATCTGGTTTACCTAAAAGTTTGGATTCAATCTTCGCCGATCGGTCCGCCACAAATTCATGTGCTGCACCGAAGGCATCTCCCGCTGCATATGCAATGACAGCCGACGCGATCGCCCAAGCATCGCTATCAAAGGGTTCATCCTGGAGCGAAGCAGGAAGGAGATCGCGATCAAAGAGCGCATCGAGTGCGGACATCTAGTTACCTGAATTCTTCACGGTATAAAGGCTCGTAAACTCCTTGGGAACTGATGATAATTGGCCTTCATAGAATGAAATCTCTGACTTCGGATCTATCAACCACTCGATCTTCTTATCGAGGATTGTCTGAAGAAAGATCTTTGCCTCATATTCAGCGAGATGATTACCGATGCAGGTATGGGGGCCAAAACCAAAACTGAGATGCGGGTTACGTTCTCTCTTGAGATCTATGGATCCGGGATTAGGGAAGACAGTCTCATCGAAATTGCCGGAGAAGAAGCTCATACTGACATATCGATTAGCAGGTAGCTCCTCTGCCCCAGTTTCAGGAACTGTTGTTCGTGCCATCGCAGTATTAGGAGTGGTGTATCGCAAGAACTCATTGATCGCACGATCGATCGATTCAGGTTCAGATCGCAACCATTGCACATCTTCAGGAGAGTTCCCAAGATGCCAGACGATTCCAGTCAATAGCTTGACGACGGTATCTCTTCCACCAGCGAGCATGATGCCAGCAATACCGCGGAACTCGAGAGCGGTGATCACCTCACCATCTACCTCTAAACGCGCTAACTCACTCCAGATATCTTCAGAAGGGTTTGTGATCGCTTCTTCATATACCCGATCGAGGTAAGCATGGAGCACTTCACCGTCACGATTTTTACCGGTCGCTGTCCATACATCTGGTCCCCACGAAATCCACTCTTCTACATCCTGCCGACGACCGTAGAAAGCTCCGAGATTGTGCATCACAAGTGGAAGAGCTAGACCACTCACTACATCAATTCCGTCTTGCGAAAAGAACTCTTCTAAAAGCCTCTCAGAGTTCGATTGAAAATCCTTGGCAAATTTCTCAACAAAAGGCTTCACAAAATATGGGGCGAGAGCTGCTCGGTATGCATGGTGTTTTGGAGGATCAACTTCCAATGGGAGTTGGCGATAATCTCGTACATCGGCATCGCCTTGTAAATCTGACGAGTAGGTTTGAGTATCGCGGAGCGCTTCACGAACTGCTTTGTGACCGGTAATGACACGATCTATTGGTACCTTCACAACTGCCATAGAGCGAACTTAGTCAGTCAAAAAGTGCCAGTCAAGAGCATTACCTCTTACTCGCCCACGTAATCCCACGTTCAATAATCTTTCTAACATTATCGTTATTAAGAACCTCAAGATCATGTCCTGCAGTCATAACAAAGATTTTTCCTTCGCCCCATAAACGAGTCCATATCGCAGGAGATGTCACTGGTTCATGCCAAGGATCCTCAGCGCGTTTAGCTTGTGTCGTTGTTGCGAGAATATCCATATAAGGATCGTGGAGTAACCAATACTGTTCAGTGGTCAATTCAAAATCTTCAATGCCAGCGGTGATTTCATGTCTCTTACCCGATGGGGTGATCGTGTAGCTATGTGGAACAAACCAATCTGATTGATCACCAGTTCTCTCAGATGGAATCTTTCCCGGATGGCTAACAAAGATGGCACCGATCATATGTAAATACTTTTCACTCAATCCAAAGGAGGCAAGTACGCCGCCGTGCCAACCCACGAATCCGGCTCCGTTTTTCACAGAGGCTACTAAGCCCTCAACTTCATTATCTTCAAGTTTGCCAAAAGTGATCGCTTGGATTATCAGATTCACAGTCGACATATATTCGTGATCAGCATAAATTGTGGTAGAGCCTTCAAGTCGCACATCAAAGCCCTCACCTATGAGAAAAGGGATGAAGCTATCTGTGGCCTCAATCGGAAAGTGGCCTTCCCACCCGCCGCGCACAATTAATACTTTTTTCATAAGACCAGTATCGCTCAACCCGATAGTTGTATACCCTCATCACCATGAAGCGACACGCGACAAAGGTTAGCCTTGCAGCCACAGGACTTGAGGTCACTCGATTAGGTCTTGGAACAGGTCCGCTTGCCGGGTTCGGGCGATCACTCGCGGAAGATGATTGCGATGCATTGATTGCATATGCTCTTGATCAAGGTATTAACTTTTTTGATACCGCACCCTTTTATGGCTTTGGAAAAGCTGAAGTTCGTTTAGGTCGTGGACTACTCAAAAATGGCAAGCCTTATGTTTTAGAGACCAAAGTTGGTCGAGTTTTAGATCCAGCAACTAATCCAGATAAGGGCATATTTACCGATGTACTTCCCGGTGTTGCACCTGTCTTTGATCTCTCAGCCGATGGTGTGAAACGTTCCATCGATGAAAGCCTTGACCGGCTCGGTTTAGATCACATTGATATTGCGTTGATGCACGATATTGAAAACCACATGGACCAAGCGATCAATGAAGCCTTCCCGGTGTTGGCGGAATATCGCTCCCAAGGAATTATTAAAGGTGTAGGTACCGGCCTTAATTACTGTGCCGAGACGATGCGCATGATCAACGAATGCGACCTAGATGTTGTACTCATCGCAGGTCGTTACACCCTGCTCGATCAAGAGGCTGGAAAAGAACTTATTCCTCTTGCTCAGAAGAAGAATGTTGCTGTTCTTGCTGCGGGAGTATTCAATTCCGGAGTCCTCGCAAACCCTCGTGCCGGATCCACATTTGATTATGCCCCTGCTCCTGAAGAGGTAATTCAACGCGCGATAAAGATTGGCGCCTTCCTCAATGAACGTGGAGTTTCATTGACAGCGGCAGCGCTCCAGTTCCCGATTCAGAATCCTGGTGTCACCACTGTCGTTATTGGCGCAAGTGATGCATCCGAACTAGAAAAGAACATCAACGAATTCAACCTTGACCTACCGAGTGGTCTCTGGGATGAACTACGGGAAGCCGGGCTCATCAATTAACGATATTGAGAAGACTCTCTCCAGCTGCTAACCGCTTTAATTGCTCTTCGATAAGCCGCTTACCGCGTGATTCAAAGGCTGCGGAATCGCCACCTACATGTGGAGTGATGATGCAGTGTGGAGCGCTCCACAGCGGATGGCCTACCGGAAGTGGCTCTGGATCTGTGACATCAAGAGCAGCATAAATTCGTCGAGAATTGAGCTCAGCAACTAGCGCATCTGTATCAATGATCGGGCCGCGTGCCACATTCACTATGAGCGCGCCATCCTTCATCTTCGCCAATCTATCTGCATCAAAGAACTTATTACTCTCTGGATTGAGCGGGAGAATGAGAAAGATGATGTCAAAGCTTGGGAGATCAGCATCGAATTCCGATAACTTCTTAGAACCGTCACTACCGCTTCTTGTGTATCCAGTAATAGAGACATCATAAACACTGAGATATGTTTCTAGGGTCTGCCCGATTGAGCCATAGCCAACTATCGCAATCTTGCTGTCGTTGAGAGTGGGATAACTTTGATGCAACCACTCGTCACGATCTTGTGCTTGGATGAAGTCATTGAATCCTCGGCGCGATGCAATCGCCAGCCCAACTGCCAACTCAGCTGTCGAAGCATTATGAACACCGCGACCATTGCAGAGCTGGACTCCTGGCTTCACAAAATCAAATGCTTCTTCATACCCCGCCATTAAGAGGTGGAGAGTTTTGAGATTAGTCATGCGCGCAGTAGGTCGAAGCCCATCCTTGCCGCTCATGTACTTCGGAACAAAGAAAGTGATCTTCGATAAATCGCCGTTCGCAAGATCACAGCTCTCGGGAGAGAGCTTCACAAAGCCTTCTGGAACTTCTAGATCAGCCCATTGGGTCCAGACGACGTGCGACATCTACTCTCCCATCATTACCGGAAAATCTGGTCTGAAAATTACATAGTTGAGTTGTCGATTACAAAGCGATATCGAACATCGCTTGCAACTACACGATCAAAGGCTTCATTGATATAGCTGGCAGGAATGACTTCAATCTCTGGAAGAACGTTGTGTTCGCCGCAGAAATTGAGCATATCTTGCGTCTCTTGAATACCTGAGATGAGAGACATGGTGAAGACTCGCTGCTTAGAGATTCCCATGCTTGTTGATACAGAGACTGATGGCGATGGATCTGCACCAATAACGACATATGCGCCATCAAATTTGAGCAAGTTGTAATAAGCAGGAAAATCAACTGTTGCGCTTACTGTATTGAGAATAAGGTCGAAGCTCTCAGCAAGAGAGGCAAATGCTGCAGCATCCATCTTGTGGAATGCAACTGCGCCCATCTTGAGAGCATCTTCTTTCTTCTTATCTGAGTGAGATAAGACAGTCACCTCGGCACCCAATGCTTTTGCAAGCTTTAAGCCGACGTGGCCCAATCCACCGAATCCGATAATGGCAATCTTCTTACCTGGTCCAGCGTTCCAACGCTTCAGTGGTGCCCAAAGAGTTGAACCGGCACAAAGAAGTGGTGCTGCTGCATCAAGTGGAAGATTCATTGGAATATGAACGACAAAATTATGATTCACAACTGCAGATTGGGTATATCCACCTTGAGTCATGGTGCCATCTCGATCAGTTGAGCCATAAGTGAAGATCGCGCCATTTAAGCAGAATTGTTCGTGGCCAGTTAGGCAAGGTTCGCATTCGCGACATGAATTGACGAGACAACCGACACCGACATGGTCGCCAACCTTAAATTTAGTGACGTTACTTCCGACTGCAGTTACTTTGCCAGCGAGCTCGTGACCTGGAGCTAATGGATAGCTCTTCTTGCCCCACTCACCGCGCACGGTATGAATATCTGAATGACAAATTCCACAGAAGAGAACGTCGAACTGAACATCATCGGATCCAACCTCGCGGCGATCAACCATTGTTGCTACAAGAGGGGCACCTTCTGATGGTGCTGCATACGCCTTTACCTGAGTCATTGAAGCTCCCTAGAAATAGATGTTCTGAGAGACCGTACATTACTGCTCTAGGTCAACATGTACAGAGCGGAGACGAGAGGATTTGAACCTCCGAGGGGCTTTAGGGCCCCTACCTCATTAGCAGTGAGGCGCACTCGACCGGGCTATGCGACGTCTCCAAGTGGTGATCGGTAGTTTACAGTGCTTTTTACTCTTGGAAATACCTCAAAAGAAGCGAAAAAGGGGCGTTATTTATTGTTACGGCGCCTACGGCTGGCGATACCGATAAAGCCGAATGAGAAGATGAAGACGATGATGGCAAGGGTGATTGAGAGTGCCGCTGAGTAATTAAATTGAGCATTGCCGAAGGCGACGCTAAATGCATACATATTTGGTGTGTAGCCATTGTTAATGCCATTTGTAAACCGACTCAGAATAGAAGGCTCTGAATAAAGCTGCGTCGACGCAATCACCGCAAAGATAGTGGTGAGTCCCAGTGCTCCAGTGATCTCTGGAATCTTGATAAATCGAGCAATCTGTCGCTGGTTGGCGCCATCAAGAACTGCAGATTCATAGGAATCTTTTGGAAGTGCTTGGAGAGCTGAATAGATAATGATCATGTTGAAGCCAGTGCAGCCCCACGTGACCACGTTCCCGACAAGATAGATAAATGATGAAGTGGCAAAAAGATTGACATTGTGGAAACCAAAATGAACAAGTAGCCGTGGCAGAGGTCCGTGAACGGTACTGAAGAGAAAGCCCCAAATGACTCCACCGAATACCGCAGGGACTGCGTATGGCAAGAAAGCAACAATCCGGAAGACTTTCGAAAGTTTGGTATTGAAGAGATCTAATACAAGTGCACCAAAGAGTGCAATCGCTAACATGATCGGAACTTGGACAGCAGAGAAGAGAAGTACTCGAATTAATCCAGAGACAAATACTTGATCGCCGAAGGCATGTTGAAAGTTTTCAAGGGGGCGTAATTGTGTTCCGCCCACCAATTTATGGGTGTGAATTGCCATCCATCCTGCATATGCCAGTGGCGTAAAGAGAAAGGCAGCAACAATCAGAATATATGGCGAGAGGAAGAGCCAGCCGATCGCTGATCGCTTTCTCTGCATAGAGTTTTTATGCATCAAATAATCTCTTTACCAGGCATAATCTTCAGGAGCAGTTTTAAATCCTGGGAAAATTGCATTGATACGAGCCACTTGATCGGCATTGAGATTGACATCAATCGCCGGCAAACTCGTCATGAGTTGATCGACTGTACGAGGCCCAATGATCGGTGAACAGACTGCTGGCTGAGCAAGGAGCCAGGCGAGCGCTACATCTGCCGGCTCATGGCCGAGCTCGTCACAGTAGTTCTCGTACTCTTCGAGTTGAGGGCGGAGTTCTTGTACTTGGGCTGCCGCTCCAGGGTTGAGACGGCGCTTTCCATCTCGCTCCTTTTTAATAACGCCACCAAGAATTCCACCATTGAGTGGTGACCAAGGAAGAATTCCCAATCCGTAATCGAGCGCTGCAGGAATTACCTCCCGCTCAATATCTCTCGTCAAAAGATTGTAGATCGACTGCTCAGAGATAAGTCCCATGAAGTTTCTTGATTTGGCGCGCTCTTGAGCTTGGGCGATATGCCAACCACCAAAGTTTGAACTTCCTACATAGAGAATCTTTCCTTGCTGGACCAAGACATCCATCGCCTGCCAGATCTCATCCCAAGGCGTATCACGATCAATGTGATGCATCTGGTAGAGATCAATGTAATCGACCTTAAGTCGCTTAAGACTTGCCTCGCACGCGCGACGAATATGCAGTGCAGAGAGCCCGCGATTATTTGGATAAGGATCCATTTGAACATAGAGCTTTGTTGCAAGAACTACCTTTTCACGGCGCGATGAATCCTGGGAGAACCATTCACCCATGATCTCTTCTGTCCATCCAAGGTTCTCGGTATCGCCACCGTAGCGATCGGCGGTATCAAAGAAATTGATTCCATTGTCGATCGCGGTATTCATGATCTGGTGCGAAGTTGGAACATCTGCTTGGGGACCAAAATTCATGGTTCCGAGGCAGAGCTCGCTGACAGATAAACCAGAGCGTCCAAGATTTCTATATTTCACGGTATCAATCTATACGCACTCCTAGTAGATTAGAAGAGTGAATCACGTTCAAAAAATCTCGATCTCTCGGCAATCGAAGGTTTGGATTGGACTCTTCTTTCTTGTTGGCATCATCTACTTTGGATTCCCGGTCTATTGGATCGCGATGTCAACGACAAAAATTTACGGTGATTTCGATACGACCAACGCTTTATGGTTCGGCTCATCGATCCATCCACTTCAAAATATCCATCAACTCTTCACCGGATATGGCGGGATCTATGCCCGCTGGTTCGCAAATTCACTTCTCTACTCTGGAACCAGCTCTCTCGTCATTGTCTTTGTCTCTGCACTGGGCGGTTATGGCTTATCTAAACTCATCAAACGGGGCGCTAACTTCGTAGGCGCCGCAACGATCAGCATGATCATGGTGCCCGCCAATACCTTGGTTGTCCCACTCTTCATTCTCTTTGCGCGAGTCAATCTCAACGGGAGTATTTGGTCAGTGATACTTCCAGCTCTACCAAGTCCGTTGGGGCTCTTCTTGGTTAAGTACTACATCGATCGCAATGTAAGTGATGAGATTCTGAGCGCTGCTCGACTTGATAAGGCATCTGAGTTCCAGGTTTTTAGAAAAGTTGTCTTTCCAATCATCAAACCAATGCTTGGTACAGTATTTCTGATCTCATTCGTAACGATCTCAAATTCATACTTCCTGCCACAGATCATGCTCAATGAGCCAAAGCTCTATCCAACGACTGTTGGTATGGCTAACTGGTTTGGCGGACAGTTCCAGATTATTGGAATATTTACTGCGATCCTCCCAAGTGTGATCGCCTTCTTCTATCTACAGAGGAATTGGCACACTGGGTTGATCGAAGGCGAATCTCGCTAGTTCTTCGCTCCCGAACGCTCGCGAAGCTTTCGTGAGTTCCAATCAAGGATTGGTCTCTCAAAGTACTTGTAACTCAATGCCGCGATAATAAATGCTGCACCGTAGGCCAACAAGACATCATCTAACCAGCGCCAGACATCGCTTACTCCACCATAATAAAAATCTTTAGCGATGGTCAATTGCATAATGGTGCCGATAAAGAGGTGCCAGAGATAGAGCCCAAATGAGAGTTTTGCGATATATCGGAACAAGCGATTATCTAGGAGCTTGTATACAAAGAGACTTGATGCCGCAGATGCGAGTGAGATTGCAATCAGTATTGCGTAGAAAGGTGAGACATATGGCTGATGGGTCCAGTCATCAGGGTTTCCTGGACTCTCCCGCACTTGGATCAAGATAAAGGCAGCTACTCCTGAAATAACGCAGAGGAGATCCCACATCCATCGCTTGAGGAATTGATTCTTACGCTCAACAGCGATGACGTACGCCGCGGCAGAGCCGATCATGAATTGGCTCAAGAAACAGACTGGGTTCCAATATGGCATCCATTGCTTGGCGCCACCTACAAGGCCGTAGTTCCAACCCTTGAAATCAAAGCCGGTCATGAAGTGCTTAATAATAAATGGCTGTGCAGCTTGTAAGAGGCAGATCCATAAGACCAAACCAACGCCAGCAGCTCTCGCAGTCTTTGTTACCTTAAAGATTGAAAAGATAATGATTGGCATGACGGCGTAACAAAATACTTCAAAGCCAATTGACCATAAGACGCCGTTGTAATCACTAGGGAAGAGCGTCTTGTAATAGAAACCATTTGTGAATGTCATTCCCGTCCAGAAATGAACCCAATTCACCTTGGTATGAAATGCCCAGGCGCCACCAAATGTTGAGAGGATCATGACAAGCCAGAATGCTGGCCCGATTCTCGCTATTCGATTACGAGCATATGCATAGATTCGTGGTGCAGGTGCACCGTTTACACGGTGATTCCAGAATGGCATCGAAAGCAAACATCCGGACAAGACAAAGAAGATACTTACTCCAACTTCGCCACGTAGAAATATGTGATAGAGCCCTGCCTGTACTGGAGGAACTATGAACGGTAAGCCCATACGTTGAAATGCATGGTGAAACATCACGAGTAAACATGCGATAGCTCGAAAACCATCTGCACCGTTGATGCGATTGCTTCCCTTGGTAGCGATTTGAGCATCACTCATAATTAGAGGGTTGCTCCATTTGTCCTCATCACTTCGGAATACCACTTCGCGGAATCTTTTGGAGTGCGCTTCTGGGTTGTGTAATTAACGTGCACAATTCCAAAACGCTTTTCATATCCAAGTGCCCATTCAAAGTTATCCATGAGCGACCACTGGTAGTAGCCCTTCACTGGCGCTCCTTCAGCAATTGCTCTCCCGATAGCAGTGATGTGGCTCTTTAGGTATGCAGTGCGCTTATCATCATGGACTTCGCCATCGGCTCCTGGTTCATCACCATATGCGCAGCCATTCTCTGTGATGTAGAGATCTGGGCAACGATCACCGAGCTCGCGCTTCCAGCGAACAAGTAAGTTGCGGATGCCATCTGGGGTAATCGGCCAGCCCATATCGGTCTTCTCGCCAGGGAATTCGCCATCGAGTTCAAAGCCAAAGAGCGCCGGGATATCACGTGGCGCATCATCGAGTTCAAGGGTGCCAGAAGGCTTGCTTGGCCCCTGCTCTTTAGGGAGCCCGATGCGACCATCGCTGTAGTAGTTGATACCAATAAAGTCATTCTTCACTTGCGCAAGTTCCATATCGCCAGGCTTAATAACCGCATTTAACTCATCGGCATATTTCTCCATGATCACATCTGGATACTTTCCATGGAAGAAGGCATCCATCCAGAAGCGATTTTGGTAGGCATCGAAGAAGTCGTGCATATGAGCGAGATCTGGATTATTGAGGTCATCGCAGATGAAGTTTGTCTGATTGAGAACTGGGCCAATCTTGAGATCGCTGCGAACGGCACGAAGTGCATTCGTTGCTACAGCATGTCCAATAACGGTGTGATGAGCTACTGCAAATGCTTCGGCGCGACTTGCCCGGCCCGGTGCGTGGTAGCCAATGCCATAACCAAGCCACGCAACAACCCAAGGCTCATTGATTGGCGAGAAGCTCTTTACGCGATCACCAAAATGTTCTCCGACAGCGGTTGCATACTTCTCAAAGGCATCAACGGTGTCGCGATTTACCCATCCACCTTTATCTTCTAAGGCTTGTGGCAGATCCCAGTGATAGAGAGTTCCTAGTGGCGTGATTCCTGCTTCAAGAAGGGCATCGATCAATCGATCGTAGAAGGCAAAGCCGCGCTCCTCACGAACTTCGTCGCCATTTGGGAAGAGGCGTGGCCAGGCAAAAGAGAGTCGGTAATGCTTTACTCCGAGGTTCTTCATCATCTCGATATCTTCAAGATATCGGTGGTAGTGATCGCAGGCGACATCTCCGCTCTCGCCATTGTGGACCTTGCCAGGTGTCTTTGAGAACGTGTCCCAAATAGAGAGACCTCGTCCATCTTCGTAGGCAGCGCCTTCAATTTGATATGAAGCAGCAGCTACACCCCATTTAAAATCTGCAGGAAAGTTGGCCACGAGGATCTCCTTTGAACTCTTTTTTGGTAAGAATCTTCAGGTCGTAGCCAATCACATTTGGGCTCAAAATGATAGAAAACTAGCGAAAAATAATCGCCTTAGGCCATTTCGGATCGGCCGTAATCTCGTTAACCTTCTCTCATGAATTATTGGAATAGCCCAGAGACAACTGCCGTAAACCGTGAGCCAATGCTCAACTTGGAACATGAAGAATCAATTTTGCTCGACGGAGTATGGGACTTTCAGCTTCTGAAATCTCCAGATCTCGCTCCCGGAAAGAGTTGGACGTCAATACCGGTTCCTGGTCTCTGGACGATGCAACCTGAATCCGAGATCTTCTGGGATAAACCAATTTACACAAATGTGCAGATGCCCTTTGATGAACTGCCTCCTGCTGTTCCAGCACTCAACCCAACCGGAATCTACGAACGCGATTTTGAAGTTCCATCACATTGGACAGGAACTCGTTACGTCATTCAAATTGGTGGCTTTGAATCGGTAGCGATTCTCTCGATCAATGACGTAGAAGTTGGCATGGCGAAAGATTCACGCCTCGCTGCCGATTTTGATATCTCTCAATTCCTCAAAAAGGGAAAGAATAGAATTCAGATCAAGGTTGTTAAATGGAGCGATGCCACATATATCGAAGATCAAGATCAGTGGTGGCATGGTGGAATCACTCGCTCGATTAAGTTATTTGCAACTCCATCGGTCTACTTGCAACGATTCTATGCAACGCCAGGTCTCAAAAAAGATCTCAAGACCGGAACTCTCTTGGTCCGTGGTTATTTGGCGAGCACTGATGGCTCATACCCTGGTGGATATAGTGTTGATGTCACAGTCGTTGGCGTAAAAAGTAAGGCCAATAAAGGTTCGTCGACCGTCCCAATTAAAGAGATCCAGGGTTCTACGCTCGATGAGTTTGCCAAGTGGAGCGATGATTTTCGTGGACTCGAACGCAGTGAATACTGGCGAGATAACCTCCCACCTTCACTTCGCAAATTAGCGAATGAATACCGCCCAACTCAATTAGGTGAAATTCTCATCAAGGGTAGCTACCAGGTTCTCCCATGGTCTCCTGAGGCGCCAAACCTCTATGAATTACGCATAGAAGTGAAGGATCCCAAGGGTAAGGTCATTGAAAGATTTACCCAGAAGACCGGATTTAGAGATTCACGCGTAGAAGGTCACACCTACTTGTTTAACTACAAGCCAGTGATCATCTATGGAATGAACCGCCACGACTTCAGTCCTACAACTGGTCGTGTACTTACTCGCGAATATATGCGTGATGATTTATTGGCTTTGAAGGCATTCAACTTCAATGCAGTACGCACCTCGCACTATCCAAACGATCCTGCAATTCTCGAACTTGCTGATGAACTTGGTTTTTATGTAGTGGGTGAAGCGAATATTGAGTCCCATGCATTCCAGGATTCGATCTGCGACGATCCCCGCTATCTCACTGCATTTGTAGATCGCATTGGCCGTATGGCACAACGCGACATCGCGCATCCATCGGTTGTCTTCTGGTCACTTGGTAATGAATCAGGAACCGGTCCTAACCATGCTGCTGCAGCGGCTTTCTTACGCAGCTTTGATCCATCTCGTCCACTTCATTACGAAGGCGCAATTCGCCATAACCGATTCCTTAAGGGCGCGGATCAATCTGACATCATCTGTCCGATGTATCCATCAATTCGAGCAATCGTAGATTATGCAAAGTCTCCTTTGAAGCAACGCCCACTCATCATGTGTGAGTACTCGCACGCCATGGGTAACTCCAATGGAACTCTCGCTGAGTATTGGGAAGCGATTCATAAATATGATGGACTTCAAGGTGGCTTCATCTGGGAATTCTGGGATCACGGCATTACCCAGAAACTTCCTGATGGAACAACGCGAAGCGCATACGGTGGCGACTTTGGTGAAGAGCGACACGATGGCTCATTCATCTGTGACGGAATGTTCTGGGCAGATCGCAAGCCAAAGCCTGGAATGTTCGAGATGCGAACCATCGCAGCTCCACTACGCATCACGACGAAGAACGCTGACTCGCTTAAATTCGAAGTATTTAACAAGCAATTCTTCGTTGATAGCAGCGCCTACGAATTACGCTGGAATTTCACAGTTGAAGGTGAAATTGTCGACTCTGGCACGATTCTGCCTGGAAAGATCGCACCGCGTGGCAAAAAGGTCGTGACCATCGCTAGCAAGAAGGTTCGTACGAGCCAATTGCGTGGCGAACGATTCCTCACCATCACGATCGTCCGAAAGGCAGCTACTCCTTGGGCAGCAGCGAAGGCTGAGATCGGTGATGTTCAATTTGCTCTGAAGTCACTTGCCATCTCCAAGCCAAAGAAGGCGAAGGCAGCTGCGATTGCTGATGTTGTCTCACCTCAAGGAGAGATTCGTCTTCCTTACGGTGTTAGCGCTCCAGCTCTCACACTCTTCCGCGCTCCTACTGAAAACGATACCTATGGCCATATCTCACCTCGTTGGCGCAAAGCTGGGCTCGATCGATTGACTCCAGGCGCTGCCAAGGTAACCAGCACTCCTACTCAGATCAAGATCGCTAAATCTTGGAAGAGTGGCGCAGGTATCGAGATCAAACATACTCAGATCGTCGAAGCGATCGCTGGTGGATTCACCGTCACCGAGACTGTGAAAATTCCGGCGCAAGTCACAGACCTGCCACGAGTGGGTACTACCTTCGAATTGGATAAGTCGCTCTCTCAGCTCACCTACTTCGGTTCAGGTCCAGTTGAGACATATCCCGATCGCAAACTTGCCGCAATCACCAAGGTCTCAAGCACCGTTGATGATCAATACATTCCATATGTTGTTCCACAAGAGAGTGGCGGACATAGCGATGTGCGTTGGTTCGAATTGGCTTCAAGTAGTGGAAAGAAAGTGAGATTTGTCTTGGATAAGCCTCGACAGGTTTCAGTTCTTCCATTTACCCAAGAAGAGTTAACGGCAAAGACTCACGATGTTGAGTTGAAGAAATCTGGAACAACAGTTGTGACGATTGATGCGGTACACCGTGGAATCGGAACAGCCTCATGTGGACCAGATACCTTGGATAAGTACGTTCCTAAGGGCGGCACCTACACCTATAAATGGAGCGTTATTACCGAATAACTAGCGTGCTACGCGTAGTACTTGGGCATCCCATGGCCCGAGTACTACCGAAGCGCCTGCTGCAATGGCGTTCTCGGTAAGGTAATTCTGAGTAGCGACAGGGAATGAGATCTCTGCTTCATCCCAGCTCCAGTTAAATACAAAGATTAATTCCGAGCCATCGGCTGCAATCGCACGGCTCTGTCGAATTGAATCCGCGCTCTTCTTTGCTGGGATTGAATCCGAATGAATGGTGCGTAACCAAGCAGCGATATTTCTGCCTAAAGTGTGATCTGGCATTGTTCCGATATAGGTAACTCGGCCCTTTTCGAATGCATTGGTTGTGATCGCCGCATAGTTCTTGTACATCGGGTGGTCATAGGTAGCGAGAACTTCTGCACCATCGGTAATGAGAAGATCAACCCATCCCAGTGCATCACCAATTACTCCGGTGCCCATAGTCTTATTCGTAGATTGAACGTGGACCTTACGAGAGAGATTTGAGAACTCGTCGTAATGCACGCCCGCTGCCTTTGCTAGGGCACCAGGCATGACTTCTTGACGAACCACAGAAATCTCATCGGCATAACCGCTACGTGGAGTCAAGATCAAGTGTCCACCAAGTCGCGCAAATTCGACGGCAAAATCTAGAACTGATTGTTCAGAGATATAGAGCGCTGGTAGACAGAGAATTGATGTCCGCTTCAAAAGTTCTGCTGGTGAGTCAGGTAACTTATTTGCACCAATGAGGTTGACTCCGAAATCCTCCGCAAAGAAGATGTCGTAGTAACTAGCAAAGAAGCGACCGTAGCTCTCTGGATCTCCAAATTGCCCAATATCGAATTCCCGGCGAAGTGGTGGCTGGAATCCAAGCGACCAGTTGCTCTCTGGTGAATAAATCATTGTGACTTCGTTAGTTGGTTTGAGATCAACTAACTTGCTCTCGTACTTCTTGAGCATTGTGCCGATTTCTGCAACAGAGTTATAGGTGCGTGCTGGTTGGAGTGAGTGGCCAAGAATTCCACCCCAATAAGTCTCTGTTCCATAAGGAAGGGTGTGCCAATGCCAGTATTCGACCATATTTGCGCCGCGAGCAGCGAGCCCGAGCACGACTTGGCGGAGTTGGCCTGGATATGACGGGAAGTAGCCAGTAGCTGGACCATGACCGGTGAAGGAGGCGTTGGTCTCAGTGACGATGAAGTTATCTTCCAAAATTCCGTAGGAGATATCAGCCTGGACCATGAAGCCCATTGGACCGTGATGCGTAATCCAGAACGGTGCAGGGAGCTCAGCAACTTCAGATGGATCTGGCGAGCGATAGACCGGATACTGCAATCCATCTTGCGTCGCGTAATAGACGTTGACGGCGGTGAGATCTAATCCAGAGGCAACTCGAGTGACATCCTGGGCTGGGCGACCAATCGAAATACATGTAGTAATAAATTGATGAGCCGGAATATATTCACGGACGATATCGGCCTGCCAGGTGATGAAATCTTCAGTGATCTTCGCCTGGAATCTACGCCACTCAAGGTTGTAGCTATTCGATGTATTTCCATCTGGGCGCCAGAGGTCATCCCAATCAGTTATCTCGTGCGACCAATAGACCAGGCCCCAACGCTTATTGAGATTCTGAACAGTTCCGTATTTATCCGCTAAATATTTTTTAAATGCCTGGAATGTTCCATCGTTAAAGAGAACTTCTGTTCCTGGCTCGTTATCTACCTGCCAGCCAATAACGGCAGGATGGTTTGCATATCGTTCGACGATCTTTCGGATAATGCGCTCGGCATACTTCAAGAAAATTGGACTCGAGTAATCCATATTCTGGCGATGGCCATATGGAATCGGTTGGCCAGTCCGCTTATCTGCCATGATCTCGGGATGCTTACGTGCAAGCCATGGTGGCATCGCATACGTTGGGGTGCCCATAATGACTGAGATACCCGACTCATGTGCGGCATCAAGGATCTCTTGCATCCATTCGAGTTCAAAGTGACCATCGTTCGGTTCCCAGGTCGACCAGGTTGATTCGCCAACGCGAATAACGGTGAGGTTAGCCTCACGCATCAATCGCATATCCTCAGCTAGCCGAGGGGTCTGGTGATACTCATGGTAATAAGCGGCACCATAAAGGGTCCTGGTGAAGCGATCTGGGGTCATTGAGGAGTGATTTATTCTTTAACAGCGCCGAGAGAGAGACCATTCTCCCAATAACGCTGCAAGAACAAGAAGGCAATGATCAGTGGAATCAATGAGACCGCCGCTGAAGTAATAACGACAGCCTGGAAGTTCGCATCACGTCCACTACCGCCACCGGCGATACGGCCATACCAAATTGATAGACCGACGGTGAGTGGCTGAAGATTTGTTGAACTCAACATAATCAGTGGCAAGAAGAAGTTATTCCAGATACCAACGATCGATAGCAGAAGAACTGTGATGAAACCAGGCATCAACATACGTAGTGAGATGGTGCGGAAGATCTTGAACTCGGTAGCACCATCGATACGTGCAGCTTCGATCATATTGTTAGGAATCGAAGTATCGGAGTAGACCTTCATAAGGTACACGCCCAGTGGACTTACCAGTGAAGGCAGAATCACTGCCCAACGAGTATTCACCAAGCCAAGCTTTGAAAAGATAATAAAGGTAGGGATAGAGAGCGCAGCTGATGGGATCATCACTGCACCAAGTACAGTTCTAAAGATCGCCTTCGATCCAGCGAACTGGTACTTCGCAAATCCATAACCAGCCAAGGTGCAGAGAAGAGCGGCACCGACAGCTCCAGAGATCGAGTAGATCAAAGAGTTCATCAACCAGAGCTTATAAATTCCATTATCACTGGTGAAGACAGCCTTGAGGTTTGACCAAAGGTGCCAAGATTTAGCAAACCAGAGACCAAAGGTGCTAAAGATGTCATTAGTGGTCTTTGTACTTGCAGCGATGACCCAGAAAAGGGGCACGATGAAGTATGTGGAGAGGACAATCATGATGAGCGTTAAGAAGTTGCTCTTCTTTGACATATAGAAAGTTTTCTTGCTCATAGTAGTGAATCTCCTCCACGACGACGACTTACTAAGGTCGCGATAATTGCAAAGAATGCGATGATCAAACCAAGTGAGAATGAGATCGTCGC
>CAJBLC010000093.1 GCA_903953805.1 uncultured Actinomycetes bacterium | reverse complement strand
TTTAGGTTTAACTACTGCCTGAACAGGATTCGCAACAATGAGTGAGAGTGCGATCGCACTAACAACGACCTTAAACTTCATTAGGCAAGTTCAGCAGAGCGTTTTGCGGCTGCAGCCATCGCATTAGCAACGGTTGAACTCAGATCGCTTCCTTCAAATGACATCAGAGCTGCATAAGTCGTTCCATTAGGGCTGGTTACATTTTCACGGAGCGTCTTTGCATCTTTGCCGCTCTCCGCCAACATACCTGCAGCACCGATGAGAGTTTGAACGGTGAGCTCAGTTGCGACCTCATGACTCAAGCCAAGTTTTTCGGCGCCAGCGACCATCGCTTCGACAAAGGCAAAGAAGTAGGCAGGCCCTGACCCGCTGGTTGCAGTAACAGCATCTTGCAGACGCTCTTCCACTTCAACGACCTTGCCGCTTGCGCCCAAGAAGTGGCGAACAAATCCAAGATCGTCAGTTTTCGCGTGAGTTCCTGGTGAAATAGCGGCCATTCCTTTCCCAATAAGGGTAGGAGTATTTGGCATAACACGTATAACTCCATGAACTCCGCCAAGGGAGCTTTCAATACGTGCAATAGTTTTGCCAGCTACAAAAGAGACGATGAGTGCACGTGGCCCAAGAGTTGGCTTGAGTGATTCAAGCGTTGTTGCTAGGTCTTGTGGCTTAACCACAACGAGAATAATTTCGCACTCAGCACCGATCGCTGAGAGAGTTTGGAGGGTAACTCCATACTTATCTGCCAACGAGGTTGCGTGATCTTCACGCTTATCAGTGATGCAGATCTGAGTTGCTGGGTGGCCAGCCGAGATCAGGCCGGCAAGAAGTGCTTCGCCCATGTTTCCAACGCCTACGATCCCCACGCACTTGTTCATGTCAGAACTCTACCGAATCGGTCGATACCCACAGCGGCCAATCTCAATTGTCACTTTTGAGGCTCATTAACTAGGCTTGCGCCACTATGGAGGTATCACCGAACTTTGCGCGCGATTGGGTGGAATTTCCCGACCCAGCGAATCCACAAGAGATCTTTAAATGCGATCTCACCTGGTTGACCTCTTACTACACATGTATTTACGGAGCAGGCTGCTGCGGTATCGATGCTGATAAGCCTGATGCTGGCTGTTGCTCTGATGGCGCTTATTACTCAGACGAAGAAGATGAAGCCCGCACTCTTAAGATTGCTGAACGACTGACTCCAGATATGTGGCAGTACTACGACGAGGCCCACTCAAAGATGAAGGGCAGCAAGCTCAACATCTCTGAAGTTGGTTTCGATAAAGATCGCAAGACTCGCATGGTTGATAACAGCTGTATCTTTCTCAATCGCGTTGGCCATGAAGCACCAGGTTACACCGGTTCATTTGGTTGCGTCCTCCACCACCTTGCACTTAAAGAAGGCGTTCACTTTGTTGAGACAAAGCCTGATGTCTGCTGGCAACTACCGATTCGTCGTTCATTTGAAGAGCGCGAAGTTGGCGATCAAACTGTTTCGATTACCGTTATCGGTGAGTATGAGCGCAAGGCTTGGGGAGATGGCGGTGCTGACTTTGATTGGTACTGCACCGGAAACACCGATGCACATGTTGGCAAAGATCCGGTCTATATCTCGAACAAGGTTGAACTTGAAACCCTTATGGGAGTCGCCGGATATGCAGAGCTCGTGAAGTATTGCGACGCTCGCGTT
>CAJBLC010000092.1 GCA_903953805.1 uncultured Actinomycetes bacterium | reverse complement strand
TTCATTGCATCCACCCATGATTGGTTATTGTTCTTCACCAACAAGGGTCGCGTCTATCGTGCCAAGGTGCATGAGTTACCAGATGCCGGTCGCGATGCTCGCGGGCAACATGTTGCAAACCTTCTAGCATTTAAACCAGATGAGACGATCGCTCAAGTAATTGCGATCGACTCGTATGCATCACACCCTAACTTGGTGATTGCAACGCGTTCTGGCATGGTGAAGAAGTCACCACTTGCTGAATATGACTCACCACGCTCTGGTGGATTGATTGCTATTAACCTCAAAGAGAATGATGAAGTTGTATCAGCATCATTAGTGAATGAGGAAGATGAACTTCTTCTTGTCTCGCGCAAGGGAATGTCACTTCGCTTCAGCGCTAGTGATGAATCACTTCGTGCAATGGGACGTTCAACTGCTGGTGTAATTGGAATGAAGTTCCGCGCTGATGATGAACTTCTTACTATGGCTGCGGTCGCTGGTGATTCACCTGATCAATTTGTCTTCACTGCAACGGATGGTGGTTATGCCAAGCGCACACCACTCATTGAATATCGCCAACAAGGCCGTGGCGGTATCGGTGTGAAAGCGGCAAAGATCGATGAAGATTCACGCGGTTCACTCGTTGGTGCAATGATCGTGACACCTGGCGATGAGATCCTTGCGATCACATCATCTGGCGTTGTTATGAGAACACCGGTCGAAGAAGTCCGTGAGACCTCACGCGATACTTTGGGAGTCCGTCTGGTGAACCTCGATGAGGGAGCCGCTGTTGTCTCAATAACCCAGGTCAAAGATGTCCCTGAGACGGCTGATATCCCAGCGGGAGAAGCGCCAGCAGGCGAATAACTGGTTTTGGGCTCTAGAGCCCAGTCGGGTAACCTTTGCCCTTCACGGTTGCCACAAGCAGTTGTGAGAGATGGGCCTATAGCTCAGCCTGGTTAGAGCGCTTCCCTGATAAGGAAGAGGTCGGTGGTTCGAGTCCACCTAGGCCCACCATCGAAGAAAGTGGTTTATGAGGATTACTCAAAAACTATTAGTATTCGGTGCTCCGCTAATAACGGGGACCTAGCTCAATTGGTAGAGCACCGCCTTTGCAAGGCGGGGGTTAGGGGTTCGATTCCCCTGGTCTCCACTCTTTTCTCTCATTACCCACTTCTAAAAATCGGGAGCACCCATGTCAAGCGCAACACTTCACACCAACCACGGCGATATCGTGATCGAGCTCTTCCCAGATCATGCGCCAAAGACCGTTGCTAACTTTGTTGAGCTTGCTACCGGAAAGCGTGAATGGGTTGACCCACGTAGTGGCGAGAAGAGCACTGCAAATCTTTATGACGGCTCTGTCTTCCACCGCGTTATTGCTAACTTCATGATCCAAGGTGGAGATCCACTTGGTACTGGTACTGGCGGACCTGGCTACCGTTTCGCAGATGAGTTCCACCCAGAACTTAACTTCGATCGCCCATATCTTCTTGCAATGGCAAACGCTGGACCTGGAACAAATGGTTCACAGTTCTTTATCACTGTTACACCAACAGCGTGGTTAAACCGCAAGCACTCAATCTTTGGTGAAGTAAAAGATGCTGCCTCACAGGCAGTTGTCGACAAGATCGCAACAACAAAGACTGGTGCTGGCGATCGCCCAGTTCAGGCCGTTGTGATCGAATCTGTAACTATTACAGAATAATTTCACTGTGCAGAAGCGCAATTCATTAACGACACTTCTGATTGTCGTAATAAGTGCGTTCTACTTAGCGGATCACTATCTCTTTCAAAACTCCTTTCCGCCATTATTTGATCGGCTCTTGCTTGTTAAACACTATGTATATGGTGATGGCAAAGCAATAGGAACAAGCACTGGACAGTGGTATCGCCTTATAACAGTCGCATTAACTCATGCGAGTTGGACTCATTTGATCCTCAACATGCTTTCGCTTTATCAACTCGGAACAGCGGTAGAGAACTACTTCGGACGCTTGAAATACAGCTTTATCCTCATTATTTCGCTATTGGTTGCTTCGTTAACCTCAATCACATTTAATCCTTCGGTTGTCGCGGTAGGTGCTTCAGGAATGATTTACGGACTCTTTGGCGCTCTACTTATCACTGGTCGCCGAATGGGCGTGGATTGGCGACAAATGGCAGGAGTAGTTGTTCTTAATCTTGCATTAAGTTTTGGTATTCAAGGTATTGACTGGAGAGCGCACATCGGTGGACTTATCGGAGGATCGATAGCCACTATTTTAATTAACGGGTTTCACCGTCCGAAGAAGAGCCTGGGCTACATCTAAGACCTCAATATCGGATGTGCGAGCGGTCATTCCATCGCTCACCATCACTCGGCAGAATGGGCAACCAACTGCGACCTCTTCAACACCAGTCGCAATAGCTTCATCAACGCGGTTTAAGTTAATCCGAGTACCAAGCTTCTCTTCCATCCACATTCGCCCACCACCTGCACCACAACAGAATGATCGCTCTTGATTACGCGGCATCTCTGTTACAACTGAACCTGTTGCTTCAAGAAGTTCGCGTGGTGGTGAATAGATCTGGTTGTGACGACCCAAGTAACAAGGATCATGGTACGTAAGCGACTTTGGATTAGCAGGTGCAACTGGAGTTAGACGCTTCTCCTTTACCAGCTGATTGAGAAGTTGGGTGTGGTGCATCATCTCTAATTCAAAACCCTGCCTCTTGTAGTCGCGACCGATTGTTGTGAAGCAATGCGGACAGGTAACTACAACTTTCTTGGTACCACGAGTACCAAAGGTCTCTTGAAGTGTTTCAATATTTTCACGCGAGAGAATCTGATAGAGGAACTCATTACCGGCACGACGAGCGGGATCACCTGTGCAGGTCTCTTTCTTACCGAGCACTGCAAACTTCACATCGGCCATATAGAGAAGTTCTGCGACTGCCTTTGTCGTCTTCTTAGCACGATCTTCATACGCACCGGCACAGCCAACCCAGAACAAGTACTCAACATCTTCAGGGATCTCACCATCAATAACAGTGATTGGGAAGTCGACCTCAGAGATCCAAGCGTCGCGATCAGCGCGGTTAGCGCCCCATGGATTGCCGGCTTTTTCGAGGTTTCTAAAGGTATTTCCAAGCTCTGATGGGAACTCTGATTCAACCAGCACCTGATAGCGGCGCATATTCATAATGTGATCAACATGCTCGATATCTACTGGGCACTCTTCAACACAAGCACCACAGGATGTACAAGACCATAGAACATCAGGATTAATGGCATTCTCATGTGCGCTACCAACAATCGGTGCATCGCTTGGCACCTTTGCCAATGCATGATCGCGCATCGCCATAATGAGCATCTTTGGCGAGAGTGGCTTTTCAGTATGCCAAGCAGGACACTGTGATTGGCAGCGACCGCATTCGGTACAGCTCGACATATCGAGCAGACCCTTCCATGAGATATCTGCCGATTTACCAATACCGAAGACATCATCTTCTTGCGGATCTTCAAAGTTAATTGGCTTGCCATGCGAGAGCATCTCAGGAATTGGACCAAGAGAGTTGCGACCATCACTAAAGCGTTTAAAGTAAATATTGAATGGCGCCAAGAATCTATGCCAGGCAACACCCATCGTGAGATTGAGTGCAAGAACAATGAACCAGGCCATCGAAACAACAATCTTTGTTGCCGCAGTCCAGCGAATAAGAGTCTCATTCTTACTAAATTGCAAGATAAAGACGCAGACCACAATTGCAACGATCGTAAGTTCAACATAGAGCCCACGCCAAGTGACAGAACCCTGAAAACGATTCTTACGATCTTTGCGGAAGAGCATGTTCCAGAAGCGAACTTTCATCAAAACAATAATTCCCACACCAGTGAGCGCTGCAATTAAAACTACAAATGCGCGATAGAGAATCCAATTACCAATGATCGGCAACTTGAATGTTGGTGAAATAACTTCACCATATGCCTGCACTAATGAACCGGCGAGTGCAACGAATCCGATCATCACAAACCAATGTGCAATCCCAGAAGGATTGAACTTATTCATCTTGGTGTGAAGTAAGACTTGCGAAACCATCGTGCGTGCACGCTCTGCTGGATTACCACCACGAGTTGGGTCAGGCTGCCCCGATTTAATGATCTGGTAGATCTGGCGGGCCCTGATGGTGATCAAGGTCAGAGCTACGGCAGTTACCCCGTAGGCGAGGGTGGCCAAGAGTGCGGTCATACGCTCAAGGCTATGCCCGAAATAGGAGGAAATCAGGAGAATCCCGTGGAATAAACGGGAGGGGCTCATGGTTCAGTAGATAACTCGAACTTGAGTCGATCGGACTCAATCTTTTGACAAGATCCGACTCAAGGGTGAGAATTCAGTCATAGCCAGACGTAAAAGTGGCTTATCTACCCCGAAAAAGGAGCACCACAATGGCCAAGGCCGTAGGAATTGACCTAGGAACCACCAATAGCTGCGTATCCGTACTCGAAGGCGGC
>CAJBLC010000091.1 GCA_903953805.1 uncultured Actinomycetes bacterium | reverse complement strand
CGCGCGATCAAGAGAAGTGCGTAGTCCGTCGCGGCACCTAATACGAGAACCGAGAGAATTCCCTGCGATGCACCATCGAGCGCAATGATGTTGTGCTTCGCGAGTTCATAGACCACAGCTCCGGCAAAGCTAAGTGCAATTCCAGCTGAGAAGAGTGGCAAGATCCACAAGACTGGAGAGCGATATACGACGATCAAAATAATTGCCACAACAAGACCTGTGGTGAGCAAGAGACTTGAATCAAGTGAGCCGAATGCGCCGAAAAGATCAGAGAGAATCGCGGCGATACCTGTTACATGTGAAGTAAGGCCGCTCTTCGCAGCGAACTGAGCTGAGTAATAACGGATTGAGTCCGTAACAGCAGGAAGTGCTGGCTTCTTATTCGCCAGGTTCACACCAGTTTGATCTGCGTTAAATGGTACGCTCGCAAGGATCGCCTTGCCATCTTTCGATGGGAAGGCAACCAATGGGCTATTCGGATCTAAGAAATCTGAAAGTTTCGCGCTGACTTGTGGAATGGATTTGCCATCTTTATCAACGAGTGGCTGTGAACCGAGGGTCTGAAGAAAAGCATTTGTCGCACCCACCGTGGCAGGGGTCGCATCGCCAACAAAGAGAACCAACTCTGGAAGTGACTTGTTGGCGCCAGAGTTAAACCCAGCGGCTGCAGCATTGAAGCGCTCTGTCTCGGCCGAGCTAGGCAGGAACTTTGAGTTGTCGTTCTTCTGCACAGTAGAGAGTTGCCCAAAGAGTGGGCCAGTGACTCCCGAGACCATGAACCAACCCAGAACGAGGAGGATTGCGATCCATAACGGCTTGCGATGCTTACTTGCAGACATACGAATATCCATTCAGAGAAAGTAGATTGTGCTTGTGGGAGAGATTCAAGCCACTAGTTTAATCGTTGAGTCGATCAAACTCCCCTTCAAAGCCGGGTATACGGCCCTTTCACCCGTTATTTAGCCAAATTTCACCTCTCCAATTAGGCTAAAGGAGTGCCATTGACCTCAAAGACCTCAGCGCAATTAGCTCTCAAGAGCCTGGGTCTTGTTCCCTATCTGGATGCTCTCGCAGGGCAGCGTAAGATCCATGCCGAGGTAGTCGCTGGCGATCGACCAAACACTCTCATTCTCCTTGAGCACCCATCCGTCTATACCGCCGGTCGCAGAACCACTGCCGATGAACGTCCAATGGATGGGACTCCGGTCATCGATGTTGATCGTGGCGGAAAAATTACTTATCACGGCCCAGGACAACTCGTTGGCTATCCCATTATTAAATTGAAGAATAGAAATGATGTGGTCGGTTTTGTCCGTGAGATCGAGACCGCGTTGATCGCTGTCTGTGAAGAGATCGGGATTCGCGCAGAACGGTATTGCGAACGTTCTGGAGTCTGGCTTCGCGATTCTCATGGAGATCGAAAGATTGCCGCTATTGGAATCCGAGTAGCTCAAGGAGTCACCATGCACGGCTTCGCTCTCAATGTCTCCCCCGACCTCACCGCATTCGACCGAATCGTTCCTTGCGGTTTCAGTGACACGGGTGTGACTTCAATGGCTCAGGAATTAGGTCGAAATATTTCTATCAACGAAGTACTACCCGTTGTTGAACGACATCTCTTTGAGGCGCTTGGAAGGGTGAGCGAATGACTATAGCTCCAGAAGGAAGAAAACTTCTCCGAATTGAGGCACGTAATGCAGCAGTGCCGATTGAGAAGAAGCCTGAGTGGATTAAGACCAAGGCGAAGATGGGTCCGGAGTACACCCAACTCCGATCCCTCGTCGTACGCGAAGGTTTGCACACTGTCTGCCAAGAAGCTGCCTGTCCAAATATTTTCGAATGTTGGGAAGATAAAGAGGCAACCTTCCTCATTGGTGGCGAACGATGTACACGTCGTTGCGATTTCTGCAATATCGATACCGGCAAGCCATTACCTGTTGATCGTGATGAACCACGCCGAGTCGCCGAATCTGTAAAGACTATGGGCCTTCGCTATGCGACGATCACTGGCGTTACGCGCGATGATCTCGAAGACGAAGGCGCCTGGCTCTACGCGGAGACCATTCGAGTCGTTCACGAAATGAACCCAGGCGTTGGAGTTGAGATGTTGGCCCCAGATTTCAGCGGAAATCCAGTACTTCTCAATCAAGTCTTTGAAACACGTCCAGAAGTCTTTGCTCACAATCTCGAGACCGTTCCACGTATCTTTAAGGAGATCCGTCCGGCATTTACCTACGAGCGTTCTCTCAATGTGATTTCACAAGCTAGAAACTTTGGACTTATTACCAAGTCGAACCTCATTCTTGGAATGGGTGAAACTCGAGAAGAGGTATCACAGGCGCTTCGTGATCTGCATTCCGCAGGATGCGATCTCATCACAATTACTCAATATCTTCGACCAACTCCAATGCATCACCCAGTCATTCGCTGGGTAAAGCCAGAGGAATTCGTTGAGTTATCTCATGAAGCTAATGAGATTGGCTTCCTTGGTGTCATGAGTGGACCAATGGTTCGCTCCTCTTATCGCGCTGGCCGTTTGTACAAGCAGGCGCTGGAAAAGCGTGGAGCTCAGTAGTGGCTGATCTTGCTTATCCGCCAGTTATCTTTACCGTAAAAAGCTTCTGGAAATATCTTGGTCTTCGCTTTGACTTCCAAGGACAAGAGCATCTCCCCCATAAGGGCAAGAGTGGTGGAGCAGTTTTAGCAATCAATCACATTGGCTACCTTGATTTCGCGTTGGCAGGAACAGCAGCTCTTCCAATGAAACGTTACATACGATTCATGGCGAAGAAGGAGATCTTTGATCACAAAATCGCAGGACCGCTTATGCGCGGCATGCACCACATCAGTGTTGATCGATCCGCTGGTTCATCCGCACTCGCTGCTGCTCTTCGGGCCCTTCGTTCTGGCGAGATCATTGGGATCTTTCCAGAGGGAACTATCTCGCGCAGTTTTGAGATTGCAGAATTGAAATCTGGCGCAGTCCGTTTAGCCCAAGGTGCCGGCGTTCCAGTAATCCCAGTTGCGGTCTGGGGTAGCCAGCGGATTGTCACCAAGAAACGGAAGCCAGACTTTGGCCGCAATAAATTCCCGATCTCGGTAGCGTTTGGTGAACCGATCTTCATACCTAAAGGGGCAGATATCCCCGCCGAAGAGGCGAAATTGAAGGTTGTTATGAATGAACTTCTCCATCAGGTGCAATCCAACTACCCTGATGCCCCTGCAGGTCAATGGTGGGCTCCGGCCCGTCTCGGCGGAACTGCTCCGACTTTGGAGCAAGTTGAGCGAGAACGCCTAGAACATCTTAAAGAGTTAGAAGAGAAGAAGGAGAATGGCGATGGCAAATAAGGTAAAGGTTACAAATAACGCTCCAGATAAGCAGTCTCAGGCTGCAGTTCTGAAAGATGCCTTCCGCTTAGTGAAGACCCACACTCCCCTTGCGATTCTCTGGTGCGCACTTGGATTTGTGATCGCAGAGGTTCTTGCGATTCTTGCAGGTAACTCGCTGCACCATCCGGTCTATTTTGGAATTCTTGGATTCCCATTGGGATTACTTGTCGCATTCTTTATGTTCACTCGCTTTGCAAATACCGCGGCTTTCTCATCTATCAAGGGACAGCTTGGCGCAGCTGCAAGTGTGCTAATGAGTATTCGTCGTGGCTTCACAACAACCCCAGCAGTCAACGTCTCTCGCAACCAAGATATGGTGCACCGCACCGTTGGTCGCCCAGGAATTATCCTTGTCGGTGAAGGTGGCGCTGGCGTCCGTGCCTTGATGATCGATGAGAAGAAGAAGATGGAACGATTTGTTCCAGGTGTTCCAGTCACAGATATCTATGCGGGCGATCTTGATGGCCAGGTCAATCTCAAAAAGTTGCAGAAGACGATTAAGAAATTACCTAAGAAGTTGTCGAATAATCAATTGCGTGAAGTTCGTGCTCGCCTGAAGGCGGTCGGCGGACTATCAATGCCGATCCCACAAGGCCCAATGCCCAGGGGTGTAAAGATGCCTAAACGCTAACTAGCGCTAACTTGCGCTAACTTGCGCTAAAAACTTCTAAATCCGCACAACTCTCGTCTTGCACATCGCATCGTGATAGGCCATCCCATCTTTGCGAAAGAGCGCTGGCAGAACGAGGACGATCAGTAAAGTTCTGACCATCACACGTATTGGTGAGATCGATCCACCGGTCTCGGAATCGACCACCCGAAGTCGGAAGAGCCTTTGACCAGCTGAAGAACCCATGAGCGAGGTGAGTACAACAACCTCGACAAAGAAGAGCAGGGTCCGCTCCCCCTGGTAACCGTAATTCCGCCCAGTCAGTCCGCTGATGATGACGCTGGTAGCGATCCAATCAACCGCCAATGCTGCAAAACGGATCCCCATTCCAGCCATAGTCGGTTCGGGAGCGCTCGTCATGGCCCAAGGCTACCTTTTTGGGGCTCTTCGGGGCGGCTAGACCGTAGGTCGAGAGTACGAAACATGTTCGTAACATTTGGGTTATCCCCTTTTCACTCACAAGCCTTAGATTTCACCCATAACAAGTGAGCCCCGGCGAAGCGGCTTCCTTGAATGCGACAACGAACTAGTACGGAGAAGCATGTTTAAGAACTCAGCTGAAATCTTTGATTTCATCAAGAAGAACGATGTCAAGCTAATTGATATTCGATTCATCGACCTTCCAGGAATCCAACAGCACTTCAACGTTCCAGTTGAATCATTTGATGAGGCTGTCTTCACAGATGGCTTGATGTTTGATGGTTCATCGATCCGTGGATTCCAAGCAATTCACGAATCAGATATGAAGTTGCTTCCAATTCCATCAAGCGCCTTCATCGATCCATTCCGTGCTGAGAAGACTCTTGTCATCAACTTCTCAGTTCACAACCCAATTGATAATTCGCCATACTCACGTGATCCACGTGGTGTAGTTGCAAAGGCAGTTGAGTATCTCAAGTCAACAGGTATCGCTGACACCGCATTCTTCGCTCCAGAAGCAGAGTTCTACCTCTTTGATGAAGTGAACTTTGGAACATCACAGAACGCATCACACCACTTCATCGATTCAATTGAAGGCGCCTGGAACACTGGTGCATCACTCGAAGCCGATGGCACTCCAAACCGCGGATACAAGACTCGCTACAAGGGTGGCTACTTCCCAGTTTCACCAACTGATCAACTCGCAGATATCCGCGATGAGATGGTTATGACTCTCGGAAAGGTCGGCCTTCTTGTAGAGCGTTCGCACCACGAAGTGGGAACTGCTGGTCAGATGGAGATCAACTACCGCTTCTCAGACATCCTCACAGCTGGTGATGATGTTATGAAGTTCAAGTACATTATTAAGAACGTTGCTTGGAAGAATGGCAAGACTGCAACCTTTATGCCAAAGCCACTCTTTGGCGACAACGGTTCAGGTATGCACGTTCACCAATCACTTTGGAAGGATGGCAAGCCACTCTTCTTCGGCGATGGCTATGGCGATCTCTCCGATATGGCTCGTTGGTATATCGGTGGTCTCTTGAAGCATGCTCCATCACTTCTCGCATTCACCAACCCAACTGTGAACTCATATCACCGTTTGGTTCCAGGTTACGAAGCGCCAGTAAACCTCGTTTACTCAGCACGTAACCGTTCTGCTTGTATCCGTATCCCAATCACTGGTTCAAATCCAAAGGCGAAGCGCATCGAGTTCCGTTGCCCAGATCCATCAGCCAACCCATACCTCGCATTCGCTGCGATGTTGATGGCTGGTATCGACGGTATCCAGAACAAGATCGAGCCTCTTGCACCAGTTGATAAGGATCTCTACGAGCTTGAGGGTGCAGATGCTGCAGCTATCCCACAAGTTCCAGGTTCACTTCCAGAAGTTCTCGATGCACTCGAGGCAAATCACGACTACCTCACAAAGGGTGGCGTATTTACTCCAGATCTCATCGAAACCTGGATCAACTACAAGCGTTCAGCAGAAGTCGACTACGTACGCCTTCGTCCACATCCAGCTGAGTTCGAGCTTTACTACGATATTTAAAATATCGATCTCAGCGCTTCAGGATTGACGCTTCCCCGTCACCAAGCTCAGACCTGATTCGAAAGGCCCCCGTAATCGCGGGGGCCTTTTTCATTTCAACTCGCTAGTTAGTGATCACTGAGGTATCTTTGCTTTCTGCAAAGGGTTTGCATCTAGCCATCAGATGGCCAGGCAACATAGCTTTACTAGGGGCGTCAGCCAATGAATAACCCAACTACCACCACACCTGCGGCATCCTTTATCGGGGGCCTCTCTCGCGATGAACGCAAGCGGATGGCCGCGATGTTCGGCGTGATTTTCTTCTTGCTGATTGGTGGAACGCTCTTGATGTGGGCAGCCACATCCGGCCACTACAAACTCTCTGATGGAACCCTCTTTGGTTGGGGCACAGGCTTCCTTGCTCTCACACTCGGCATGAGACATGCCTTCGATGCCGATCACATCTCTGCGATCGATAACACCACTCGTAAATTGATGTCGGAAGGAAAACGTCCGCTTGCAGTTGGCTTCTTCTTCTCGCTCGGCCACTCCTCTGTTGTGACTGCGTTAGCAATCATTCTCAACTTTGGAATCAAATCTCTCGGTGTACAGATCAAAAACGATAACTCCTCTCTCCATCATTACACGAGCTTGATCGGTACGTCTGTGAGCGGCGCATTCTTAATGATCATCGCGCTTCTCAATCTCGTGGTTCTTCTCTCTGTCATAAAGGTCTTCCGTGCCATGCGCAACGGGCTCTACAACGAAGCCGAACTTGAGAAGCATCTCAACTCTCGTGGCTTCATGATGCGCTTCTTTGGACCAATTGCTCGCCGTATCGACTCAAGCTGGAAGATGTATCCACTGGGCATTCTCTTTGGACTTGGATTTGATACCGCGACCGAAGTTGCGCTTTTAGTCCTTGCGGGATCATCGGTAGTAGCAGGACTTCCTTGGTGGGCAATTCTTAGTCTGCCAATGCTCTTTGCGGGCGGTATGAGTTTGCTCGACACGATCGATGGCTCTTTCATGAACTTTGCTTATGGCTGGGCCTTCTCTCGTCCAGTACGCAAGGTGTACTACAACATCGTCATCACGGGATTATCGGTACTAGTTGCGATCTTTATCGGCGGCCTTGAAGTAGCTCAAGTTTTTGCGAATCAACTCAATCTGACTGGTGGCTTCTGGACATATGCACGTAATTTCAATATTAACCGAGCTGGCTTCATTATCGTCGGTATGTTTGTAGCAGTTTGGGCGCTCGCACTTCTCTTGTGGCGCTTTGGAAATATTGAACGTCGCTGGCATGACAAGGCTCACCAAGCGCAACTTGCACGTGGTGAAAATACGGATCACGTTGCTGCAGGTATCGAACTTGGTGAGATTAAGGATGGCTTTACGATCGATTAAAGCCGATACGATTCGGGTATGAACAATCTCGGATCACTCTCTGCGGTTGCCTTTGGGCTTCAAGCCTTCGTCACTCTTCTCGTTATTCTCGATCCCCCTGGCGCCACCCCATTCTTCCTCGCACTCGTCGGGGATCGCAGCCCCCGTGAACGAGTTCGCTTAGCGTGGCAAGCGGCAAGCGTCTCACTCTTTGTGATCGTCCTCTTCGCGCTTTTCGGGAAGTTTGTTCTTAACTACCTGCACGTCTCGCTCTTTGGACTGCAAGGAGCTGGTGGGTTGTTGATGCTGCTCATCTCACTTGAGTTGCTCACCGGAAAAGATAATCCGGATATGAACTCTCCTAAAGGCAATATTGCGTTAGTACCACTTGGCACACCATTGCTTGCCGGTCCTGGTGCCATTGTGACAACGATGCTCTACGTGAACTATGCACATGGGACCGCAAAGCAGGGAGCGCTCCTCCTTGCCATTGTCGCAACCCACGTGATCATCGGAATCACATTAATGTTTTCGACCAAGATTCTTGGACTCATTAAGGAGTCTGGTGTCACACTCTTTGCTCGAATTGCAGGACTTCTTCTAGCCGCGATTGCCGTTGAGATGATTGTTGCCTCTATCAAAGGTTTCTTCAATCTATAACCTCTGTGAGAGACTGACCCAATGATTGCAACCCAGAGTGTCGAATTACGCGCTGGGGCGCGACTCCTCGTTAAAGATGTGACAGTTCGTATCAACCATGGTGATCGCATTGGATTTGTCGGTCGAAATGGTGCCGGAAAATCAACACTCGCCAAGGTTCTCGCTGGCGAAACGATGCCAGCCGGCGGCCAGGTAGTTCGCACGGGCTCTATCGGTTACCTCCCCCAGGACCCTCGCACTGGTGATCAAGGGGAACTCGTTCTCAATCGCATTCTCTCTGCGCGTGGACTCGATCAGATCGCGATCCGTATGGCGAAGGTTGAAGAAGAGATGGCCACCGCTTCGCCTGAAGATTTAGAGAAGGTACTCGATCGATACACCCGAGTAAGTGCAGAGTTTGATTCGGCGGGGGGCTATGCAGCACAGGCCGAGGCGGAATCTATTGCAACCAACCTCGGACTCCCCGACCACATCTTTGCAAACACCCTGGATGGCCTCTCTGGTGGTCAACGACGTCGTATTGAATTAGCTCGCTTGCTCTTTAGCGGATCTGAAACCCTCATCCTCGATGAACCTACCAACCACTTGGATGCGGACTCGATCATTTGGCTCCGCGAATATCTCATCAAATATTCCGGTGGGTTGGTCATCATCTCGCACGATGTTAATTTGATTGAGACCGTCGTAAATAAGGTCTTCTACATCGACGGCAATCGAAATGTTATCGACGTGTACAACATGGGCTGGAAGAAATATCTCCAGCAACGTGAAGATGATGAACATCGTCGCAAGAAGGAACGTGCAAACGCTGAGAAGAAAGCCGCCATCCTTGCTAAACAAGGCGAGAAGATGCGTGCGAAGGCCTCAAAGGCAGTTGCAGCTCAGAATATGCTGAAGCGATCAGAACGACTTCTTTCGGGACTTGAAGATGTCCGCAAGAGTGACAAGGTTGCCAAGCTCCGCTTCCCTACTCCAGCTCCATGCGGAAAGACACCGCTCATGGCTGAGGGTCTATCGAAGTCCTACGGATCTTTAGAAATCTTCACCGACGTCTCACTCGCTATTGATCGCTCATCCCGCGTCGTCATCCTTGGGTTAAATGGTGCAGGAAAGACAACTCTTCTCAAGATTCTTGGTGGCGCCTCTGAATCTGACACTGGTGAAATCCAACCTGGTCATGGTCTGAAAATTGGTTACTACGCCCAAGAGCATGAAACTCTCGACTTTGAGCGAACCATCCTTGAGAACATGCTCTCCTCTGGTGAGAAGATCAATGAGCAGCAAGCTCGACAGGTCTTAGGTTCATTCCTCTTTGTTGGCGATGATGTCGATAAGCCAGTGAAGGTCCTTAGCGGTGGTGAGCGAACTCGCCTCGCGCTAGCCACGCTGGTGGTGGGATCGGCGAACGTTCTCCTCCTTGATGAACCTACGAACAACCTAGATCCAGCGTCGCGCGATGAGATTCTCGCTGCCTTGGGTGAATATCAGGGCGCAGTGGTCATGGTGAGCCACGATGAGGGTGCTGTAAGAGCGCTCAAGCCTGAGAGAGTATTGCTCTTACCGGATGGCGATGAAGACCTCTGGAACGACGAGTACTTCGACCTCATCGCTCTCGAGTAGGAACTTTTCCTGCTGTTTCCTCGCCGTTCACCAAAGGACCTACACCTGTTCGGTTTTCTCGAATTAACTCTCCTCCAATCACAATGAATTCATTGTGCATTCACACCCAAGGAGAGATCTTGAAGATTTCACATAAGTTTTCACTCGCAGCTGTTGCAGTGGCAACAGTTCTTGCTGGTTCACTCACTCCTGTAGCTCACGCTGCAGATGCGCTACAGCTTTACGCAGCACTTGATTATTCAACCGATGTTGCGACTGCCTTCACAGCCAAGACTGGTATTCCAGTGAATGTCACCGCTCTTTCAACCGGACCTCTTCTAGCGAAGATCACTGCTGAGAAGAACAACCCACAGTGGGGCGTCTACTGGGCAGATGGCGCAGAGCCATGTGCCGCATTTGATCTTGATAAGCAGCTCCTCCATTACAAGCCAAAGGGTGCTCACCTCAACGCTATTGGCGCTCAGCTCTCACCAAAGACAAATGCCTACCAGGTTCCAGGCTTCACTGAGATGGTCGGCGTTGTCTACAACTCATCTAAGGTCCGCAAGCCAACCTCTTGGGATGACCTTGCATCTGCAGATTTCAAGAACCAAGTTGGAATGAACAATCCATCAGTGTCAGGTCCTACCTACCCATTCATCGCTGGTCTCATCCAGCAACTTGGTAGCGAAGATGCGATGAAGGCAT
>CAJBLC010000090.1 GCA_903953805.1 uncultured Actinomycetes bacterium | reverse complement strand
TCCATGGGTAACGTCAATGACAATGACAACTGGATGGTTCACTTCCGCGACACAATGCGCGGCGGAAAGTTCCTCAACCACTACCGCATGGCAGAACTCCACGCGAAGGAAGCACCAGATCGCATCTGGGAGCTTGAGATGTGGGGCGCGCTCTTTGATCGCACCAAAGAAGGAAAGATTTCACAACGTAACTTCGGTGGACACGAATATCCACGCTTGGCTCACGTTGGTGACCGCACTGGTCTCGAACTTATCCGCACCATGCAGCAACGTATTGTTGCTTTGCAGCAGCAAGATAAGAAAGAGTTTGGCGATTTTGAAAAGAACCTCAAAGTCTTTGCTGAAGTAACGATCACTGAAATTCTTAAAGAGAATGGCAAGATCGCTGGCGCTTACGGATATCGCCGTGAGACTGGTGAAGAGATTCTCTTCGAAGCTCCTGCAGTTGTCATTGCAACTGGTGGTGTCGGTAAGACATTTAAAATTACATCGAACTCTTGGGAAGGTACTGGCGATGGCCATGCACTTGCTCTCAAGGCCGGTGCAAACCTTGTTGATATGGAGTTCTTGCAATTCCACCCAACTGGAATGGTCTGGCCACTTTCAGTTAAGGGAATCCTTGTAACAGAGTCCGTTCGCGGTGAAGGTGGAATTCTCACCAACTCACTCGGCGAGCGCTTTATGTTTAAGTACATCCCAGATGTCTTTAAAGATAAGTATGCAGATAACGAAGCGGAAGCGGATCGTTGGTATCTCGATCAAGATAACAACCGCCGCCCACCTGAGTTACTCCCACGCGATGAAGTAGCGCGCGCTATTAATAGCGAGGTAAAGGCCGGTCGCGGAACTGAACACGGTGGCGTCTTCCTCGATGTATCAAAGCGAATCCCTGCTGATGTTATTAAGAAGCGTCTGCCATCTATGTGGCACCAGTTCTATGAACTTGCTGGCGTAGATATCACCAAAGAAGCGATGGAAGTTGGCCCAACCTGTCACTACGTCATGGGTGGCGTAGAGGTTGATCCAGATTCTGCTGCAGCAGTTGGCGTTGACGGTCTTTTCGCAGCTGGCGAAGTTGCTGGTGGAATGCACGGATCAAACCGTCTCGGTGGAAATTCACTCACTGACTTGCTCGTCTTCGGCCGTCGTGCCGGTGTGGGCGCAGTCGAATATGTGAAGTCTCACGGTGCAAACCCAGTGAGCGATGCAACGATTGCGAAGGCAGCTGCTCGCATCGAAGCGCCATTCACACGCACTGGTGGCGAAAATGCCTATTCACTCCACCAAGAACTCCAAGAGATCACACATAACTTGGTCGGAATCATCCGTACCGGTGCTGAGCTACAAGAAGCGATCGAAAAGATTGCCGATATCCGTAAGCGCAGCGCCAATATCTCCGTCGCTGGAGATCGTAAGTTCAACCCTGGATTCCACTTGGCATTCGATCTCGACAACATGTTGTTAGTTGCTGAGAGCACTGCAAAGTCAGCACTTCTACGTGAAGAGTCACGTGGCGGACATACTCGCGATGACTTCCCAACGATGAATTCAACGTGGCGTCAGGTCAACAACATTGCGAGCTTTGATGGCGAGAAGGTCTCGATCAAGAAGCAGGCACTTCCTGAGATTCCAAAGGAACTCTTCGACCTCTTTGATGTCCACGAGTTAGAGAAGTACATGACACCGGCAGAAATTGCGAAAGGCGGTTCCAACTAATGGCACGCACTCTCAAATTACGCATCTGGCGCGGCGACGATAAGACTGGTGGCTTGCAAGATGTCACCGTTGAAGCGAACCACGGTGAAGTAGTACTCGACATCATCCATCGCGTTCAAGCAACGCAGATGGGCGACCTTGCTGTTCGTTGGAACTGTAAAGCTGGTAAGTGTGGTTCTTGTTCGATGGAGATCAACGGTAAGCCACGTCTGGCTTGCATGACTCAGGTCGCTTCATATGCTGAAGATGAGACGATCACCATCACACCACTTCGCGCATTCCCAGTTATCAAGGATCTCGTTACAGATGTCTCCTTTAACTACAAGAAGGCGCTTGAGATTCCATCTGTTTCTATGCCTGAAGGCATGAAGCCAGGTGAGCCTCGCATGGAGCAGATCGATGTAGAGCGTTCGCAAGAGTTCCGTAAGTGCATTGAGTGCTTCTTGTGCCAAGATACCTGCCACGTTATTCGCGATCATGAAGAGAATAAGAAGTCCTTTGCTGGACCTCGCTTCTTTATTCGTATCGCAGAACTCGATATGCACCCACTCGATACCTTACGCAATCGCAAGAAGACCGCTCAGGAAGAGCATGGCCTTGGAATGTGTAACATCACAAAGTGCTGTACTGAAGTTTGCCCAGAACATATTCGCATCACTGATAACGCAATCATTCCTATGAAGGAGCGCGTTGTTGATGAGAAGTACGATCCACTTCGCTGGCTTGGAAGCAAGATCCGTAAGCGCGAGGGCATTCTTTAATCTTCAGATCGATGA
>CAJBLC010000089.1 GCA_903953805.1 uncultured Actinomycetes bacterium | reverse complement strand
GCGTTAAGAAGTTGCTCTTCTTTGACATATAGAAAGTTTTCTTGCTCATAGTAGTGAATCTCCTCCACGACGACGACTTACTAAGGTCGCGATAATTGCAAAGAATGCGATGATCAAACCAAGTGAGAATGAGATCGTCGCGGCATAGTTAAGTTGTTGACCTTGGAAGGCCACAGAGTATGCGTAGACATTTGGTGAGAAGTAGTTGTTGAGAACCGTTGGAGCCTGCAAGTTGAGAGTCTGCGGTTCGGTGAACAACTGGAAGCTTCCGATAATCGAGAAGATCAAGGTCAGGAAGATCGCTGGGTAGAGCTGAGGGAGCTTAATTCGGAGGGCAATCTTGAGCGCTCCGGCGCCATCAACCGCTGCTGCTTCGTAGAGCTCAGTTGAGAGACCCTTAAGAGCGGCATACAAGATAATCATGTTGTAGCCAGCAAATTCCCAGGTCACGATCGCACTAATGGAGCCCAGCGCTTGGGTGGAATTTCCCCACCAATCAACATGGTGGATATGGAGATAGCCGAGTAGTTGATTGAGGAATCCGTAGTTCTTTCCGTAGATATAACCCCAGATGATGCAACCAATGATCGCTGGGACGGCATATGGAATAAAGATTGCGATACGGAAGAACTTTGGGAAACGTAGCTTTCCGCTATCAATTGCGAGCGCAGCAAAGACGGCGATGATAAGCATGATCGGTACTTGTAAGAAGAAGTACAAGAAGACTCTGCCAACAGATGAGACCCACTGAGGGTCATGAATCATCGTGATGTAATTTTCGAATCCAACATAGCGATTACCGCCAATAAGTCCCTTTTTATAGAGACTGATAAATCCTGAGTAGACCAACGGGACGATCAAGAGAAGAACAAAAATTAAGAAGAATGGTAGGACGAAGAAGAGACCGGTCCGTTTCGTTGATTTCAAACTACTTGCGCTCATGCTCACCATTTCAATGCAATTATGGATGATTTTTAGGTAGTGATAGAGAGGGCCCGAGAGCCCTCTCTACCGTTTACTAACTGGTATTACTTAGTTGTTACGGTGTAACCCTGATCCTTAGCGTACTTAACGGTGTCAGCCTGCCACTTTTCTACGGCAGCTGCTGTGTCACCCTTCTTAAGGATTGCATCGAGTACATCGTTAGTCCAGAGGGTGTAAACCTGATCCTGGAATGGAGACCACTCGTAGTTCTTACCAACAGTGTTGTTGTATGCACTGTAAGCCTGGTAGACCTTCTGGCCACCGTAGAACGCTGGAGCAGTTGCGAGGAATCCATCAGATCCCAAAACGCTCTTCATGACTGGGAAGTCAAATGTTGGAGCCTGTGTAAGAGCAAATGCTGCTGTTGGGTTTGTGTTAACAAACTCAGCAAGAGCTGCTGCTGCTGCGAGGTTCTTTGTTGTTGACATAACAGCAACAGTTGATCCACCCCATGAACCTGAAACAGGTGTGCTGCCCCAAGTTGGAAGTGGTGCTGCACGCCAGTTACCTGAAGTGTCAGCAGCTGCTGATGTAACAGTTCCAAGACCCCATGAAGCTGATGGCCATGAGAGGTACTTGCCCTTGTTGAAGGCTGCGTTCCAGTCAGATGTCCAGTATGGATCTACAGGAAGGTTTCCAGCTGCGACAAGGTCGCCCCAGAACTTTGTAACCTGCTTGGTAGCTGAATCGTTCAACTTGATGTTGATTGATGTTGCGCTGTTCATGTGGAATGGACGTGCGCCAGCCTGCCAGTAGAGGCCGTTCATGTTTCCTGAATCCATAACCATATTCGAGATGTACTGTGATGCATCTGCAGAGTGAATCTTTGCAGCATCAGTTGCAAACTCAGCCCATGTCTTTGGTGCAGCAAGGCCAAGCTTTGTGAATACATCTGAACGGTAGAGGAGACCCATTGGGCCTGAATCCTGTGGTACTGCGTAGATGCCCTTTGCATCAGAGACCTGATCAGAGATCCACTGTGGGAACTTTGTAAGGAAGTCTGAAGCGACATAAGGCTTGATATTTGCAAGGCCGTTAAGAACCTTGAATGTTGGGAGATACTGGAACTCAACCTGTGCAACATCTGGAAGACCAGACTTCGCAGCAAGGCCAGCCTTGATCTTGTTGTATTCAGTTCCGCCGGAACCGACGTTAACAAGCTTTACCTTAATCTTTGGGTAAGTAGCTTGGAACAAGTTCACTTCATTCTGCTGGCCTGGGAGCCATGACCAGAATGTGAGGGTTGTTGGAGTGTTAAGCGCCTTTGTGACTGCAGCGTTCTGCGCAGCAGCTTGCGCTTGCTGAGTAGAGAGTCCGAGAATCGCTGTAGAAGCAGCAAGTGTGCTTACTACTGCGAGGACTACTCCACGCTTTTTCATTGATGACATTGAAAGCCTTTCGCTAGTTCAATCGGTTTCACGTCAACTGAAGTGATGAAACTCCAGAAGAAGTTGAGGGAAGTCTGTCAGCATTTGTCCGTTTCCCATAGGGGGTTGAGAAGAAAAAAGCGGCAAAATCAATAACGTTATTGTTATTTTGCAGCGTGATTTGGCGCGATTTTTAGCGAGAGTAGCCCGGTCATCAAAAGGGCGGTAGCGGGGATTAAAAGGGCAAATTCCAGCCCTACGAGGCGGGTAGTTCCAGATACCAAGAGCCTTCCGGTCATAAAGACGAGCGCGCCAACAATTTGCATCTGCGAAAGTGCCCGAGCGGGCGAGATATTAGGTAGGCGATAGGTCAAGATTGCAAAGGCTGGTGGCATCGGCGCTACGCAGACCCCGATCAAGAAATACAAGGCGGACATCGCAATCAAAACTGTAACCGAAGATTGGAAGTGACAGGCTCGGACAGCGATCGGACCCACAATATAGAAGAAGCCGCCAGCGACTCCACCGATACGTAGAACTTTTCCGATGCCTAGTCGATCGATTCGTACTCCAACTGTGAATCGGCCAAGGATCTGTCCAAGTGCAAAACAGGTAAATCCAAGAGCTGCCGAAGAGATACTTAATTTATATTTCTCATGGAGAAGAATCGATGACCACTCACCCACAGAAGATTCGGCGAGCATGCCGAGTCCTGCAGAAAGAGCTAAGAGCAAGACGGCTGGATTTCTGAACCCACTTCTAAATGAACTATCTCCTCGATTATCTGGTTCCGCCAAAACTTTGTGATCTGCTTCGGAGGGAAGAAGTGAAAGGGAGGCCAATATGACGCAGGAGAAAGTAAGTAAACAGTTAATTGTTAAATGGGTGATCAGAGTTAAGTGTGACGATACAAGTGAAGCAAGTAGGGATGCCGAGAATGCACCTAAGGTCCACGAACCATGGAAGCTCGGCATTAAAGATCGACCGATACCTGATTCGATCATTCCGCCCTGCATATTCACACCAACATTTGCAAAGGAGGCAAAGATGCTTGCTGTAAATGCAATGAGAGACATATTCCACAAGTGATGTGCGTAGCCATAGGCGATTTGCGAGAAGGCGATGCCAAAGATCGCAGTTTGAATGACCTTACGACTTCCCAATCGATGTACAGCAGGCCCACCAATGTAGTTACCGAGCATGATGCCCAAATTGCCTATTAATACCGCTAATCCGAAGGCTGAGTCACTCGAGTGCGTATTTCCCTTGATTTCAGCCATTCTCGCAGTTGCGACAGAGACCGACATACCCATAAAGAAGAAGGTGGATCGTATCGCCCACTTCGCCTTCTCTAATCGGGCAAGTGAGGGCTGCATATCAAAAAGTATAAACCCTTGTAACGCGCTTGTATGTAGATAATACTCACCATATGAAAAAAGCTCTCGTAGTCCGTGGTGGTTGGGATGGCCATCAGCCAGTTGAAACGACTGAAGTATTTATCCCATTCCTCAAAGAGAACGGGTACGAGGTTCGCGTTGAAGAATCACCCGCTATCTATGCGGATAAGTCATATATGGATACGGTCGATCTCATCCAGCAGACAAACACCATGAATGTCATCACAAAAGAAGAGTTCACAGGTTTACAAGATGCAATCATCGCCGGTACTGGCTTTGGTGGTTGGCATGGCGGAATCGCCGATTCATATCGCAACACATCAGATTATCTTCAGATGCTTGGTGGTCAATTCGCCAATCATCCAGGTAAGGCTCCTGAGGAACGTATCGGGGAACAATCCGATAACTATGTTCCACATACAATTAATATGACTGAACTCGGTAAGAACCATGAGATCACTCGCGGAATATCTGACTTTGAATTAACCACCGAGCAATATTGGGTACTTCACGATAGCTACAACGATGTTCTTGCTACGACAACGCAGAAGGTAAGACCTTGGGATCCTTGGAATCGCGAAATCACATCGCCATCAATTTGGACTCGTAACTGGGGCAAAGGAAAGATCTTTGTAATTACCTGTGGACATAACCTTGAGATTGTTCTCAATCCGAATGTAAAGACAATTATTGAGAGAGGTTTACTGTGGGCAAGCCGCTAGGAGTTGGAATTGTTGGCGTTGGAAACATCAGTGGGCAATATCTATCGAACCTTCCTAAGCTCCCTAACCTCAAACTGATTGGAATAGCGGATCTCGATCATGCCCGCGCTGAAAAAGTCGCTGCAGAGCACGGCGTAAAGGCATTTCCTGGGGATTCGATCTTCACCGACCCCGATGTAGATGTCATTCTCAATCTCACGCTCCCCCAATCTCATGCAGAGGTGAACCTCAAAGCGCTCAATAATGGCAAGCATGTCTACCTGGAGAAGCCATTCGCTCTCAGCATGGATGAGGCCCACCCGGTAACAAAACTTGCAGAAGATAAAGGCCTACGCATTGGTTGTGCACCGGATACCTTCCTCGGCACAGGAATTCAAACTTCAAAATATCTCTTAGAAAATGGTGCGATCGGAACACCTTTCGCTGCCTCTGCCTTTTGGAGCGCGCCAGGTCATGAACGTTGGCACCCGAACCCACAGTTCTACTATCTCAACGGAGCTGGTCCCCTCTTCGATATGGGTCCTTACTATTTAACTGCTCTGGTCTTTCTACTTGGCCCCATCGCAAGTGTTATTGGAAATACCACTCGCTCTAACCGAGCTCGTAAAGTCCACACGGGTGATCTCGCTGGCACGCCAATTAGCGTCGAGGTAGATACTCATATTTCAGCAATTCTGACTCATGAAAGTGGCGCACAATCAACGATCATGGTCAGCTTTGAAGCCTGGGGTTCACGACTACCGACCATTGAGGTCTACGGCACAGAAGGAACTCTCACTGCACCTGATCCAAATCAATTTAGTGAGAAGACCTTTATCTATACCGAGCAGGAATCCGAATGGAAATCTGTTGAACCACTTGCTGGATATATCGATGCTGGCCGAGGATTTGGTTTAGCGGAGATGGCACGAGCGATTGAAGAGAACCGCGAACATCGAGCTTCAGGTTCACTTGGCGAACATGTCCTCGAAGTTATGGAATCAATCCTTACATCGGGTCACTCAGATCGACGTATCGCAATCTCAACTACTGTTGCACCTATACCTCTTGTTCCATTATCCGAACACATGTAAAGGACACTCATGAAAACCACTGCGACCCAGACCATCATTCAAGGTGAAGCGCTCGCCACAGTACTTTTTGAGCCTGACAATCACATCGCTGATGTTCTTCTCGTGCATGGATTTACTGGAAGCAAGGAAGATTTCACTGAGATCGCCGAACTCATGGCGAAGGTGGGCTACCGAGTCTTGACTTTCGACCATCGTGGTCAACACGAATCCTCACATTCCAAGCGCGCAGATGCATATTCCATGGAGTCACTCGGTCGCGATGTCATTGAGTTATCGAAGAGCTTTGGCTTGGAGAAGCCGCACCTCTTAGGACACTCATTCGGTGGTTTGATTGCGCAGGAAGCATTTACTCAAGCACCTGAGATGTGGCGTTCCATCACACTGATGTGCTCAGGTCCCGGTGGAAAGAGCGATTGGGATCGGCCAGATGCATTAAGTTTCTTGCGAACCCGATCTATGGAAAGTATCTGGAACGAGTTCTTTGATGAAGAACGCAAAACTCATCCGCGTTATGCAATCCATAAGAAGCGTTGGATCGCCAGCGATGGTATTTCTACTGCAACATATCGCGATCACTTAGAGGTTTACCCATCGCGCATCGGTGAGATAGCGAAGACTGGAATCCCAGCGCACGTCATCTATGGTGAGAGCGATGACGCCTGGCCATTAGCGCTACAAAATCAGATGGCGAAAGATCTCAACGCCACACTCACAGTGCTACCAGGATGCGGACATTGCCCGAACGAAGATAACCCTCAGTTAAATACTGATGCGCTCGTTAGTTTTTGGAAATCGGTATAACGACTGATACACCTGGATCGAAGGCATTGGTAGCAAGTGAGATATTCCATTCGCCTTCAATAGTGGACCAACCGTTCACCCACTCATCAAAGACGTGAGCTGGATACTTCACATCAACTGTCGAAGTTGCTCCAGGAGAAAGCTTCACCTTTGCAAAACCAATGAGCTTACGATCTTCGATCGCTGAACCCTTAGGTGCTCCGTAGATCTGAACTACATGGGAGCCCTCACGAGCGCCAGTGTTCGCGACAGAGACGCTTGCGCCATCTTTCGATGCGCTGAGAAGTTCCGCATTAAAGGTTGTGTAACCCTGACCGGCACCAAATGCGAGTCGTGGAGTGCGGCCGGATTTATGCCAACCGCGGTAACCGATATAAATGCCTTCGGAGTACTCAAGTACGCCATTTACTGGGTCGGTATTGAGTACTGGCGCATCGTTAGTGGCAACTGGCCACGTTGTAGGAAGTCGTCCACCTGGCTCAACTGCACCATAAATGACATCGGCAATTGCATGACCCATCTGTTGCCCTGGGAACCAGGTGATAAGTACGCCATCTACCTTCTCAAACCATGGCATCTCCACTGGCGATCCAGCGTTGATGACAACAATGGTCTTCTTTGATGAAGCTGCAACGGCTTCAACAAGTTCATCTTGTCCTGAAGGTAACTTCAAATTCTTCCGGTCATACCCTTCACTCTCAATAGCAGAGTTTGTTCCAACAAAGACAAGCGAGATATCACTTTCGCTTGCTAGCTTTGCTGCATCTGCAAGTGCGTCAGCCTTCTCCTTTGCAGGTACTTTAAATCCAACTCCAACTGAGAGTGATGGGATCTGCAACTCTTCTGGGAGGAAGGTAAAGCGAAGTGGAACTCTCACGCCAGCTTTTAGTTCAACGGCAGATTTATGATCAGGCGGATTGAGAATATATTCAGAAAAATCAGATGAGAGCAGTTTGATATCGCCTGTGAAAAGTTCACCACCGATAACTTGGTACTCCACTTTTCCGGCAGTTGCCATACCAATCTTGTACGTTCCCGAGAATTCTGGAATGAACTCCGTTGTATAAACAACCTTCTTTGCTCGCATCGCCAATCCGATATCCATCAAGACTAATCGACCAGAGGTGCGCTTCTCCGAGAGAAGTACTTCGTCGTTCTCTCCAAGGACTTCAAGAAGTAATCCAGGTTCATCTGTTCCAGGAATGCGAGTCTCTTCACCATTAAAGAAGACAATGCGATCATCACTCTCTGGGCCATATTCATAGGTGAGTGTTGAGTCAGAAGGTAGTTGCTGGCGTAACCCTTCAAGAGGTGAGACCACCTTTGACGGCATAACAGTTGCACTTCCGCCGCCTTGTTCGCGGCCGAAGAGCGCATGACCGCCAAAGACGCCTATCTTTGAGGTAGAAGTAAGCGGAAGAACCCCATCGTTCTTGACGAGAACAGTTCCCTCAGCTGAAATTGCCCGAGCAGAGGCATCAATCTCTGCCTGAGTAAATTGCTTATTCTTCTTTGGTTCACTGCCCAACGCACCCACGCGATGTGCGAGGCGAAGAATGCGCTCAACCTTTGCATCCACGGCAGACTCGGGAACTTCACCATTCTTTACGGCATCAACTAGTGGCGGGCCCCAGAACTTACTTGGGCCACCAGGCATCTCGAGATCAGTTCCACCAATTCCTGCTTCTTTTACGGAACGTACCGCAGTCCAATCAGAGACAACTGCTCCGTCCCAATTCCACGCACCCTTAAGAGGTTCATGGAGGAGTTTGTTTTCAGACATCGTCGTCCCACTGACTGAGTTGTAGGAAGACATCACAAGCCAAGGGTTTGCCTCGTGGATCGCTATCTCAAATGGTCGTAGATACATCTCGTGCAGAGTCTTATCTGAGATCTTTACATCAAGGGTGAATCGATCATTCTCTGAGTCGTTCGCTACATAATGCTTGAGCGTTCCTCCAACACCTTCATGTTGAAGTGATGAAACAAATGCCGATGCTAACTTTCCACTGAGCACTGGATCTTCGGAGTAACACTCGAAGTGACGTCCACCAAGAGGTGAACGATGCAAGTTAATCGTTGGCCCGAGAACGACATCGACACCTTTACGTCGAGCTTCAAAGGCCATCAGTTGCCCGATGAGACCTAAGGTTTCGACGTTCCATGTCGATGCAACAGAGCTAGCCGATGGAAGAGAGAGCGAAGGACTTCGTTCATCCCAGAGCTCACCGCGCACACCAGATGGGCCATCTGATACAACCATTTTGCGAAGGCCAATACTTGGAAGTGCAATTGTTGACCAAAAATCTTCTCCTGAGACAAGGGTTGCCTTCTCTTCAAGGGTCAACTTCGAGATAAGAGTCTTGAAATCCATTCAATTACTTTAATGCTTCGCTCAAGATCCTGATAGATACCTCTAGGCACTTAAGTGAGGAGTCGATAGAGTCCAGCCATGATCCCTCAGCGCAAACTTGGCCCATTCTCCGTCTCGGCAATTGGCATGGGTTGCATGCCGCTCTCTTTTCCCCACGACCGCGATCCTGACCTCATCAATGATCCAGATCGTGCAATTGCAGTTATTCACTCAGCACTCGATGCTGGAATCACACTCCTTGATACCGCCGATATCTATGCACCGTCATGGAACACCATGGGTCACAACGAAATTCTTGTCGGAAAGGCATTCCATTCTTGGAATGGCAGCGCTGAGCAGAAAGCCAAAGTAGTTCTCACTACTAAAGCTGGAATTACCCGTGAAAAAGATGGCACGATGTTTGGAATTTCAGGTCGCAATGCGTCCAAGCACTATCTCTTTCGCGCGGTAGAGGCATCTGCCTCAAAGATGGGCCTCTCTAAGATTCCATTATGGCAGCACCACAGAACTGATCCAGCAATTTCATATGAAGATCAGTTTGAGAACATCATGACCCTTAAAGAACATGGGTATGTCCAAGAAATTGGTTTAAGTAACGTCAACGCGCAGATGTTGCGTCACGCGATCAAAGCTGGTGGTACTCCTGCACAGGGCGGAATTATCTCCGTGCAAAATGAATATAGCCCGAACTATCATCACTGGGCTGATGTCATCGAAATCTGTAATGAAAATGGAATCGCATTCTTACCTTGGTCACCACTTGGTGGCGGGCGCAACTTCAAGCGCCTTGGTTCTGGTGAGATCGGAGCCTTTAAATCAATGGCTGATAACAAAGGTGTATCGCCTTATGCCCTTACTATCGCCTGGCATCTCGCGAAGTTCCCTACATCTATTCCGATTCCAGGTGCTTCCAAGGCTTCTTCCATCCTCGATTCATTAGAAGGCACAAAAATAGCGCTCACTTCTGCAGAAATTGCAGAGCTGGATGCGAGTTGCCCAACTGATACACCAATCAATGATGAGCTTCTAGATATCGCAAAACTTAAGAGTTAAGCAAAAGTTTTAGCGACCGAAGTCATCCTCAATGCGGATGATGTCATCCTCGCCGAAATATGTGCCGGTCTGAACTTCAACAAAGATGAGTTCTTCTGTGCCTGTGTTATGAACTCGGTGAGCGACTCCGATACCAAAGCTCACTTCATCACCAGGTCCGATCTTTCGAACAACGCCATCGAGGGTAACTTCACCGTGGCCTGCGACGATAAACCAATGTTCTGCGCGCTTTTCATGGCGCTGATATGAGAGGCGCTTGCCCGGTGTCACCCAGATGGTCTTCACCTTGTGGGTTGGATACTCCTCGAGAACTTCGTATCGCCCCCATGGTCGCGTCGACTCTTCAATCACGGCCTCAGTCTACCTGCACCGACCTGATGGGTTTACTCTTCTCCAATGGCTAAAACTATAAAGATTGCTTCGCATGATGCTCCTTCCGCTGATGCTTGGAGCAAGTTCATGGGTACTGGATGGGCTCCTTCACCACTTCATGGTATTTCAGAGGCACGTGTCGCAAAGTTCGCAGCCGATCGCCGCAAGAAATTATCTGATGAATTTCCTGGGGAGAGAATTGTTATCCCTGCTGGTGAACTCAAGGTACGTAGCAACGATACTGATTATCGGTTCCGTGCCAATTCCGCATTCTCATACCTCACCGGAATCACTGCACTTGATGCAGTTCCTGAGTCGGTCTTAGTACTAGAGCCAAAGAAGAATGGCCATGAGGCACTTCTCTTTATCCATCCCCGTTCGCCACGTGACTCGGAAGAGTTCTATCGCGATCGTGCTCATGGTGAATTCTGGATCGGTCGTCGCATGACTCTCGATGAGACGAAGATTCGCTATGGAATCGAATCTCGCGATATCGATTCACTCAAGAAGTTTCTCGATGATGAATCAACAATCATCGTACGTGGTGAAGATTCACTCGTCGATAAGGTAGTTGGCAAGCGGAAGAAGAAAGAGGCCGAGCTCGAGGTCTTTCTTTCGGAAATGCGTTTGATTAAGGACTCATTCGAAATCGCTGAATTACAAGAAGCTGTCGATGCAACAGGTCGTGGCTTTGAGGATATGGTGAAAGTCTTTGACTCTGCAGTTGGCGTTCGACGTGGTGAACGCGTTATTGAAGGTGCCTTCTTTGCTCGCGCCCGTCTCGATGGAAATGAATTGGGTTACGACTCAATCGTCGCTAGTGGCTCACATGCCTGCATTCTCCACTGGGTTCGCAACGATGGTGATGTACTTGATGGCGATCTCATCTTGATCGATGCTGGAATTGAGTTGGATTCGCTCTATACCGCCGATATCACTCGTACATATCCAGTGAACGGAAAGTTCACCCGCGCGCAACGAGATATCTACGACTTAGTGTGGAAAGCCCAGCAAGCTGGATTTGCCGCATGTAAGCCTGGTGCAAAGTTCATGGATATCACCAAGGCCTGTCATCAAGTTTTGGCTGAAGGTCTAGCCGCTCTCGGAGTATTGCCAATCTCGGCTGAAGAATCAATGAAGCCCGAAGTTGGATTGCACCGTCGTTGGACGATTCACGGAGTGAGCCACATGCTCGGTATCGATGTCCATGACTGCGGTGAAGCGCGTCAATCAGAATACCGCGAAGGCGTGCTCAAGCCAGGCATGGTTCTCACTGTTGAACCTGGCCTCTACTTTCACCCTGATGATCTCCATGCGCCAGAGCGGTTGCGTGGAATCGGTGTTCGAATCGAAGATGATGTCTTAATTACTGAAACTGGCTGCGAAGTTCTGAGTAAGAATATTCCTAGCCAAGCAGATGATGTTGAGAACTGGATGCGTTCGCTCGCTTAGAGGTAATTTCCAATCGCCGCAGCACTAATTCCAAGTACCAAGGTAAGTGCCAGATAGAGATATGCCTTGCCTTTGTGATCTTTCTTAATCAGATGGTGGGCTTCCACTGCAAAGGTTGACCAGGTTGTAAATGAACCGGCGAAACCAGTGCCGATCATGAACTCAATATCATGGTTGTAATGCACGGTCATTCCTAAGATAAAAGAACCGACGGTATGGATACCTAGCGTCTCAATCGGAATAAGCGATCGATGCAACTTTTTAACCTGTTGATCCACGAGATATCTCGCT
>CAJBLC010000088.1 GCA_903953805.1 uncultured Actinomycetes bacterium | reverse complement strand
GGTAAGTACGTCATGACTGATATTGATCGCGTCGGTGGAATCCCAGTTGTTCTTCGCGCGCTTCTCGATGCAGGTTTCTTGCACGGCGATTGCCTTACTGTCACTGGAAAGACCATGGCAGAGAATCTCGCTGATCTCACCCCGCTTGATCCAGATGGCGATGTACTCCATGCAATTAAGAGTCCACTCTCTGCTGGTGGCGGAATCACCATCCTTGGTGGATCACTTGCACCTGAAGGCGCTGTCTGTAAGACCGCCGGTGTTGGTGTAGAAAAATTCGAAGGCCCGGCTCGCGTCTTTGAACGCGAACAAGCTGCGATGGCAGCTCTTGAGAACGGCACGATTCAAGCTGGTGATGTCATCGTCATTCGTTATGAAGGTCCAAAGGGTGGACCAGGTATGCGCGAGATGTTGATGATCACTGGTGCGATCAAGGGAGCCGGTCTTGGTAAGTCGACCCTCTTGCTCACCGATGGTCGCTTCTCTGGCGGATCTACTGGACTCTGCGTTGGCCACGTCGCTCCTGAAGCAGTCGATGGGGGACCGATCGCCTTTGTTCAAAACGGGGATGTCGTCCGCATCGATATCGCTGCTCGCACCTTGGACCTCTTGGTCGATGAGAGCGTGATGGCCGAACGCCGTAAACACTTCTCACCAGTCCCTCATAAATATAAGCGCGGGGTCTTGGCTAAGTATTCGAAGGTAGTGGGATCGGCGAGCAAGGGCGCTGTTACCAGCTAACTCTCAAATATTGAGATCTGCGTCTCAGGGGTTGACTCACCTCGTGTGGTCGGCGAGAATTGCGCCATGACATCATCAGTGGTGATTCGAGAGCGCGCGATCTAGTCGAACTAGAACGTGCGCTACCCCTCAGTGGAAAAACTGAGGGGTTTCTCATTTACCCACTGAATTGTCGATCGAGTAACGGATAACCACTGAGGAAGGAGATGAACATGAGTCAAGAGATAACAGGGGCACAGGCCCTCGTGCGATCGTTAGAGAACGCTGGCGTTGACGTGATGTTCGGTATTCCTGGTGGCGCAATCCTTCCAGCGTATGACCCAATCTTCGATTCAAAGATCCGCCACATTCTCGTGCGCCATGAACAAGGCGCTGGCCATGCCGCGACTGGTTATGCCCAAGCGACTGGACGTGTTGGTGTCTGCATTGCGACATCTGGTCCAGGTGCAACCAATCTCGTTACTCCGCTCGCTGATGCGCAGATGGACTCTGTTCCGATCGTTGCCATCACCGGTCAGGTCTCATCCGGGGCAATCGGAACTGATGCATTCCAAGAAGCTGATATTCGCGGTATCACCATGCCGGTAACGAAGCACAACTTCCTTGTCACCGATCCAAAAGATATTCCACGTGCAATTGCTGAGGCCTTCTATATCGCTGAGACTGGCCGACCTGGCGCAGTGCTTGTCGATATCGCAAAAGATGCGCTCCAATTGATGACCTCATTTGATTACCCATCAGAGGTTAATCTCGCCGGATACAAGCCAGTATTGAACCCAGCTGCGGAAGCACTTCGCGATGCAGCGGCTCTCATCGCTTCATCGAGCGCTCCTGTTCTCTATGTTGGCGGCGGCGTCATGAAGGCAAATGCCACAAAAGAATTGATGGAGCTCGCTGAACTCACTGGCGCACCAGTTGTAACTACTTTGATGGCACTTGGTTCCTTCCCTGATAGCCACCCACAACACCTTGGTATGCCTGGTATGCATGGCACTGTTGCTGCGGTAACAGCGCTCCAGAAGGCAGACCTTCTCATTACTCTCGGCGCTCGCTTCGATGATCGTGTAACCGGAAAGCTCTCAAGCTTCGCACCGAATGCAAAGATCATCCATGCCGATATCGACCCTGCTGAAATCGGTAAGAATCGCAAGGTTGATGTCCCACTTCTCGGTGATCTCAAGAACAGCATTAAGGGCCTTATTCCTGAGCTCAAGGCAGCATTTAAGAAGAGTCAGCCTGACCTCACAGGTTGGTGGAAGACTGTTAATGAGTGGCGCACACAGTTCCCACTTGGCTTTGATGAGCCAAGCGATGGATCGCTCTCACCTCAATATGTCATTCAACGTCTTGGTCAGATTGCTGGACCTGATGCAATCTATGTTGCGGGTGTTGGTCAACATCAGATGTGGGCATCGCAATTCGTTAATTACGAGAAGCCACGTACATGGCTCAACTCTGGTGGTTTAGGAACGATGGGTTATGCAGTTCCTGCTGCCATGGGTGCGAAGGTTGGTGCACCAGATAAGGTCGTATGGGCGATTGATGGTGATGGTTGCTTCCAGATGACAAATCAGGAGCTCGTAACCTGTGCACTGAACAATATTCCGATCAAAGTTGCAATTATCAACAACGAATCACTCGGCATGGTTCGCCAGTGGCAGACCTTGTTCTACAACGAGCGTTATTCCAATACTGAACTTCACTCGAAGCGCATTCCTGACTTTGCCAAGCTTGGTGAGGCGATGGGTTGCGTCGGACTTCGTGCTGAGAGTAAAGATGATGTCGATCGCGTTATCAATGAAGCGATGGCTATCAACGATCGTCCTGTGGTTGTTGACTTCTCTGTTCACCGCGATGCAATGGTCTGGCCGATGGTCGCGGCTGGTGCATCCAATGACCTCATCACAGTCGCGCGCTCTATGGCGCCGGTCTGGGATTCGCAGGAGCTCTAATGTCACAGACACATACCCTCTCCGTTCTCGTTGAAAATAGCCCGGGTGTACTTGCTCGCGTTGCCTCACTCTTCTCTCGCCGCGGTTACAACATCGATTCACTCGCAGTTGGACCAACTGAGAATCCTGATATCTCACGTATGACAATCGTGATTGATGTTGCAGGCCATGCGCTCGAGCAGGTCATTGCCCAGCTCGATAAGTTGATCAACGTCATCTCTATCACTCAACTTGATCCAGTTACTTCAGTCCAGCGCGAGCTCTTGCTCGTCAAGGTTTCGACGAACCCTGAGAACCGCTCACAGGTCCTTGAAACCGTTCAACTATTCCGTGCCAAAGTTGTCGACGTCGCACAAGATGCCGTAACAATCGAGGCAACCGGAAATGCCGAGAAGATTCAGGCGCTCCTACGGGTGCTTGAGCCGTATGGCATTAAGGAATTAGTCCAATCGGGTCTCGTCGCAATGGAGCGCGGACTACGTATCACCGAGAAGTTCAATTAATCGATCGATTCACCTAAAGGAAGGCAATACCAAGTGGCAACTCAATATCATGATGAAGATGCAGACCTCTCGATCATTCAGGGGAAGAAAGTTGCTGTGATTGGTTATGGCTCACAGGGCCATGCTCACGCACTTAGCCTTCGCGATAGCGGAGTCGATGTTCGCATCGGTCTTGCTGAAGGTTCATCATCAAAGGCAAAGGCTGAGTCCGAAGGTTTGCGCGTTCTCTCAGTTGCAGATGCAGTGAAGGAAGCAGATGTTGTCATGCTCCTTGCGCCAGACCACGTTCAGCGCCACATCTACAACGATTCAATCAAGCCAAACCT
>CAJBLC010000087.1 GCA_903953805.1 uncultured Actinomycetes bacterium | reverse complement strand
AGACTGGGGCGCCGTCGATATCAATCTTCTTGGGCTTTCCTGGTGTGAGGTCACTTAGCTTTAGGGTTGTCATGCGATCTCCACCTGCGCTAGCTCAGCATCAATTCGATTCATGATGCGCTCTTCGACAGATTCGATACCGATCTTCGAGAGAATCTCTAAGAAGAAGCCGCGGATAACAAGGCGTTTCGCATCAGCTTCTGGGATTCCGCGAGACTCCAGATAGAAGAGTTGTTCATCATCGAAGCGACCAGTTGTTGATGCGTGGCCAGCTCCTACGATCTCTCCGGTTTCGATCTCTAGATTTGGCACAGAATCTGCACGAGCACCATCGGAGAGAAGTAAGTTGCGATTGAGTTCGTAGGTATCAGTGCCTTCTGCAGCGGCACGGATGAAGACATCTCCGATCCAAACGGTGCGGGCACCATCACCAGAGAGCGCTCCCTTGTAGTTCACACGAGACTTTGCATGACCCACATTGTGATCAACATGGATACGGTGTTCAAGATGTTGACCAGTTGTTGCAAAGTACAAGCCAAACATCTCTGCACTTGATCCAGGACCGGCATATTCAACGGTCGGAAGGAGACGTACAAGTGAACCGCCAACAGTCACTACGACAGATGTGAAAGAAGCATCTCGACCAATAACGGCATGATGACGACCGAGGTGAACTGCATCATTCGACCACTCTTGAAGTGTGATGAAGGTCAGGTTTGCACCAGGTTCAAGAATGATCTCAATCTCTTCGGCAAACGTTCCAGTACCAATATTTTCGACAACAACTGTTGACCGTGAATGGTTACCGGCACGAATAACAGTTCGGGATGCCTCTGGCTCGCCATTACCCGATGTGCGGCCAAGGAAGATTGGCTCAGCTACTACGAGATCGGCAGGAATCGAAAGCACTGAGACATTCGATGAAGCTTCACGAACACGAGCGACCACGAGATCATCACTCTGGGAATGTGCTGGTGTTTCGCGTGCCGGGTGGGTCACATAGGTAACGCCGGAAGGCAATTCTCGAGCTGAAAGAGAGATGCGATCTGCTACTGAGACCGAGAGATCGTGTAGCCCTTTAAGTCGATTAAGCGGCGTGAATCGCCATGCCTCTTCTCGACCCGTCGGTGTGAGGTAATTCGTCGTCAATGTGCTCATTAACCAACAGCACCTTCCATTTGAAGTTCGATCAAACGATTGAGCTCCAATGCATACTCCATAGGAAGTTCCCGGGCGATCGGCTCGATAAAGCCACGAACGATCATCGCCATCGCTTCATCTTCAGAGAGGCCGCGAGACATCAGGTAGAAGAGTTGATCGTCAGAGATCTTTGAGACTGTCGCCTCGTGACCCATTGAGACATCATCTTCACGAATATCAACATATGGATAGGTATCTGAACGTGAGATTGTGTCGACTAGTAACGCATCGCACTTCACCGTTGACTTTGAATGATGAGCACCTTCGAGTACCTGAACAAGTCCACGGTATGAGGTACGTCCACCACCGCGAGCTACAGATTTGGAAATGATCGTTGACGAAGTGTGTGGTGCTGCGTGCACCATCTTTGAACCAGCATCTTGATGCTGACCTTCACCAGCAAATGCAATGGAGAGTGTCTCGCCCTTTGCATGCTCTCCCATAAGGAAGACCGCTGGATACTTCATCGTGACCTTAGAACCGATATTTCCATCGATCCACTCCATTGTTGCACCTTCCGCACAGGTAGCGCGCTTGGTGACCAAGTTATAAACGTTGTTCGACCAGTTCTGAATAGTTGTATAACGAACTCGAGCATTCTTCTTCACGATGATTTCAACGACTGCTGAGTGAAGAGAATCTGATGAGTAGATAGGCGCTGTGCAGCCTTCTACATAGTGAACATATGAGCCTTCATCAGCGATGATCAAGGT
>CAJBLC010000086.1 GCA_903953805.1 uncultured Actinomycetes bacterium | reverse complement strand
GCAACGACGGCGACTCGAGCATCGAATCGATCCATGCCATCGAATTCAGTACCAGTTCCACGCATCACGCCGTGTTCATCCATGATGATGATGAACGGCACGTTATGGCGAACGCCCATCTCAAAGTCATTGGGATCGTGCGCAGCAGTTACTTTGACAGCACCAGTTCCAAACTCTGGATCGACAAGCTCATCGGCGATGATCGGAATCATGCGGTTTACAAGTGGTAACCAAACTTCTTTACCGATCATGTGCTTATAACGTGGATCATCTGGATGCACTGCGACCGCACCATCACCAAGCATCGTCTCTGGACGAGTTGTTGCAACGGTGATCTGCATATCGCCTTCACCATAGGTGACTTGAACGAATTCGCCGGCATCATCTTGGTGTTCGACTTCAATATCTGAGAGCGCTGTTAAACAACGTGGGCACCAGTTAATAATGCGCTCCGCGCGATAGATCAGACCAGCATCGTAAAGTCGTTTAAAGATTGTGAGGACGGACTTTGAAAGTCCCTCATCCATAGTGAAGCGTTCGCGGCTCCAGTCAACTGAATCACCAAGTCGCTTCATCTGAGCAAGGATTGAACCGCCAGATTCGGCCTTCCACTCCCAAACTTTCTTTACAAAATCTTCACGACCGAGATCATGTCGAGAGAGTCCTTGTGCAGCGAGTTGCTTCTCAACAACGTTCTGCGTCGCAATACCTGCGTGATCCATTCCCGGAAGCCAGAGTGCTTCAAAGCCCTTCATGCGCTTCATGCGAGTGAGAATGTCTTGAAGAGTGTGATCGAGCGCGTGCCCGATATGGAGAACACCTGTCACATTCGGTGGCGGAATAACGATCGTAAAGGGTGGCTTCTCTGACTTTGGATTCGCCGTGAAGTATCCAGCATCGAGCCACTTTTGATAGAGAGGGGCTTCGATATCCGCAGGATTAAAACTGGGGGCTAATTCAGGGCGTTCGCTCATAAGGTGGGTAAGTCTAGAGCACGAGAATGCGGGAGTTACGCGCTCTTCTCTTGGGTTGGCTTCTCAGCGACCTTGTCGGCCTTGCTTCGCTTTGGTCCAGATCCACGCAAGATATAGGTAGGAGCTGCTTCCTTCGCGACAGATTCAGGGGTGACAACGACGCGCTCAACATCCTTGCGGGATGGAACTTCATACATCACAGCGAGAAGTGTCTCTTCCATGATTGCGCGAAGTCCACGTGCACCAGTTCCGCGCTTGATTGCAAGATCTGCGATCTTCTCAAGTGCATCTGGGGTGAATTCGAGTTCGATCCCATCAAGGTCAAAGAGCTTCTCGTATTGCTTGATGAGTGCATTCTTTGGCTCAGTAAGGATCTCGATAAGTGCTGGACGATCAAGGTTCTCAACTGATGTGAGAATCGGAAGTCGACCAATGAATTCAGGGATCATTCCAAACTTCAAGAGATCTTCTGGCATTACTTCGCCGAAGTAATCCTTGTTCTCTTTTTCAGCAGCTGATTGAAGTGTTGCATTGAAGCCAACTCCGGCTTTGCCCTTGCGGTTCTCAATCAACTTCTCAAGGCCAGCGAATGCTCCGCCAACGATGAAGAGAATATTCGTTGTATCAATTTGAAGTAACTCTTGATGTGGGTGCTTGCGTCCACCTTGAGGTGGAACAGATGCAGTTGTGCCTTCAAGGATCTTTAAGAGCGCTTGCTGAACGCCTTCGCCTGATACATCGCGAGTAATAGATGGATTCTCGGCCTTGCGGGCGACCTTATCGATCTCATCGATATAGATGATTCCAGTTTCAGCCTTCTTCACATCGAAATCTGCAGCCTGGATCAACTTCAGAAGAATATTCTCAACATCTTCTCCGACATAACCAGCTTCGGTCAGTGCTGTTGCATCAGCGATTGCGAACGGAACATTGAGCATGCGCGCAAGAGTCTGAGCGAGAAGGGTCTTACCGCAACCGGTTGGACCAAGGATGAGGATGTTCGACTTTGCGAGTTCGACGCCATCTTCCTTTTTGATTCCACCTGATTGAACGCGCTTGTAATGGTTGTAGACAGCGACTGAGAGAGATTTCTTCGCGCGATCTTGACCCACAACATATTGATCGAGGAATTCATAAATCTCTTGTGGCTTTGGAACTTCAGTGAGGCCAAGGGTTGTGTTCTCTTGGAGCTCTTCGATGATGATCTCGTTACAGAGATCGATACATTCGTCGCAGATATATACGCCAGGACCGGCGATG
>CAJBLC010000085.1 GCA_903953805.1 uncultured Actinomycetes bacterium | reverse complement strand
GTGATGTTGCGCAGGATGTTGTTGATCAAGATCCAGTTGCAGTACTCACCAACGACTTACAACGGTTGCAGGCAGATTTTTCTAATTACCGTAAGCGGGTAGATAAAGAGCGCCTCGCAGCGCACGAGATCACAACCGCTTCGGTATTGGTTGACCTTCTTCCGATTCTCGATGACTTTGATCGCGCTGCTGCGCACAATGAACTCACTGGCGGCTTCAAGGCTGTTGCCGATCGCTTCACCGCGGTCACCGACAAGCTTGGCCTCACCAAGTTCGGCGCTGAGAAGGATCCATTCGATCCCAATATCCATGAGGCGATCGCCCATGAGACCTCAGCCGAAGTCACGCAAACCACTGTTATTAAGGTACTTCAGCCTGGTTATCGCTTTAAAGAGCGCGTTATACGCGTAGCGATGGTTGTTGTAGCGGACCCGGAGTAATCGATGGCTGCCAAAGATTTATATGAGAAGGATTTGTATACGATCCTTGGCGTCAAAAAGTCCGATAACGATGCGACGATCAAAAAGCAGTACCGCAAGCTCTCAAAAGAGTTGCACCCTGATGCCACCAAGGGCGATAAGAAGTTAGAAGAGCGCTTCAAAGAAGTCTCTGAAGCATACGAAGTACTCAGCGATCCAAAAAAGCGCGCTGAATATAACGAGATGCGCGACTTATATAAGTCTGGTGGCATGCGCGGTGGCCCAACTGGCGGCGCTGGTGGGTACCAAGGAGGAGGCTTCCAAGATATTTTTGGTGGTGGTGGAGATCCGCAAGATATCTTCTCGACTCTCTTTGGCGGCGGCCGTCGTGGCCCAAGTAAAGGCGCTGATCTTCAGACTGAAGCAACGATCTCATTCCGTGATTCGATCAATGGATCAGAGATCAACCTTCGCTTAGATCGCGAAACGATCACAACCCGCGTACCTGCTGGTGTGAAAGATGGATCGAAGATCAAACTCAAAGGTCGCGGTGCACCCGGACAAGCAGGACCTGGTGATTTATTTGTCATTATCCATGTCACCAAACATCCAGTCTTTACTCGCGATGAAGAGAATCTATTGATGACTCTCCCCGTTACATTTGCAGAAGCTGCACTTGGCGCCGATATCGCTGTCCCAACTATTGATGGTGAAGAAGTAAAGGTTCGCCTTGCACCAGGAACACCGAATGGCAAGATCTTGCGCGTTAAAGGCCGCGGAATTACAAGAAACCATCACACTGGCGACCTGCTTATTACTATTGAAGTCGTTGTTCCACAACGCGTTGATGGCAAAGCAAAGAAGGCACTTGAAGATTTCGCTGAAGTTATGCGTGAAGATGATGCAAAATTACGCGCCGATCTAGCGCAAAGGGCACGTGCATAATGTCTACAGATGGCATCCCAACAGATGAAGAAGCGGTCTACGTAATATCCGTAGCTGCTGAGCTATCTGGGATGCACCCACAAACTCTGCGCCAATACGATCGTTTAGGTTTAGTCTCACCAGGTCGTGCATCTGGTCGTGGCCGTCGTTACTCACTGCGCGATATTGCATCATTGCGCAATATTCAGCGGTTAGTTGGCGAAGGCGTCAATCTCGCAGGTATTGCACGCATCATTGAACTTGAATCCGCTGTTGCAAATATGGCGATCGAAGTCGCAAAGCTTCGTACCGAAGTTAATGCGTTGGTAGAAGCAAACCCGCCAAAGGGTCTAGCGAAGCGCGATCCCAACCATATTGTGGTCTTCAAACAAGATTAAGCCTTAAGCGTTAGCCCATTGATCTTGCTCGACCACTTAGGAATGACCTGACCGACCGGTGTTCCCAAGACATCTTCGAGCATTGAACCGTAAACATCTCTGAAATCTGTTGTGACTGCGAGATCGCCATTCACAAGTTTAGAAAGTGATGGTTCATCACCATAGAACTTTCCGCCGTTGATTCCCTGTCCCATGACGAAGACAGGACCCGCGGTTCCATGATCAGTTCCATTTGTGCCATTCGCCTTTACGCGACGACCAAACTCTGAATAGACCATGACAGTCACATCATTGGCGCGATCTGTTGCATGGATCTGTGACAAGAATTTTGTAATTGCAGTTGAGACGGTACCAATCAAGGCGCTCTGCGCTTTCACCTCATCAGCATGGGTATCGAATCCACCGAGTGATACCGACCAGACCTTTGTTGGCGCTCCAGCGGCAACGAGCTTTGCGACGATATCGAGTTGTTGCGAGAGCGATGTATCTGATCCAAAGTTGCCACCGATTTCAGATGGCAGATCATCTGGGACCGGCGCCGGCTTTGCGAGAACTGGCTCAATCTTCTTGCTGAGGTTAAAGAGGTCGCCAAAAGAGGCAGAAACCGCTGCTTGGAGCGGGGAGTCATCAGCTGAAGCCTTACCCAGCGCCTTGAACTCTTTCGCGACGATGCCTTTCGGAACAACAAGTCCACCAAGTGGCAGCACTGATCCAGTGTTCTTCACACCAGCGAGAAGTGGTGGCAATACTGAGCCAAGTCCGATTGCCTTAAAGGGATCATGTGGTTGGGTATCGAGCCAGCGACCGATCCAGCCGGAGTTCACAAATGAATGAGGAGACGCGGTCTGCCAATAGGCCATCGAACTAAAGTGTGAGTAATCAGGGACTGGATATCCAACGCCACGAATGATTGCGAGTTCGCCACGATCCCACAGCGTTTTAAAGCCAGTCATCGTGCCGTTAAGTGCAAGATCATCGACACCGAGTGGAATGACATCTTTCGCAGTTAATGAGATTCCAGGACGTGATGCTGAGTAGATGGGATCTTTGTAAGGAACGAGCGTGTTCAGACCATCGTTACCGCCATACAAAGTCACCACAACAAGAATTGGTGTGCCAGTTGGCATTGGTCGGGTCTGTGCTGCTTCAACAATACTTGCAAGTGAGAGTTGAGTCGCTGCTGCGCCAGCAGCACCCATTCCGGTGAGCTGTAAGAATTTACGGCGTGAGATCGTATCCATCGTTATCCATTCACCACATATTCGGGGCTACACATCGCCATCGCCACAATCTGTGCCGTCGTTAAACCTGATGAGCGAATAACAGCCTTCGTGCGAGTGCTGAACTCAGAAATACCGAGCCAATCCGCGAGGGCCTCTTCCATCTGTAAACCGGATAGGCCCGCGATTGGTGAGAGATCAGCTTGACCAAGTAAGTAGGTCAAGAAACCAATGCGATATTGCGTCGACGCAATATTGAGCCACGCCTCATCAAATGGCCAGCCCCCAACATTGGGTGGATTAAATGGGACCTGGCCGAGCTTGTCCAAATAGTTAGTGATCTGCGCTCTATTTTGCGCAGTTGAAGGCGTGATCTTGAGTGCGCGACATACTGCGACGAACCATTCAACCGGTGATCGGGCCTGACTGATTCCTGGATCAGCACTGGAGACATAGGAAGCGATCTTCTGCACTGCTGGCAAGATCTGTCGATTGTTAAAGGTGCTTTCAATATCCGCAGGTTTTGTCGTGGTAGTTGACATCAATCGGAACCACAAACGATCGGTAATAAATTTACGGTTATCGTCACGAGCAACTAACAAGCTGACAATTGATTGTGCGTTCCATGATCCTGTAGTACCAAGAATTGCAAAGGATGAGTCATCATGCTTATTTTGGTTAAAAGTATAAGTCGCAGCAGATCGATCAACGCTAAATCCAGTCAACCCACGTGCAACAGCCTTCACATCATCTTCGGTGTAGTGACCGACTCCGAGTGTGAAGAGTTCCATCAACTCTCGTGCCAGATTTTCATTCGGTGCCTGCTTCACATTTGATCCAGCATCGAGCCAATACATAAGGGCCGGGTCAATGACCATCGCTTGCGCCATATCGCTAAAACTTCCGAGTGCATTCTTACGAAGTGTCTCGTTCTGGATCTTCATTGGCCGGCCATATTCAACTTTGCCGAGTGATGTCGCCCAATGTCCATGCCAGAACCAAGTGAAGCGCTCTGTCAGTGCATGATCAGCCAGAACCATGCGATCGAGCCACCATAACTCAAGATTCAAACGATCTGATCGTTGGTTCTGTTCAAAGGCAACGCGCTCTGGTGTGCCAGGTGTTGGGAACTTTCCGCGATCAGGAAAATCTGGTTCGACTACCTTTGAAAGCCCGGCATCACTTGCCGGAGGTGTCAATAACTTTGCCTGCGCACCCGCGAGACCTAAGGCGAGCAGTGATTTAAATTCCCCCGGCTTTGGACCGAAGCCAAATCGATTGATCAGCCGAGAAATCGGCAGACGATCTGGGTTTGTGGCCACGTCATGACGGTAACCCCCTATCCCCATATTAGATAAGGTTCTGGCATGAATTCACGTGAAACCCTCAGAGAAGAAATCCTGAAGAAGGCCGTTGTCCATGGCAAGGTCATCTTGTCTTCCGGCAAAGAGGCCGATTACTACGTGGATCTTCGCCGAATCACGCTCGACTCAGTCGCCGCCCCATTGGTTGGCGAAGTGATGCTTGAAGTTACAAAGGATTGGGATTTCGACGCTGTCGGTGGACTCACTTTAGGAGCGGACCCAGTCGCCACTGCGATGATGCACGTCGCTGCATCAAAGGGCCGCAAGCTCGATGCATTTGTCGTTCGCAAAGCCGAGAAGGCTCACGGATTACAACGCCGCATCGAAGGCCCAGACGTTGTTGGCCGTCGCGTTCTCGCTGTTGAAGATACATCGACAACTGGTGGCTCTGTCATGACCGCTGTTGAAGCGTTGCGTGAAGCTGGTGCAATCGTTGTTGGCGTCGCAACCATCGTTGAACGCGGAGCGGCACCATTACTCGCCGAGAACAACTTGGAATATAAGTACGCGTACTCACTTACCGACTTGGGACTTTAACCCGCAGCAGGTTCTACACCCAAGGCGCTGAGGACGAAAGCCTCAATCTTGGGAACAATTATTTCAACAGCATGCATCGACATCTCCTCCGAAGGCTCGTCAATCTCGTGGGCTAAGTCATTTCGCAACTTATTAAATTCAACCCAAGAAAACTGTTCCCGTAGAGCTTTATAGTCGTCACTAAGCGCAATTGCAGAATGAAGCCTGATGAGGTTCATTCTTATCGAATCCCGAGCCATCAGAGCAACATTGCTGACATATGGCCCCGATAAAGAAGCAATTTTTCTAGCTCTTCTGATTCGCTCTATGAAAAATAGAATATAGGAGAAGCTAATTCGGAATTCATATACACTCATAAGCGAATTGATCTTCTTGCGATTTCATCTGCGTACCATTTATCCATGGCTTGACCATTGGAAACCGAAACATAGACTTTAAGGCACTCATCTAACTCGGCTGCCATCGTGAGTAAATTCCATGATTGCGGTTTATTGATATAAAACTTCAGCACCCCACAATGACAATTTTCTGGAGTAGGAGTGAACTCGCGAAATCGAATGTCATCGATGCCATATCGAGAAGCAATAGCTAAGACTTCACTTCTCTTCTGGAGTAGAAATTCTGGAACCTGATTCATAACAGATCAAGATACTCAGAATCCTGATTACACGGAGTAGATGTTTGTCCCTGCCACCAAGCGCCCAACCAAAAAACCTACGAAAGATGCTTGCGCGTCCGCCACTCTTTGAAGATCTCCCACACAAGTGGCAAGACT
>CAJBLC010000084.1 GCA_903953805.1 uncultured Actinomycetes bacterium | reverse complement strand
GGTCGCAGCCCAAGATCGAGAGCGCACCGCGGACTTCAGCGGCATACCCAGCAAGTGCCGCGTTATCCCCTGCGGTAAGTGCGATATTGCCGAGGCGTACTGCTTCAGAGATCGAAGCGAGTGCAGCCGGTACTGCTAAATCATCATTCATCGAATCAGCAAAACTCTGCGAATACCTGATCTCAGGAGCAGCGCCAATCACTTCGGTTGCGCGCTTGAGGAATGCCTCAATGCGACGGAAGTTCACAGATGATTCTTCAAGAGATTCAAAGGAGAATTCGAGCATCGAGCGGTAGTGAGCCGATCCCAAATACCAGCGGAGTTCAATTCCGCGAACGCCCTTATTGAGAATCTCGTGAATCTGAAGGGAATTACCCAACGACTTCGACATCTTCTCGCCCGATGTTGTGACCCAGGCATTGTGCATCCAACGCCTCGCAAAGCCGTAGCCTGCTGCTTCAGATTGTGCAATCTCATTCTCGTGGTGCGGGAAGATCAGATCGAGTCCACCACCATGAATATCAAAGCTCTCGCCGAGATAGGAGTGTGCCATCGCCGAACATTCCAAATGCCAACCAGGTCGTCCTGGTCCCCATGGTGTTGGCCATGATGGGTCGCCCGGCTTCGCTGCCTTCCATAGCGCGAAGTCACGGGGATCTCGCTTGTGAGTGAGATCAGCATCTTCAGCAGGTTGAAGATCATCGAGCTTTTGATTCGATAGCGTGAGGTAGCGCTTTAACTTACGGACTTCAAGATAGACATCGCCATTACCTGGTGCATATGCACTTCCATTGGCAATCAATCGCTCCATCAACTCAATCATCTGAGTGACATGGCCAGTTGCGCGCGGTTCATAGGTTGGTGGCAGAACATTGAGTGATGAGTAAGCAAAGGTAAATGCCCGCTCATATTTCATCGCCACTGCCCACCAAGGAATCTCTTCATGTACAGCCTTATGCAAGATCTTGTCATCGATATCGGTGACATTACGAATGAAGGTAACGTCGAAGCCAGTGGCGGTGAGCCAGCGGCGCAAGATATCGAAGTTCACGCCCGAGCGAATATGGCCAATATGGGGCGGGGCTTGAACGGTAGCGCCACACAAATAGATCCCGACCTTGCCCGGTGTGATCGGTACAAACCGATCAACCACACGTGTTGCAGTGTCGTAGAGGTGGAGCTCGCTCGTCATTAGAGAAGTCTAACGGCTAGTTACGAGTGATCAGAGCCGTCGCAATCGCAGAGAGACCCTTGCCTTCGCCAGTAAAGCCCAGGCCATCAGTCGTTGTTGCAGAGATAGAGACAGGTGCACCGCCAAGTGCCTCTGAAATTGCATCAATCGCTTCTTGGCGACGCGGTCCGATCTTTGGACGATTGCCAACAATTTGAACTGCCACATTATTAATCGAGTACCCAGCAGCATGAACGATTGCGAGCGTCTCTTGCAAGAGTTTTGCACCAGACGCACCTGCATACTCAGGACGAGATGTTCCAAAGTTCGATCCAAGATCACCAGCTTGAGCAGCGCTTAAGAGCGCGTCGCAGATTGCATGTGCTGCGACATCGCCATCAGAGTGGCCATCGACACCAACTTCACCAGGCCATTCAAGACCAGCGAGAGCGAGTGGACGAGATGGATCAGCAGAGAAAGCATGTGCATCGGTGCCGATACCTACACGCATCTCTCGATGTTCATCACCTAAGAGATAACGCTCTGCCCGAATCAGATCATCTGGTGTTGTGATCTTCAGAGCGCGGTCTTCACCAAAGATGACTTTGATAGGAATCTCAAGCTCTTCAACGAGTGCAGCATCATCGGTTGCTTCACTCTGAGTTTTATGCGCAATGACAAGAGTTTCACGAGTGAAACCTTGAGGAGTTTGTGCGATCCGTAATTTGGCTCGGTTGGGAGTCTTTGTGACAAAACTATCGAGATTGACTCGCTTAATCGTGTCTGAAACTTTTAGTCCTGGGATTACGGCATCTGCACCAGATTGGAGTTCTTTGATAACGCGACGAGCTAAATCAGTGGATGCCAACGCACGAGCCGCATCGTGAACCAGCACAAATTTCATATCTTTGCTAACTAATCGAAGTCCTGCCGCGACTGATTCAGTACGGGTGATTCCGCCAGTAACAACGGTTACTTCGCTGCCGAGAAGCTCTTGGAATTTTCCTTCGAGACCAGCCGGAGCGGCAACGATAATCTGATCAGCGATTGGCGCCATATTGGCGACAGCATGTTCGATGAGTGTGCGACCACCCAGTTGGACGAGTGCTTTAGGGACTTTTGCGCCGAGCCGTTCACCTGAACCGCCAGCGGGAATGATGACTGCAATACTCATAGCAGACTCACTTCACCACTAATTAGGAAGCGAGAACCTCATCGAGAATTGCGCCGGCCTTCTCTTCATCGGTGCGCTCAGCGAGAGCGAGCTCTGAGATCAGAATCTGCTTCGCCTTAGAGAGCATGCGCTTCTCGCCAGCAGATAGACCACGATCTAGATCGCGGCGATAAAGATCGCGAACAACTTCAGCCACCTTGATGACATCGCCGGAGGCGAGCTTCTCAACATTTGCCTTGTAGCGACGAGACCAGTTTGTTGGCTCTTCGGTATATGGCTGGCGAAGGACGTTAAATACGCGGTCAAGACCGGCGCTATCAACGACATCGCGGACGCCTACGAGATCAACATTTTCTGCTGGCACGCGGACGGTGAGGCTCCCTTGCTTCACGTTGAGGACTAGGTAGATCTTCTCTTCGCCCTTGATTGTCCGGGTCTCAATCGCTTCGATGAGAGGCGCACCGTGATGGGGATATACAACGGTTTCGCCGACCTTAAATGACATCAATGTGGCCTTTCGGTAGACGCTAAGGATACCATTCATCCATGCCATCAAAAAACCGACAAAAGCCTTATTT